>JAKAJM010000052.1 GCA_021813765.1 Nitrospirota bacterium
TGTCCTCAAGGAGCGCGATCATCCCCGTTATGCCGTTTTCGTCTCTGACCGGCGATACGGCAAGGCTAAGGTCGACGTGAGAGCCGTCTTTTTTTCTCCTTTTGACCCTGATGCCGGTTATGCTCTTCCCGCTCCTGATCAAGCCAAGGTGTTCTTCGAATTCTTCCCGTTTGTCTTCAGGAACGGTAGGGTTCACCAGCCCGGCCGCTTCAGCCTCTTTCCAGCCGAAAATGCGCTCGGCGGCAGGGTTCCATGTGGTGACCACGCCGTCAAGCGTAAGGCCCATGATGGCAAGGGGCGACGCATCCACCAGCGACCTCAGCGTCCCGTCGGTCTTGTGGAACGCCATTTCGAATTTTCTGCGCATGGTGAGGTCCCTCACCACCTCGATGCCCGCAGTGATCCTTCCGCCGGCGTCTTTGACGGGCGAGGCCGTGATCTCCAGATATCTCAGACCGTTGCCTGTCCCAATCTCCCTTAGCGCCCGGTGGACCTTGCCGTCCTCAAAGGCCATCTTCAACTGGCAGTTGCCGCATACTCCGCCTCTATTTTCGTATGCCTCATAACAGTATTTGCCCTTTTGCACACCGGCCATGTCAACGGCCGCATTGTTCTGGTAAATTATCCTGTAACCGGTGTCCTGTATCGAAATGGCATCGCCAATGGCCGAGAGTATGGCCTCGGACTTCCCCAGGTCCTCTGTCAAGGCCTTATTCGTTTCAACCTGTTCAGCCGTGTGGCTGGACGGATTGAAAACGAGCAGCATATATACGGCTACGAAAGAGATGGCGCTAAGGGCAAGGATATCAACCGGCAAAAGGGAGGACGCTGCGACCGCGGCATCCACCCCGAGCGCATGCAGGGCCAGTATGGCCAGTAACCAGGCAGCGGCGAGAACAGGCAGGAGTTTAAGGCCCGCTACCAGGAGACTGTCCGTGCCCAACTTCCGCTTCAGTAAGGAGCTGAAACCTTTATAGTCAAGAGAAATAGCCATGCCAGGCTGAAAGCCGAAAGCCTCTTTTTGTGAATAAGTACATCATTATTAAACCTTTAATATATTAAATTCTTTTTTTATTTATATCAATATTTTTTATGAATGAGCCGGAAGATATTTATAATTTGAGACGCTTCGTCAAAGCGCAGGACGGGGTCTATCCGGAAGTCCTTGCCGAACTTCGGGCCGGGCAAAAGCGCAGCCACTGGATGTGGTTCATATTTCCGCAGATAAGGGGCCTTGGCCAAAGCGACATGGCCAGGCGGTTTGCCATTTCGGGGCGGCCGGAGGCGGAGGCTTATCTGGGCCATGACGTCCTGGGGGCGAGGCTGATGCAATGCACCAGAATTGTCGCAGGCCTGGCCGGACGGAACGCGCAGCAGATATTCGGCTATCCGGATGACCTCAAGTTCCGCTCTTCGATGACGTTGTTCATGTGTGCCACCAGGGGAAACCGTATATTCAGGGACGCGCTTGAAAAATATTTTGGCGGGAAGCCCGACGTGCTGACCCTGGAGATCCTGAGGCGGGAGGATGAAAAATGAGGATGCCGGTGTCAGTCTTAGGAATCAGAGCCGAAATATGACCGCGAGGAAACAAGCACCTGAATTCTGGACTGAACGGTTGTTGCCGATGATGCCGAATGTGTATTTTTCACTCATTTCGGCAAGGAGCTGAAAATACTAAGCTTGCTTTCCTTGGCCATGGATGCATATTCATAGAACTGTTGGATATTGGGATATAAATATCTCTGTATGAGGGCCGGATCGGCCGTGGTGTAGTGCGCCAGGATCTCATTTGCAATAATGACCTGGTTTTTATGGTATTGTCCCATCACGGACCCTGTCATAAATGACGCGATCATTTGAAAAAAAAGCAGCATGACAACCGCTGTTTTCATATATGATCGCAGAGTATGCTTCGCCGGTCTGCCGGCTGAAAGATGAAGGTAAATGCCCACAAGCAGAACGAGGCCATACGTGGTATATCTGGAGCTTGAAGCCTGCATCACGCCAAATCCTGACCGGCCGACAACCAGTTCGAATTCAAATAACAGTCCAAACAATATCAGAGTGACCGGCAACGGATGGCTTCCGTATTTTCTGTCTTTAAGAAAGGTCCATATGGAATATGCAGCCAGCAAGATTATGCACACTCCAAAAAATTCATCGACATAGAGACTGAGATAGAGACTGGAACTCAGCATTGGCATCCAGAAAATATTGCCGGTCGACGCCAGCAAATATTCTATGGACATGCCTGGATGGGCAAGGAAAAAATAAAAAGGCTTGCCGCTCATGATATGAAACCGGTGAGAAGGCGAAAAATCCATGCATTACGGCAGATAAGCCTTGCAGGGCAGTTGATTTCCGGAAACAATATCCGGATATAGATTTTGGCAGGTCGGCGCCAGTGGCGGCCATTTACCGGCAAAACCATAAAGCGATCTGGGATTCAACGGTGCGCGCTCTTTCGGAAATGCATGAAGGCATTTATATGGCGGATAAAGATGCCGGGCTCATTAGAACGGTTAAAAAAAGGTTAAATGACGTTTCATTAACGGGCGGAGGGCAGGGTAGCGCAAACTTTTATTATGAGCTGGATGTTTCAGTTGAAAAAGTAAATGAAGGGGTCCAGGTGAGGACGATTGTCCGTTTTTGGCAGGAAAAATTTTTTATTTTAGAGAGAAAGAAACTGCCGAAAGGGGCCAATATGATTCGTCTTATTTTTTATCGGGACCTTGGCAGGAGGATACAGCCGTCATTTGTAAGATTGGCCAATAATCCTTCGCAGGAAATCATCTATGTGAAATATGCAGCAATGGTTTACAGTCCCGTACATGGCGGACATAAAGGCCAAAGGTCCTGGAAAAAGGCCCGTTCGATAAAAAAACACAAAATTGCCGGGGCAATAGTGCCAGTAACCAGAATAAAGCAACAATACGTGAAAGTTGATGTCATGTTGTCGCCTTCCGCGCGAAGCCTGTTGATAGCAACTTTAAAAGGCGAGGCCGAGGTCAGAATTTTAGGTAAAAAACATGAATGGGTCAAAATAAAATTCAGAGGCGCAAATGGCAAATGGAAAAAAGGCTGGATCCTGGCCCGATTCATTGAAAAAGAAGCTCTTCAGGGGTTCGTATGGCATGGAAACTTGAGATGAAAAGGAGCCGATTTTCCCCGGCGCCCGATTTTGTCCAGTAAAAGGCGAGGAAGGATTTCCGTTCGTTGCGGGAATGACGGCAAAAAATCCTGAACCAAATGTAAAGAAGCGTTGGAGACGCACTACATTAGCGCCATTTGATGCCCGCCCCATTTTTGTCTTTATTACGAATAAAGAGGGGGGGCCCGGACATGACATAAAAAGACTCATGCCTGTAAATTTTATTATGAGCCCTTAATACTGAGTGGGCATGTTTATGCGCTAAAGTGGATTTCCTTGCAGCCCAGTTTCCGGGAAACACGGCATAACCCCAGGAGCCGCCGATATAAGGCTTTATCTCCGTTTGACAAATCCTTGCATACTCCGCGAATAAGGGCATCCGGAATTTTTCTGTCGAGCACGATATCCCCTGAAACCCCTACCTTCACATACGCTTTACTCATGACCCGATACCTCCATATATGTATTAAAACCAATCACTTTTGCAGGTAAGGGCCTTTTTTTTCGTAAAAAATTCACGAATAAAAAAGCCCGCCTTCGAAAAGGCGGGCTTTTTGCGAATAAAAACACTTCAGCCACTTCGACGGCCCCTCGATCCCGCCTGGGCGGGACAGGTAGCTTTGCGTCGCCCGGTTACCCGGGGTTTGCCTTTTCGATGGCTTTGCAATTTTTTTTAAAAAAAATCGCAAACCTTAGTCAATTATCCACCCTGCAGTTGATAATGTCAGTGACTGTAGGCACAAAATCCGTTGCGGAGAAATGCGGAAATACACTCCAGGGAAGCCGGAACATTCCCGGCCTGTTTTTTTGGGGGGGGGCTGAAATCCGGAAAATCTTTCGCGGGTTATTGGGCCCCGGCTGGGCAGCCTGTTTTAGAGCTCCGGCCTGAGTTCGTTTCCCTGGGCCTTTTTCGCGGCCAGCTTGTTGAGCGCGTTCACATATGCCTTTGCCGCGGCAACTATGATGTCCGTGTCCGCGCCCTGGCCCCGTACGCTCTTTCCGTCCTCCTCCAGGGTCACGAAGACCTCCCCGATGGCGTCCATGCCGCCGGTGATGCTCTTCACCTCGAACTTCTGGAGCGTGCTTTTGGTCCTGGTGAGCGCCGCGATGGCTTTGTAAGTGGCGTCCACAGGCCCGTCGCCGGCAGATGTGTGCTCCGCCTCGCTTCCGCTGATCTTAAGCCTGAGCCTTGCCGTTGGCTTCTCCGATGTACCGCTTGAGATATGGAGCTCAACGACCGAATATATCTCAGGGGTCCTTGAAAGCTCCGTCTCCGAGACCAGCACCTCCAGGTCCTCATCGTAGATGTCTTTTTTCTGGTCCGCCAGCCGCTTGAACCTCTGGAAGGCGCTCTCCAGTTCGTCTTCAGGCATGGAATACCCAAGCTCCTGCAGCCTTGTCCTGAAGGCATGCCTTCCCGAGTGCTTGCCCAGCACAAGCCTTGTGCTCCCAAGCCCCACGCTCTCCGGGCGCATGATCTCATAGGTGGCCTTTTCCTTGAGCAGGCCGTCCTGGTGTATGCCGGACTCATGGGCAAAGGCGTTGGCCCCGACGATGGCCTTGTTCGGCTGCACGGAGATGCCGGTTATCTTGGTTATAAGCCTGCTTGAGCGCATGATCTCCTCAGAGCGCACATTCGTGTCCGCCTGGAAGAAGTCCCTGCGGGTCCTGAGCGCCATCACGATCTCCTCCAGGGAGCAGTTGCCGGCGCGCTCGCCTATCCCGTTTATCGTGCACTCCACCTGCCCGGCCCCGGCGGAGACGGCGGCAAGGCTGTTTGCCGCCGCAAGCCCAAGGTCATTGTGGCAGTGGACGGATATGACGGTGTCTTTGATGTTGGGCACGTTTTCCATCAGGTATTTTATGATCTCGAAAAACTCGGCGGGCACGGTATAGCCAACGGTGTCCGGGATGTTCACGGTGGAGGCCCCGGCCGCTATGACCGCGCTTACGACCTCCGCCAGGTAATGAAGGTCCGTGCGCGTTGCGTCCATGGGGGAAAACTCCACGTCGCTCACCAGGCTCTTTGCAAGCTGCACCATCTGGACGGACCTTTTCAGGGCCTCCTCCCGGCTTATCCTGAACTGGTGCTTGAGATGGATGTCGGAGGTCGAGTGGAAGGTGTGTATCCTCCTTCTGGACTCCTCCATATCGCGCAACGCCTCCCAGGCCCTTTTTATGTCCGCTTCCCTGGCCCTGGCCAGGCTGGCTATCACCGGGCCCTCTACCTCGCCGCCGATTCTCTTTATGGACTCAAAATCCCCCTCGCTGCTTATGGCAAAGCCTGCCTCTATCACATCCACACCCAGGCGGGCAAGCTGGCGCGCCACCTGCACCTTCTCCTCAACGTTCATGCTTGCCCCGGGGGACTGCTCTCCGTCCCTCAGTGTCGTGTCGAAAATCCTAATGCGCCTCATTTGATCTGTACCTCTTTCTTCTCGTGGCAAAAAGATACGCGTTTTCTATAAGCCCCGCGACCAGGTAGACCATGGCGCAGATGAAAAGCGCGACCTCCGGGTGCATTGCGACCACCACCACTACGGTCACCGCCAGCACCAGGAACCAGAACGGTTTCCTCTTGCTGAAATTTATCTCCTTCATCCCGTGGAACCTGAGAGTGCTGACCATCAAAAGCGAAACGACGAAGGTAAGCAGCAGAACCAGGTAGCTGCCCGCGAGGTCTATGCCCATTTTGCTTGCGAAGATGACGAGGGTCGTAAGGATGACCGCTCCCGCCGGTATCGGTACCCCGGTGAAGGACTTGCGCTCCGCGGTCACCATCTGGACATTGTACCTGGCAAGCCGCATCGCCCCGCAGGCCACGTAAAGGAAGGCCGCCATCAGGCCGACCCGCCCAAAAGGGCTTATGGAGGACCGGTAGATTATGACCCCGGGGGCCACCCCGAAGGCCACGAGGTCCGAAAGGGAATCAAGCTCTATGCCAAACCGCGAGGCGCTGCCCGTGAGCCTGGCCACAAAGCCGTCAAGCCCGTCAAAGATCATCGCCGCAAGGACCGCCCAGGAGGCCAGGATGAAATCCCCCCGGAGGGCGGCAAGAATGGCATAAAACCCCCCGAACATGCCGGTAAGCGTGAGGGCATTGGGAAGTATGTAGATGCCCTTTTTCATCCGGGGAAGCCCCAAGCCCTTATATTAAACACCATATCAAACCCGGCTGCCCCTCGCGGGGGCAGCCCGCCTTTCATCTGGCCTTTCTGGCCAGGATCGTCTCCCCGGCCCTTACCTTGTCTCCGTTTGCCACAAGCAGGGTAACATCAGGGGGCAGGTATACATCCACCCTTGAGCTGAACTTTATGATGCCGAACCGCTCGCCCCTCTTAAGCACATCGCCCGGTTTTTTCCGGCATACCGCCTTCTGCGCTATGGAGCCCGCCACCTGTCTTACAAGGATGTTCCCGCCTCCCGCCTCCTCCATGACTATGGAGATGTGCTCGTTTTTGTGGAAGGCGTGGTCGCTCCAGGCGGACTTGAACGAGCCCTTGTTGTACTTTACAAGCCTGACCGTGCAGTCGCACGGCGCCCTGTTCACGTGCACGTTCAGTGGAGACATGAATATGCTTACGAGCATCGAGTCCTTGTTAAGGTATTTGTCCTCGTACAGGTTTTCGGACACTATGATCTTGCCGTCTGCGGGGCAGATGTAGCCCTCCTCATCGGGAGTGCGCCTTTCCGGGTCCCGGAAGAAATAGAACATGAAGGCAAGAAGCAGGCCCGGGAGAACAGCCGGCCAGCCCCAGGCCGCCCATACCAGAGCCGTGAGCGCGCCGAAAAAGGCAAAATATGGATATCCTTCGGGAGCGAATCCCATCACGCCTTGGATCTGTCAACGAGCTTTTTCTTTTTCATCCAGGGCATCATCCCGCGCAGCCTCTTGCCCACTTCCTCTATCGGGTGCTCCTCGCCGCGCCTGGTGAGAGCATTGAACACTGGCTTGTTCACGCTGCACTCAAGGAGCCACTCCCTTGCGAACTCCCCGGACTGTATCTCGTCCAGTATCTGTCTCATCTCGTCCTTGGTGTCCTCGGTAACTATCCTGGGCCCCCTGGTGAGGTCTCCGTACTGGGCGGTGTTGCTTATAGAATAGCGCATGTTGCTTATTCCGCCCTCGTATATGAGGTCAACTATCAGCTTCACTTCATGCAGGCATTCGAAATAGGCCATCTCCGGGCTGTATCCGGCCTCCACCAGCGTCTCGAACCCGGCCTGTATCAGGGATGTGAGGCCGCCGCAAAGGACCACCTGCTCCCCGAAAAGGTCCGTCTCGGTCTCCTCCCTGAAGGTGGTCTCAAGTATCCCGGCCCTTCCGCCCCCTATGGCCGAGGCGTACGCAAGGGCGACTTTCTTTGTGTCGCCTGAAGGGTCCTGGTGCACCGCTATGAGGCAGGGCACGCCGCTGCCCTTTTCATATTCGGAGCGCACGAGGTGGCCTGGCCCCTTGGGGGCGGCCATGAAGACGTTTATGCCGGCCTCGGGCACTATCTGGCCGAAATGGATATTGAAGCCGTGCGCAAAGGCAATATAAGCGCCTTTTTTCAGGTTGGGCGCGATCTCCGCGTTATAGGTTTTGGCCATTGTCTCGTCGGGCAGGAGCATCATTACCACGTCGGCCCCCTTTGCCGCATCCGCCGGGGTCTTGACGGTGAAGCCGGCTTTTTTCGCCTTGTCCCAGCTTGCCCCCTGCCTCACACCTATGGTTACATTCATGCCGCTTTCCCTCAAGTTGTTGGCGTGGGCGTGCCCCTGGCTGCCGTAGCCTATGACAGCTATCTTTTTCTTTTTTAAGATATCAAGCTTCACGTCCTTCTCGTAGTAGACAGTAACCATGGTTTTCTCCGGCTCCTCCTTTTGTGAATTGAACTATTATATTACAAAATTTCTTGATTTTTCATTTCATTTGGACTCTCATAGAAGGATGAGCGGGCTTTTGACCGATTTCAGGAAGTTTGTCCGGGAAAGAGGGATGAACGGCTTCTGCTTCATAGTGGGAGGCACCGTCCGGGACATCCTTGCAGGGGCAGCGAAGCCAAAGGATATAGACATAGCCATGAAGGGCAGGGCGGTGAGGGCCGCGCGCAGCTTTGCGCAGCAGGCCGGGGGCACCTTCGTTCTTCTGGATGAGCGCTTCGGGACGGCAAGGGTGGTCCGGGGGGATGAGCATATTGACATATCCAGGATGAGGGGGGCGGCCATCGAGGAGGACCTGGCAAGCCGGGACATCACGATAAACGCCATGGCGTTCCCCCTTTCATCACGCAGGCTGATAGACCCTTTCGGCGGTTCCGAAGACCTTATGAAGGGGGTCGTCCGGATAGTCTCGGAGGAAAACCTGGTGCATGACCCGCTGAGGATCCTGAGATGCTACAGGTTTGCCGCCGCATATGGCTTCAGGATAGAAAAGGAGTCGGCTTCAATCCTTGAAAAACTGGCCAGCCTCCTTAAGGCGCCTGCCGCGGAGAGGATCACCGATGAGCTCAGAAAGATACTTGCCGCCCGTGGAGCGGGCAGGGTGCTTGAGCGCATGTTCAGGGACGGGGCGCTAAGGGAGGTGCTGCCAGGCTTCAGAAGAGCGAACCTGCCGGCCTTCAGGGCGCTCGAGGGGAAGCGGGCAAGGTTTTTTCCCTTCCACGAAAAACTGGGCCATGCCGCCAGGGAGATGAGTTTTCCCCTTGCTCTTGCCGTGCTTGCGGCAGGCTCGGGCGGAAGGGCCACGCAGAGGCTTGTGCTTTCAAACAAGGAGAAGGCGTTCATGGAAAGGCTATCCGCCTACAGGGCAAGGTTCAGGGGCCTTTTTTCAAGAGGCGCGCGCGGCGCCGCATTAGCCGCGGTCTTCAGGGACCTGGAGGACGAGACATATGCGCACCTCCTGTTTTCCTATGCCTTTTTCAGGGCCGGGGACGAACAGGCCGGGCATGAGTTCCTTGAATTTTCAAAGGCCGCCCTCTCTCATTACATCAAAGCGGTGAGGCCCAGGCTTGGCAGGCGGCCCATAACCGGGGAGGACCTCAAGACGGAGCTTGGGCTCAAGCCTTCGCCGCTTTTCAAAGAGGTGCTTGAGGATGTGGAGCTCAGGTGGCTCAAGGGAGAGATAAACAGCAGGCGGCAGGCGCTTGATGCCGCAAGGAAGATGGTCCGTTCTTACCCGCATACCCGCCCTTAGGGTGTGGGGCTCCGCCATTGCCCCTCCAAGGAAAAATTTGACAGAAAGATTAGTGCTTTATCACCTCCGCCTTATACCCCAAATCCTTTATTTTTTGCAGGATCTGATTTTGCGGAATCTTGGCGTCATCATAAGCCACATGGATTTTCTTTGAAGAGACTGAAATCCGGACATCTCCTACCCCCGGCATTTGGTCTAAAGCGGTTTTTATCCTCATGGCACATGAGATGCAATATAAATTGTCAACTTTAATATCGAGAGATTTCATGGCAGTTGAGAACGCCTTTGAAGAGAAAGCGGCCATTGCCATAAGCAAAACTATTATGATAAACGGGAGAATGGGGGAAATTTTCTTTTTCACTCTTGTTTTCTCCTTAGAGGACCGTAAAATAACGGCTGAAATTGTAAAGGTAATAGACTCCCATAAGCACCATAAGTACACCTCCGGCTTTTTCAAAGGCAGGGACATAGCGGCGCAGAATATGCGAGTGCTTGAGCGCCCCGACTGAAACCCCCGTTATCAAAAGCGGAAGGCCTCGCCCGAGTGAAAAAAAGACCATAAGGACAGCGCTGTACCAGATATTGCCTGTTGCTGCAGCGACTGTAAGAATGGTAAGCAGATAAGGAATGCAAAAAGGGCAAAAGGACATGGAAAAAGGAATGCCTAGCAGAAAGGCCCCGAATGTGGTTTTGGCCCATCCGTTTTCCGCGGTTTTATCAGGCAGTTTGATCCCAAAGGTTCTGAACCGGAGAAGCCCCAGCCACCTCGCGCCTAATATGATGAGCATAACGCCTATGACCGGCTCCCATCTGGGTCCAAAGACCATCGAGACCCGGTGGCCTATATAGGCAAAAAGGACTCCCAGCAGCGCGTCTGCGGCCATCATCCCCAGTATAAAGGCAGAAACCAAATGAAGAGGTTTCCTTGCAGATGTCCGTTTCTCCGTACCCGCCACATAGCCTGCGACCACCGGAATGACAGCGGCAGAACGAGGGTTCAGGGCCATGGCGGCCCCCGCCAGAAAAACCATGAGAAACCCCGCAGCTGAAGCCCCGCCAGATAATATCTGAAAATTGCCGATGGAAAACAAAATTCCTGCCTTTCAAATAGGGAGGGGGCCGTACCGGCCCCTCCTCATTAGAGCGGTGTCCCTATGCCTGCCGCCCGGAGATCGGCCTCATTGGGCTTTTTCCTTGAGCAGCATTCGGCAATCTTCCCGTTCACGACTACAGTGGGCACGGAATTGACGCCGTACTTTTTCGCCTCGTCCATCCCTTCCTTCCTCAAGTCGTAAACCTTCACATCGCAGCTTGGACAGGAAATCTTCTTTACGAGCTGAACGGTTTCATGACAAAGCGGACATCCTGCCGTAAAAACCTCTACTTTTCTTTTGTTTGGCATATACGCCACCTCCTTTTAATTCAAGCTTAAACTATCCAGACGGATGGAGAGTCAAGGGCTTTTTTGCGATTCGGTGATTATCGGGCAGATGGATTTCGTGGCGACTCTGTGCTTTTTAAGTTTCAAGAGGTTTTCAAGCCTTCCTTTCAGGTCCAAAAGGTTGGTTATCTTCTCCTCGATTTCATTTATCTTGCCCCTTATTAAATCCTTCGTGCATTCGCAGGGCACTTCGCCTCTTTCATGGAGGTCTATAATCTTTTTGATTTCATCCAGCTTGAGACCGATACTCTTGGCCTTGAGAACAAATTCCAATCTCTCGACGGCACTGTCGCCATAAACCCTGTAACCGCTTTCGGTCCTCCCCGCTTTTGGCAGGATTCCTATGGTCTCATAGTATCTTAGCGTCCTCGGATTGAGCCCGAACTTCCCGGCTATATCTCCTATAAAATGCCTGGACATGATTAATTATAAACCCTCCATCCTACTGGAGAGTCAAAGTTAAAATATGTTCTGCGTCCCTATATGGCTTGTGGTTTTTTTCTAATTACTATAGGCGCAGGATGAGGTAAGCCCACTAGAATTCATTCTCTTCGCCAAGATTCCGAAATGTGTTTGTTTCGAGCGATATAAAACAGTTCTCAAAAATTGAAACTGTCGCGGGTTTCTGGACGAACTGTTGAAAATAATGGCTTTTGCGGAAATGTCATATTTCATAGGGAATCATTTTCCAGGCGCCAGGCCGCATAAACCGATCATATAAACTCTTACGTGGACAGTGCCATGGCCCGGGTCCATAAGGAATTTTTGGCCGTGTTCAGGAACATTTGAACAGCTGGGTTAAAAAAATGATTTAAAAACAATCGGTTGGAATTTTTAACTTGAACAGAAAAAGGCAAAAAGAGCTTTCGACTCCCGTGCGATAACTTGAGATTCCCTGCCTTGGTTCTTTATAATTAACCTTTATTTTTTGGATAATCCATATCCTTTATATATTGAAAGGCTGAGATGAAAAGAAAGAAAGTTTCGGTAATAGGGGCTGGGAACGTGGGGGCCTCTCTTGCCCAGCACCTTGTGATGGGCGGCATATCCGATGTTGTGCTGTACGACATCGCGCAGGGCGTGCCGCAGGGCAAGGCGCTCGACATGGGGGAGGCCTGTCCTCTCTGGGGCTCGTCCTTTTCGATCAAAGGGACCAATGTCATAGAGGACACGGCCGGTTCGGACGTCATAGTCATAACCGCGGGGCTTGCCAGAAAGCCCGGCATGACCAGGGACGACCTCCTGCATGCAAACGCCTCCATTATCGGGGTGGTCACCGCGGAAGCGGCGGCGCATTCGCCCAAAGCGGTAATAATCATGGTTACAAACCCCATGGACGCCATGGCCCATCTTGCCTGGAAATCCTCCAGGTTCCCGGCGGAGCGTGTGCTGGGAATGGGCGGGGTGCTCGATTCCGCCAGGTTGCGCTCGTTCATCGCTTGGCAGCTGGATGTCTCCCCCAAGGACGTGGAGGCCATGGTGCTGGGCGGGCACGGGGACCAGATGGTGCCGGTAAGGAGCCTTATCTCCGTAAAGGGGGTGGGCGTAGGCTCCCTCCTGCCGGACGCGAAGATAGAGCAGATAATTGAAAGGACCAGAAACGGAGGCGCGGAGATAGTCGCCCTCCTTAAGACGGGCAGCGCGTATTATGCGCCTGCGGCCTCGGCCTGCGAGATGGTGAAGGCCGTATTGTTCGATGAAAAAAGGCTTATGCCGTGCGCCGCGTATCTGGACGGGCAGTACGGCGCAAAGGGAGTGTATGCGGGGGTGCCTGTCATACTTGGAAAAGGTGGGGTGGAGAAGATACTGGAGGTGCCGCTTACCCCGGATGAGAAGGCCGCCTTTGACCGCTCCGTCAGCGCGGTGGGCAAGCTGGCCGGGCTGCTTGGCCTTGCATAAATAAATTTTGGCTTTTTTGACTTCTTAAATAAAACACAGAAAAAAGTCCCAAGGAGGATAATCGAAAAAAATGGTTCAGAGGACCCTTTCCATAATCAAGCCCGACGCGGTCAAAAAGAACGCCATAGGCGGGGTGCTTAAATATTTCGAGGATGCCGGGCTCAGGGTTGCGGCGCTCAAGATGATACATCTTTCCATGGAGGAGGCAAAGCGTTTCTATATAGTGCATAAGGAAAGGCCGTTCTATAACGACCTGGCCACCTTCATGTCCGAAGGTCCGGTCGTGGTGCTCGTCATCGAAGGGGAGGACGCCATCGCCAGGGTAAGGCAGATCATGGGGGCAACAAACCCCAAGGACGCCGCCCCAGGCACCATAAGGGCCGCGTACGCGGACAACATAGAGCGCAACGCGGTGCACGGCTCGGACAGCGAGAAATCCGCCTGCTATGAGATACCCTTCTTTTTCCCGGAAATAGAGATACATTAAGGGCGGTTTTTTGCTGGGGAAAAATAAGCCCGCGCATTGGAATAAGGAAAACTGTTTAATTTAGAATAAGGAACTGGTTCGGAGCAAAAAATAAAACGGGGGAGGAGCTTAAGAAAAGATGGATTATTTCCTTTCCGAAGAACAATTGATGATAAAAGAGCTCTGCGCGCAGATAGCGCAGGAGAAGGTCGTGCCAGTAAGGGCGGAGCTCGATGAAAAAGAGGAGTTTCCCTGGGAGATAATGAAGGTTATGGCGGGCTCGGACCTTTTCGGCCTGTTCATCCCGGAGGAGTACGGCGGCCTGGGCAAGGGCAGCTTCGAGCTTGCAATTGCGGTCGAGGAGCTTTCGAAGGCCTGCGTGGGAGTGTCCACAACGTATGCGGCAAACGCCCTTGGCACCTATCCCATTTTGCTTTTTGGCACTGATGAGCAGAAGAAAAAATACCTCCCGGACATAGCGGCCGGCAAAAGGCTTGTGGCCTTCGGCCTTACCGAGGCGAACGCGGGCAGTGATGCGGGCGGCATACAGACCACCGCGAGGCTCGAAGGGGACCACTACGTCATAAACGGCACCAAGCAGTGGATAACCAACGGCGGGGAGGCAGAGATATACACCGTTGTCGCGATCACCGACAGGTCGAAGGGCGCCAGGGGCGCCTCGGCCTTCATCGTGGAGAAAGATACGCCAGGCTTCAGTTTCGGCAAGAAGGAAAAAAAGATGGGCATAAGGGCCTCCGCCACGAGGGAGCTTGTCTTTGAGGACTGCCGCGTGCCAAAGGAAAACCTGATCTCCAGGGAAGGCATGGGCTTTCTGGTGGCCATGAAGACGCTGGACAGCTCCCGCGTCGGGGTTGGCGCCCAGGGGGTCGGCGTTGCGCAGGGGGCGCTCGACGAGGCTGTGAAGTTCGCAAGGCAGAGAGTGCAGTTCGGCCATCCGGTAATAGGGTTCCAGGCCATCCAGCACATGATAGCGGACATGGCCACGGAGATAGAGGCGGCAAGGGCGCTTGTCTACGCGGCCGCAAGGTATGCGGACAGCGGCGCCAAGGATGTCACAAAGGTTTCCTCCATGGCAAAGCTCTTCGCCACCGATGTGGCCATGCGCGTGACCACCAACGCGGTACAGGTGATGGGCGGCTCCGGCTACATGAGGGAGTACCCTGTTGAAAAGATGATGAGGGACGCAAAGATACTCCAGATATACGAGGGCACGAACCAGATACAAAGGAACGTGATAGCGCAAAACATAATAAAGGAAGCGGCGAAAGCAAAATGAAAGGTGAGCGTATCCCGAAGGGCCAGAGAGCCAATACGGTTAATTTTGCAAAGTCCCTGCATAAGCTTTCCGGGAGGGAAGCGCAATGAGGATAGCTGTCTGCATAAAACAGGTCCCCGATACGGCGGAGGTCAGGATAAACCGTGAGACGGGCACCCTGGTAAGGGAAGGTGTGCCCTCCATCATAAACCCATATGACACCCATGCCATCGAGGCCGCGCTTTCCTTAAAGGAAAAACTTGGCGGCACCGTATGCACTGTAACGATGGGGCCCCCCCAGGCGGAGGCGTCGCTCCGGGAGGCCGTCTCGCTTGGCGTTGACGAGGTGTTCCTGGTGACCGGCAGGGAGTTTGCCGGGGCCGACACGCTTGCCACCGCATGCGCCCTTTCAGGCGTCATAAAGAAGATAGGGGCGGACCTCATAATATGCGGCAAGCAGGCCATAGACGGAGATACTGCCCAGGTGGGCCCTGAGGTGGCCGAGTTCCTGGACATACCGCACGTCTCCTATGTGAAAAAGATAATCGAGGCCACCCCGGAGTCCATCAGGGTGGAGCGTATGATGGACGACGGATCAGACATAGTGGAGGCCTCGCTTCCCGCCCTCATCACCGTGGTGCGGGAGCTGAACACCCCGAGGCTGCCGTCGCTAAAGGGAAAGATGAACGCAAAGAAGGCGGAGATAAAGAAGATGGGGGCCGCGGAGCTTGGGCTGCCGCTTGAGGTGGTGGGCTTTAACGGGTCGCCCACGCAGGTAAAAAAGATATTCACGCCGGGGCCAAGGGGCGGAAGGAAAAAATTCGAGGGTTCGCTTGAAGAGCAGATAGACGCCCTTGTAAACGAACTTGTGGAGAAAAAATGCCTTTAAAGATAGATAAGACAAAATGCATGGGCTGCGGGGCGTGCATTACCGTCTGCCCCTATGACGCCATAGTGATGGAGGACGGAGTAGCGCGCATCGGGGAATACTGCCAGCTTTGCCAGGCGTGCCTGTCAAGCTGTCCCGAAGGCGCCATCATGGAGAAGAAGGACGAACAGGTCGCCCCCGTGGAAGACATGGCCGACTGGAAGGGTGTGTGGGTGTTCGCCGAGCAGAGAGACGGCAGGATAGCCCCGGTTGCCTTCGAGCTTCTGGGGGAGGGCAGGAAGCTAGCCGCCGCAAGGGGCGCAGAGCTTTGCGCCGTTTTATTCGGGGCGGCAAAGAGCGAGGCACAGGAGCTTGTGAAATGGGGTGCGGACAGGGTCTATTACTGCGGAGACCCCATTTTCCAGGGCTTTACGGACGAACCCAATGCGGAGCTGCTCTCAAGGCTCATCAGCAAATACAGGCCGGAGGTAGTGCTGGCCGGGGCCACCGCCATAGGGAGGTCTTTTCTGCCCAGGGTGGCGGCAAGGCTTAAAACGGGGCTTACCGCGGACTGCACATCCCTTGAGATAGAGGCGGAAACGGGCAACCTCATTCAGACCCGCCCCGCATACGGCGGAAACATAATGGCCAGCATCCTTTCGCCAAGGACCCGCCCGCAGATGGCTACCGTCAGGCCGAAGGTCATGAAGGCGGGCCGGTATGAGCCTGACAGGCAGGGCGAGATAATAGAGGTGGATGCGGAAGGCATCAGGGCCAGGACCAAAGTGCTTGAGACCATGAAGGCGCAGGATGACGGGGTAAATGTGAACCTGCAGGAGGCCGATGTAATAATCTCCGGCGGCAGGGGAGTGAAAGGCAAAGAGGGGTTCGAGATGCTCAAGGAGCTGGCCCAGCTTCTTAACGGCACCATCGGGGCGTCGAGGGCCGCGGTTGACGAGGGTTGGATACCGTATTGCCACCAGGTGGGACAGACCGGCAAGACCGTCTGCCCCAAACTCTACATCGCCTGCGGCATATCGGGCGCGGTCCAGCACCTGGTGGGCATGCAGTCTTCCGATGTGATCATTGCCATAAACAAAAATCCCGAGGCCCCCATATTTTCTGCCGCCACATATGGCCTGGTCGGTGACCTGAACGAGATAATACCGCTTCTTGTGAAGAAGCTCAGGGAGCGCAAGGACGGGAAATGAAGAAAGCCTTTATCTTTCCAGGCCAGGGCTCGCAGTCCGTGGGCATGGGGGCAGACCTTTTCCACGGTTTTTCGCAGGCAAGGGAGGTCTATGAGGAGGCTTCGGCGGTCCTCGGGTTCGATGTGGCGAAACTCTCCTTCGAGGGCCCCAAAGAGGAGCTTGACAGCACTGTAAACACCCAGCCGTGCCTTCTTGCCGCTGAATATGCCGCATTCAAGGTGCTTGCCGCGGAGGGCGTCGGTCCGGACATCCTTGCAGGCCATAGCCTGGGCGAATACACCGCCGCTGTCGCTTCAGGCGCGCTCTCTTTTCCCTCCGCGCTGCGCATTACCCGGATGAGGGCAAAGCTCATGCAGGAGGCGGTGCCCGAAGGGCAGGGGATGATGGCGGCTGTCCTGGGGCTTTCCGCGGAGGCAGTGGACGAAATATGCTCCGGGCTTCAAAGCGGCTACGCCCAGGCCGCAAACTACAACTGCCCCGGGCAGATAGTCGTCTCCGGGGAAGCGGCCGCCGTGAGGGAGTGCATGGATGTTGCCAGGCAGCGCGGGGCCAAGCGGGCCATCGCGCTTCAGGTAAGCGTCCCGTCCCACTCAAGGCTCATGGAAGGGCCTGCGAAAAAGCTCTCTGAATACCTTTTTCTTGAGGCCCAGATAAAGCCTCTCCAGGTGCCGGTGATCGGGAATGCCGACGCTATAGTCCTGAGCGCCCCTGACGGCCTGCGCGCAGCGCTTGTCAGGCAGCTTTCAAACCCTGTCAGATGGGAAGAGTCCATGAAGGTCATGCAGGCGGAGGGGGCAGGCGTGTTTATAGAAGTGGGGCCGGGCAAGGTGCTCTCGGGGCTTCTTAAAAGGACGCTTCCGGATGCGGCTTCTTTCAATGTGGAAGATAGGGCCTCGCTTCAAAAGACGCTGGAGGGGCTTAAGGCGCTTGGCGCCTGAGGTTTTTTTTTCAGCTTTCTTCCAGAAAGACCTGGGCCAGCGGCCAGACCTCTATGCGTTTTCCCGTCCATACCCTTACAGAGTCCGCGCGTTCTTTTTTTGAAAGGACATAGCCGCTGTATTTGGCGTCCGTTACACCCCAGTCTATGACGACGCCCTTGCCTTTTTTTTCAGCGTGCTTCAAGATCAGCCCCTTCCTTAAAAAAAACATCTATATGAAGCCTCCTCTTTTTTTTAAAAACGGCTGAAAATGCCCGTGCCGGTATGATCCGGCCTGCTTATCAGTAAACGGCTGTTTTAAAAACCAGCGATAAAAATGGGGGAAAGAATTTTTCCGGCCTGCGCGAAATCTTCAGCTGTCCGGCAAGGAGAGGGTATCTCCCGCCAGAAATAGTTTCTCACAAAATCCGGGTTTTGTCTTGCTGGAGAAGAAAATTTTTATTTTTTTATGTTCGAGGTCACGTCCCTGGCCCAGGAAAGGGCAGCGGCCACGGCCGGGAAGCCTATGGTGCTTGTGAGCGCCAGAAGCGCGTGGGAGAGCTCCTCACTGGAAGCTCCTGCCGCAAGCGCCCTTTTTGCGTGGGAATGGACCGCCCCTTCCGAGCGCACGGCGGCTGCGGCAGCAAGCTGAAGGAGCTCCACGGTCTTCCCG
>JAKAJM010000112.1 GCA_021813765.1 Nitrospirota bacterium
GAGCAGGTCAGTGCCGTCCGGCACCTAGCCCCTCCTGCCTGAGGGCTGAAAGATAACTCTGTGCTTCTTCATCCCGCTACCTCCATATAAATAACTTTAAAAAAAGCGCGATCTTTTTTATTTTTATTTTTCCGTTTCCCGGGCGGTCTTCCTGCCGTAAGGGCAGATGCTGATGCAAAGGCCGCAGTTCGGCTTCCCTTTGGTTGCCCTTGCGCGCCCCTTGTGGGCGGCGCATTTGTTGGTTTTGACCAGTTCTATGTAAGGCTCCCCCCAGGACCAGTCCAGGCCCGCGATAGCATGCGAGGGGCAGAAATCCATGCAGAGTGTGCACTGCCCGCACCGGCTGCATGTGACAGGGGAGTCTGATTCAAGAGGGGCGTCCGTGAGGACCGTGGCAAGGGAGAGGCGCGGGCCGAATTCAGGGTTTATGAGAAGCCCGTTCCTGCCGATCCAGCCAAGTCCGGCCAGCGTTGCCGCCATCTTGTGCGTAAGGAGGGGATAGAGCCTGGAGGCAAAGGTATTCCTTATCCGGTCGGAATCCGGCGGAATGCAAAAATATCTGTATCCGCCGGCCTTAAGCAGTGCCTGGGCTCTTCTTTGAAGGGACATAAGAAGTTTTACCGTCTCTTCATTCAGGTTCTTCACCACCCCTATCGAGACCGCGTTTTGAAGATGAGCAAGCTCATCGCCAGCCGCACCCTGCACCCACGCAAACCCCACTACGGCGGCCCCCGCTGCAACCAGCTCTGCCTTCAGGGCGGCCCCCAAAGTTTTTGTTTTTTTCTCCTTCCGGGGTGCGAATTCAAGGAATTTTTTACTCATCGCATCCGCCTTCATTCCAAAAATCTTCATCCCTTCTTTCTTGCTTCGGCCTCTTCCTTCATCTTCTTAAGCGAGCTGACCATGTTGATGGCGTCCTTCAGGGCGTTGTTTGCGTCCTTGGCGTAACCGTCCGCGCCCCACTTGCCCGCGATATCGGAGGAAACCGGGGCCCCTCCGATCATGATCTTCACGTTAGGGTTTTTCGCCCTCAGGTCGTCTATTACCTTTTTCATGCCCACCATTGTGGTGGTCATCATGGCGGAGAGGCAGACCAGGTCCGAATCGGTTTTTAACTGCTCCTCCACGAACTTGTCCAGGGGGACGTCCCTTCCCAGATCGTAGACGGTGAAGCCCGCCACATCGAACATCATCTTCACTATGTTCTTGCCAATGTCGTGCACGTCACCCTCGACTGTGCCTATGACGACCGAGCCCTTCACCCCGAGGTCAAGCTGTCTCACATGGGGCTTCAGGATGTCGAGGCCCGCATAGAGGGCGTCAGCGGACATGAGCAGCTCTGGCACGAAATACTCCTGCGCCTCGAAAAGCCTGCCAACCTCCTCCATCCCGCTTACCAGCCCGTTAAAGATG
The DNA here is from genome assembly GCA_021813765.1 of Nitrospirota bacterium. Classification (GTDB taxonomy): domain Bacteria; phylum Nitrospirota; class Thermodesulfovibrionia; order Thermodesulfovibrionales; family JdFR-88; genus JAKAEG01. The sequence continues at coordinate 1,414 of JAKAJM010000112.1, forward strand.
GCGTCATTGGCGTCCATCCCAAGCTCTACCACCTCGTTCGAGGCTTCCTTGGCCCCGTCCTCGTCATACTGAATGACAGAATTTCTGAGCCTCTCCAAAAGCTCCTGCCTCTTTTCTTCCGTTATCATGCTAGCCTCCTGTAATTGAAAACTTCATCCATCATTGCTTTTATGTTCTCTATGGGCACAGTGGGCCAGATGTCGCAGCCCGGCCAGACCGCGTCTACCCCGTCATCCATGCACTTCCTGATGGCCTGGCGGACATTGGCCTCGGAGCCGGCCACCAGGATGTTGTACGGGTCATAATTGCCAAACAGAAGCGCACTTCCTATCTTCTTCCTGGTCTCTGCCACGTCGTTTTTCTGGTCCACGCTGATAGCGGAGGCGCCCGACTCTACCATGAAGGGGGCTATATCGTTTGTCTTTCCGCATATATGAAGGACCGTATTTGTCCTAAGCTGCCCGAATATCTTTTTAAGATAAGGCAGTATCAGGTTCTTGAACACCCTAGGGGAAAGGACATCGGAGGTGGCCCCCATCTCCCTTACCGTTATGTAATCGGCCCCGGCCTCCTCGAATTCCTTTGCGCAAAGCACGATGGCATCTGCCAGTATGTCCAGGAGGTTTCCCACCTTCTCGGGCTTCTTGAAGGAAAGCTTAAGCAGGTCGTTCAGCTCCATTATCTGGCCCGCAAGCGTGAAAGGCCCGAGCACATATGTGCCCACGGCAACGTCACCTCCGATGTCGGCCTTCACCAGCCCTATTGCCTCCTTCACAAGAGGGATCCTTCCCCTCCGGGTAAAATCCTGGGGTATGCTTATGCCCATCTCATCCTCGTTATGGATTATCTTCCTTTTGATCGTCGGATAAAGGATATCGTCCAGGTGGGCATAGACGTTTATCTCGCAGCCTAGCGCCTCGGCCTCCACGCAGAGGTCAAACGGCACTACACCGCACTCAAATCCCGTCAGCTTGTATGTGGAGGCGGCCACATCCGCCATCATTTTCGCGTTTGAGTGCAGGGCCGCAAATTTATATCCAAACCTGCCAAGCCCTTCCGTCGTGGCGTTTCCCATCCCGCTGAAACACGGCGGCCTGTCCACCTTTTCCCCAGCGAAAAGTTTCAGGATCCTTTCTTTTGGCGTCATTGTCCTCGTCTCTGCCATCGGCTTTTTCCCTTTCTGATATGATTTCTTAAAATTTTTCCTTTTTTCTTTTCCCTGTTTTATTTCCTGGCCTCCCCGGACAGGAGCTTCTCTATGAAATCCGGGAAGAATTTTCTTATCGGCAGCTCCCCGCCTGGGGCTATGGAGCCTGTCTCCGCGTACAGAAGAGTGGAAAGCAGGATATGCGCGGTGGCCACCGCCGGGAATATCCTCGGTGCCGTTACGATGGGGCCATAAAAATTAAAATCGCTCCAGAGGACGGAGGACATGCCCTGTGCCACAGCGTCCATCGCCTTGAACCCTTCAAGTCCCCAGACCTCCCTGGACTGCTTCCACATATGGGTGCCGTTTGAGTAGGCCCCGCCGCAGGGCAGCCCCAGTTTCTCCTTGATGAGCCTGTTCGCCACAAGCGACAGCGACGTGGCAGGCAGGTTCATGACGGAGGTGTCCACTATCACCGTGTCGAAGTCCGCCGCCCCCTGCGAAAGTATGCCCTCAAGCGACCTGAGCCTGCCCGCCGGGCTCTGGTCCTTGTCATCGAATGCCTGGACAACGACATTCCTGATACCCAGGTCCTTGAGCCTGGCCACCTGTCCGCTTATGTCCTTGTCCCACGGGGTGATGCTGTTGTAAAGGAATCTATCCTGAACGCCAAGCTTGGCGATATATTCGGTTGCCTTTGCCCGCTTCTCGGCCACCCACATGTCAATTCCGAAGGGCATGCCGGCGGAGGCCGTCTCCAGAAAGAAATCTATATATATCTTTGCCTCCTCGGGGGTATTGGCCACCATCGCCACCATCCCCGGTATGCCCGTGGAGCGGGAGAGCTCCTCCTGGTTTTTTATGAGCTCCCTTGCCTTCTGCCTGTCAAAATTGCCTTTTCTGTCCACCAGTATGCGGTCCTTGTTGTGGAACATGGAGGCTATGAGGACCGGAGGGTTGCTGCCGGCCGGTCCGCCTATCCGGATGCTCCCTATGCTAAAAACCTTCTGCGCCGCTTCAAACCCGAACATGCATTCGCCTTAGGACGGGAAGGGCGCGCCTCAAGGCGCGCCCCCCGCATTTTTTTATTAGAATACCCCGTGGTCGAACCTGGGCTGGGGCAGGTACTCCCATTTTTCGCCTTTCCTGTACTTGGCCTCGATGTCGAGGCATTTCAGCGCGTACTCGAACGCGTAGGGGATGCCCGGCCCTCCGGGCACAAACCCGGCCAGTATCATGCCCACGGCCGCGGCCTCGAATATCTCCCCG
>JAKAJM010000113.1 GCA_021813765.1 Nitrospirota bacterium
CAAGGCGCTCTATCTCTATATTTTGCGATTCGATCGTTGCGGACTTTTCATGAAGAATGGATTGTAGTTCTGAATTTTCTTTGCGGAGTATTGCGAGTTCAGAAGGCACATATGAATATACCAAACGAGTGGAAATTTTGAAACAGAAAAAGCGGGTTTTTTATGTTACCGATGAGTAATGCAATTGTTTGTGCGCGCCGCTTTGCACAAGCGCCAGCCCGTCAAGAAGCCACCTCAGTTCGCGGGCACTTATGCTTAGCACTTCTTCCTCCGTTTCAGGCCACCGGAACCGGTCTTTTTCAAGCCGCTTCTGCCAAAGGCAAAAGCCGTTTCTGTCCCAGTACAAGGCCTTTACCGTCGACCGCTTTCGATTGCAAAAAACAAACACGCTGCCCGAAAAAGGGTCAAGCTCCAGCCTCTCCTGCACCAGGATCGAAAGACTGTTTATCTGCTTGCGCATATCTGTCGAGCCTGCGGCCAGATACACCCTGACTCCCGATCCGTAGTCCCAAATCACAGGCGCGATAGAACCTGGAGCACTGCTTCCAGCGTGGAAGGAGAAAACGCATCGGGAATCTCTACCCTGTACCGCTCATCCACCACCAGGCCCAGTGCCGGACGTGTAAACAGCGCCGAGGAAACTATTTTGGAGGAGACGGCAACAAGGCCTCCGGATTCGCCTTGCCGTGTAGGGAAACGGTATCAGGTATGATATTTGTCATGTTCCGGACACCAAATGCGGGTTATTATAAAAGCAGGACAAAAACAAGACCTTATAAAAAGAAACCGCTCGGAAGGAGGGTGCTTCAGATGACAACAAACAAGGTGACCAGGGACTCCGTCATAGGCGAGGTAATAAGCCGCAGCCCGGAGGCAAAAAAGATAATAGAAAAGTATTTCGGCAACGGTTGCTTCACCTGCCCCGGCATGAAGGTGGAAACGCTTGCCTTTGGCGCGACCATGCACAACATGGACCCCGCCAAGATCATAAACGAGATAAACGCACTTACCGAGGAGGGTAAAAATGAAGGTTAAATGCTTTGTCTGCGGCGCTGAGGAAGTAGAAAGGGTGTACCTGCATTGCGTGCATGAGGGCCAGGAAAAGATGGTCTGCACCAGGTGTCTGCCCATTCTTATCCACGGGGCACACTGAACCGGTCTTTGGTTTTTTGTTTTTTCGGGGCCCGGGAAAGCCTGGGCCTCCGGCTTTTCACAGTCCTCTTTGCAGCCTTTCAATAAGCGGCGTGGGCAGCCCGGCCGCCCTCATCTTCTGTTGCGTTGCCTCTATATCGTAGGAGACGCGGACGAACTCGGCCCTCGCGCCGCTTAAAAGGAGGTAGCAGGCCCTTGGGTCTCCATCCCTGGGCTGCCCGACGCTGCCTGCGTTTATGATATACCGGCAACCGGCCTTATCAAGATCCGCTCCATCCCTGTAGGCAATAAGCTGGCCTGAAGGCGAGCGCTCCATCACGAAAGGCAAGTGGCTATGGCCGATAAGGCACACCTTTTCCTCAAAATGCTCAAAATTTACGCTGGCCTGGGAAAAATAAAGCAGGTAATGCCATTTTTCCGGTTCATATGGGCTCCCGTGGACCAGAAACAGCCCCTCTTCTTCCATCTGACAGACAAGCGGGAGGCCTTCAAGAAAGGCCTTGTTTTCCGGCGAGAGTATGCCCGTCGTCCAGCGGATGGACTCCTGGGCGTACAGGTTGAAGTTGCTTATGCCGGTTTGCCCGGTGGCCGCACGGTCATGGTTTCCCGCGATGCCATGAAAAATAACTTTTCTTATCTTCTCGATGCACTCATTCGGGTTAGGACCATAACCGGCCGCATCTCCAAGAAACAGGACCGGCCGCTTTCCCCCTGAACCGGTTTCCCTGGCCTCTATATCGGCAAGGACGGCATCGAGCGCCTCAAGGTTTCCATGTATATCGGAGATAACGGCAAAATCCGCCACTGCCATAACTAAATATTAGCAGGATGCCGGAAATATCCAAGAAAACCGGGTGAAGGGGACTAATTTGAGCTTTCGGCTTTTCTTTCGGATTTGGCTATTTTGTCCAGTATTCCGTTTATGAAGGCCGAGGACTCTTTCATGGAGAATTTCTTTGCTATCTCGAGGGCCTCGTTTATAACGACGGCGGGAGGAGTATCCTTTTCATAAAGCAGCTCGTAAGCCGCCGCCCTAAGGACGTTTCTGTCCACCAGCGCCATTCGCTCCAGCACCCAGTTTTCGGCGTGCCTGCGGATTATCGAATCTATCTCTTCCTGGTGGTCCACCGTGCCCTCTACGATGCGTTCGGCAAAGGCCCGCACATCGTCCGGCTCGTCCAGCGGATGCCAGAACGAGGCATAAAAGCCCTCTCCCGGCTTTTCAGAGTTGAAATCAAGCTGAAAAAGCATCTGGAGGGCATATTCTCTGGCTTTTCTTCGTTTCATCACCGTTTTTTTACAAAGCGCATTAAAAAAAATTAAAAAAAGAAAAAGATCCTGCCATTTGGACATTGGAAGGCCTTTTACAAACCGGCACGCCGGGTTCCCACAGCCAGACCAAAAAACAAAAAGGTAAAAACTAAGAGAGTTTTTTTAGCAGCCTTGCCATTTCTATGGCGGTCAGGGCCGCATCCCATCCTTTGTTGCCGGCTTTCGTTCCGGCCCGCTCTATCGCCTGCTCTATGGTGTCCGAGGTAACGACGCCAAAGGCGATGGGCACCCCGGTTTCAAGCGAGGCCTGGGCCACCCCCTTGGAGACCTCGGCCGCCACATAGTCAAAATGCGGAGTCGCCCCCCTGATGACCGCCCCAAGGCAGATAACGGCATCGTAGCCGCCGTTTTTAGCGGCCTTCTTTGCCACAAGCGGTATCTCGAACGCCCCGGGCACGCGCATAACGTCTATATCCGAATCGGCGGCCCCGTGCCTCAACAGGGCGTCCTTTGCCCCTTCAAGGAGCCTTCCCGTTATAAAATCGTTGAAGCGGCCCACCACGATCCCGAATTTAAGCCCTTCGGCCTTGAGCTCTCCCTCAAAATATCTCATGTCTTTGTCCTCCCGCCCCGGTTACAAAAAGATTTCCCCAAAAAACCGAATCTTTTGACTTCAAAGGTGAAAGCTGAACTCACATTTTACTGCATTTGCGCCATCCGGCACAAGGCAAAGTTTTCCGGGGACATTTTAAAGTGCAATGAATGAAGGCCAGGCTTGGACATTTCCGGGAGTGGACTGTATTAACAAGGAGGGCCATCGGACTGCGGCCCTCCCAATTGAAGCCTCGAAAGAAAAGCTGAAAAAAGGAAAAACCGCCTATGCCCTTCTGACCTTCTTCAGGTCCCCATGCTCCTTTTTAACAAGGTTTCTGGTGTCCACGATAAGCCTTGAGTGCTCCAGAATGAAGGAAGGGTCATAGACTGAATGGTCCGTTGCCACCAGCACGCAATCATAGGAGCCAAGAGAGGCGGCCGTAAGCGGCACAGAGGATTTCTCCATTTTGAAGTGTCTGGTTGCGGGGGCAAAGGGTATGAACGGGTCATTATAGTCCACCTTCGCTCCCTTGCCCTCAAGCAGCTCCATAAGCTTGTACGAAGGGGACTCGCGCGTATCGTCCACATCCTTCTTGTATGCCAGCCCAAGCACCAGCACCCTTGAGCCGTTCAGGTACTTGCCCTGCTCGTTCAAGGCCTCGGACACCCCCTGGACCACCTTGTAGGGCATGGCAGTGTTTATCTCGCCGGCAAGCTCAATGAACCTGGTTGAGCAGTCGTACTCTCTTGCCTTCCAGGTAAGATAAAAGGGGTCTATGG
>JAKAJM010000053.1 GCA_021813765.1 Nitrospirota bacterium
AGCCGTTTTGGCGCCGGAGGGCATTGATATTGTTTTCCCGGCTTCACCGAGGGGCATAATTAATTCTATTTCACCCGGGGGGATGAGGGAAGCGGGGATTGAGGGAAAAACTCCTTTTCAGTCTCCGGTTTTAAATCAAAAATACCTGCCACCCCTCATCACAATTCGTCACACCATGAAATTATCCATGCAAACAGTTCATTCAGGCAGTTTTAAGATTTTTTTGGCCGCTAATTCAAAGGCCCAGATACCGTTGTGGGATTATTGATTCGTCCAGAAACTAGCATCGCAGAAGTCGCTTCAAATTGTGAGGAGTATGGGGCGTTTTCTGATAGTCGCATTGCTCGGGACCGACGCAGGTTTCCAGAAGAAATTTGCGATGTGTGCCCTTCTCCTAAATCCCCATGGCCTTGAGCATCTCCATTTCCTTGCGCAAAATGGTGTTTACAACTTTGTCGAGGCCGATCTTTTTTTGGGATGCCGTTTTGCCGAAAAACTCTTTGACCTCTTTATCCAGGTATATTGGGATTTCGAGCTTTTCCATTGGTCTATAAAATTTCCCCTTAACAGCGTTGGAGAAATCGTATTCTTTTTTTATGATATTATCCTCTCTTCTCGAAATACTTTGCTTCTTCATGCTTGGTAGCCTTTCTCGTGGATATTATCCGAACGGTTTCTTTGCCTTTTATCTTTCCGTACGTGTGGACAACGACAAGGACTTTGCCGTTCAATCCCTGTGCTTCAGCCTGTTGGCCTTCTCTTTGTTCCCGTCCCATTCAAATCTCAATTTTGGACCTCATCTTAAAGTATAGCAGTGTTATTTCCTTTTCAATTGGAGGCCCTATCATCTACTGCCTCAATAAATAGAACCGTTCCCTTTTTCTATTTTTCCACTCCTTGATTGCTTTTTACTCTGTCAGGAGGCCCAAAAAGATGCCATATTTTTCTTTTAGAAATCCGCACAATGGCACGCTTCCTTTCGGAAGCGGATTTAAGTTACTAAGCCGGTCATTGGGAAAGCCTCAATCAGCCGTTATCCGTCATTCCGGCTTGTCCCGAATCCTTCTGGAGGATTCCCGGCGCGCTGGCGCTTGCGGGAATGACAAACCGTGAGGCTTTGTTAACGCAAAGTTTAGTAATGTAGGTTGGGCTGAGATGCCGGAGCATCGAAACCCAACAATGAGAAGTGTCCGTACCCAGTAACAGTTAGTTATCTGTCGGGTTAAAGTCCTGTCCTGGAAATTGTCCGTTCATCTCGATGGCTCAGGGGGGGGCGTCCAAATAACAAACAAGCCACCCGGTTTAAAACGGATACAAAGCCATTTGCAAGCCTTTCCAGGCCGGCGCCAGACAAAGCGGAAACAATCAGGATAATCAGGATTGACGTGAAATTCCCTTGATGTAGATAGCCGCACAAATATCTAAAATAAAAAAAGATGAAAGGCCAGTGGAACAGATATATTCCGTAAGAATATTTCCCAGCCCAACGTATAACCGGATTTTCAAGTGCCAACCTGGAAGCGGCAGGCAGCCAAAGCGCGCCACCTATGATCGCCGCCCAAGCAAGGGCTATTAAAGCAGGAGCATAAGTAAGGCCATTAAAGATTACCGCGACTGCGGCAAAAACCAGAATGACCGGCAGGACTGTTCCGCAAAAAAAATTTTTCTTTTCCCTTTTCCAAAAATACGGCTCTAACATCTTTAGAAAACAGCCCAAAAGGATGGAAAACCGGATGGGCCCGGTCTCTAACATTTTGATCCTATCTGCCGGGCCAAGCGGCATCAAGTAATGCGAAAAAGCGGGAAAACTCGAAATAACTAACAGGACGGCCAGAATTATCATCAAGACCTTTTTTCTTTTCTCCTCTGCCACAACCAATTTGGAAAGGGCTAAGATGAGAAGGGAATAACCGATATAGAATTCCGCTATAGCGGTAACGAACCATGTTTGCTTATACATCTGCAGCCTCTGATTATTTGGCAAAAAGCCATCCCCCAGTAAAAAATAAGGCGCTATGCGTTCTTTATCCTGCCTATTGGTTATTGATTGCTCCGATAAATAGTTCCTCGATTTCAATGTGACTACATCGCCCTTGTGTAATTGTAATGCGGGATTGTACAGGCCAAAGGCTGAAAAAGGGACTACATCCCGAAATCTGCACAAATACTTATTATATTGCACGATCATACTGTGCCGCGCCATATTGGTCCTCAAGATAGCCTGGTTGCCCTTTGCATCGTAAAGGCGATAATAACTTCCCGGAATGAGCGCCTGATCGATTGTCCATGACATTGCCGGTTCTACTACCATTTTTGTTGTCCTCATTTGAAACGGGGAGGAAAAATATCCGGCGGCCAATACCACCGGAAGCATGAGATAATAAGCGGGCAATATCTTCAAGGCCCTTTTTTTAAAAAATTTTGCAAGGTCCGGTTTGCCAGACGTATTCAGCAAAGACCCGGTGATCAGAAAACCGCTTAATATGAAAAAGATTTGTAACGGCAGTTGCAATCCAGTAATTAAGGAATAAAAGAAAAGACCCCGTCCAGCCAGGACCCAGGAATAAAAAACAGTGGCATGCCCTATTACTATCCAAAGGATTGCGATCCCGCGCCATCCGTCAAATGCAGGGTAGCGGTTACGGCCTGTTGCCATAATAAATCCTACCCTCCCCTCGAACTCCGTAAGGACGAAGATTTTTTATTTCTTGGCCTCCAGCTTATTCCTGCCTCCGCCCTCCGGCAGATCCAAATGAAATTCAGAGACAACCCCCTATTTTTCTTTAAAAAGAATCTTCCCTCATCCTAGCCCTCTCCCGAAAGGCGAGGGGACATTCCGCCAGCAAATGAATCAAAAAAGAGGCTTTGTTTCAGGATTAATGCTTAAAAATTTTGCCGGCCGGACATCCCGGCACGGAGAAGACTAAACGGCTAAAAACTTCCGTCCTATCTTCCTTCCAGAAGCCTCTCCACCGTGGGGAACTGGCTTGAGTCCGTATGGGGCAGAAAGAGCGCGGACATGTACTCCTCCATGAACCCCGGAGAGACAGAAAGCTCAAGGTACGTCATCTTGGAGGCTATCTCCTCCGCCTCCCTTAAAAACCCCTCGGACACAAGGCCAAGATACGCCCCGGTGATGGACGTGTTGCCAAGGAAAACGAATTTCTCACGTGGTATGTCAGGCAGCATGCCCAGGATCACCGCCTTCTCCACGTTAAGGTAATTCCCGAAGCCCCCCGCTATGTAGACCTTCTCTATCGCCCCCAGGTCAAGCCCCACCTCTTTTATAAGCGTGGACACCCCCGCGTATATCGCCGCCTTGGCGCGCAGGATGTTCTCTATGTCCACCCCGGTCAGGGTCACCGCTCCGGACGGGCCCTCAAAAAGCACGAACTCCGGCCCCCAGTCGCCCTGGCGGATGCTGCCCGCCCCCGCCGCTGGCGCGTCCGCGCGCGGGACGAATTTCCCTTTCCTGTCGATTATCCCTTTAAGGAACAGCTCCGATATGGCGTCTATCATGCCGGAGCCGCATATGCCCCTGGCAGAAACGCGCTTCGCCTGATTGTTGCCGATAACCCCTATCTCCACGCCCATGCCCGGTGTTATCTTTACGGACTCTATGGCGCCTTCCGTGGCCCGCATCCCGTGGCGAATGCCGCTCCCTTCAAAGCAGGGGCCCGCGGAGCACGCCGCCGTCATGAGCCATTCGTTATTCCCCACGGCCACCTCGCCGTTTGTGCCTATGTCCATGAAAAGGGCTATCTCCTCTTTCCTGGTCATTCCGGAGGCCAGCACGCCGGAAACAATGTCCCCGCCCACATAGCTTGCGATGCAGGGCATCGTGTAGACTGCCCCGGAGCGGTTCATGCTCAGCCCGGCCTCCGCGCCCTTCAAAAGCGGGAAATAGCTCACCGCCGGCACATAGGGCTCTTCCCTTATGGAGCCAGGCGGAAGCCCCCAGAAAAGATGGCTCATCGTCGTGTTGCCGCTTATAACGGTCAGCTCTATATCGCTGGTCTTTATCCCATGCCTCTGCGCCGTGGCGTTCATGAGGCCGTTTATGTCCTGAAGCGCGGTCTCCCTAAGCTCATCCAGCCCGCCGCCCTCCGTGGCATGGACTATCCTTGTGATAACGTCGTCGCCGTAGCGTATCTGGGAGTTATACGTGGAGCCCGCGTCTATAAGCTTTCCGGTCTCAAGCTCCACCAGGTAGACGACTATCGTGGTTGTACCTATGTCCACGGCCGCCCCGAATTTTTTGTTTTTCCCGCAGTCCCCGGCAGGCATGAGGGAAACGGCGGAGCCTCCCGCATGGCGCAGGCAGGCCTGCCAGTTTACCGTGCGCAGGGCCTCTCCCAGCCCTGAAAGGAAGTCACGGGAGAAATTGAGTCCTTTGAGCCCGAGCGGCTCCAGGGCAAGCCTCAGGCGGTCCAGGTCGCTCGTGTGGTCCCCGATGGTGGGAGGCACCAGCTCCACCCTTGCCCCGCTTACCGCGGGGCTGACGCTGCCGCCCATTGAGGACACAAGACCAAGAAGGTCTTTTGCCCGGGAGACGGCTATCTTGTCCCCGACGACTATCCTTGAGTTCTCGGGTATGTCAATGACAATGTCCTCTTCCGCGAACGTCCGGCAGGCCAGTGCCAGACCGGATTCCCTTTCCTCAAGGGTAAGCTTTGCCGCGCCGTCCGTACGGGCCCGCCCCTCGATCAGCTTTATCCTGCATTTGCCGCAGGTGCCTTTCCCGCCGCATGAGGCGGTCAAATAGATCTCCGCCGCCTTCAGGGCGTCAAGGACGCTTTGCCCCTCCTTCAAGGGGATATTTTGTTCAGGGCCGCCTTTTATGCGGAGGTTCATCAGGGTGCGGGGCCTTTTATGCGGCCTTTGTACCACTTAGGGAAGAGAGTATGGATTCAAAAATGAGCCTGCCGTCCGTATTGCCAAGGATGGCCTCGGCGCAGCGCTCCGGGTGGGGCATCATCCCAAGCACGTTTCCCTGCCGGTTCATGATGCCTGCTATGTTTTCGACCGAGCCGTTGGGATTGGCCTCCGGCGCAACCAGACCTTCGGGCGTCGAGTATCTGAAGACCACCTGGCCGTTATCATTCAGGGCCTTGAGCCCCTCCGGGTCTATGAAGTAGTTCCCCTCGGCGTGCGCTATGGGCAGCCTGAGCACCTGCCCTTTCCGAAGCGCGTTTGTGAAGGGCGACCTTCCGGTATCCTCGAGGGTGACCTTGAGGTGCACGTCCTCGCATATGAACTTCAGCCCGCTGTTTCTGAGAAGCGCCCCCGGAAGAAGGCCTGCCTCAACCAGAATCTGGAAGCCGTTGCAGATGCCGATGACCGGGCCCCCGGCCCCCGCGAACTTCTGGACGGCGCCCATCACCGGGGAGAGGCGGGCAAGCGCCCCCGTGCGAAGGTAATCCCCATAGGAAAACCCGCCCGGCAGGACCACGGCCTCCGTCCCCTCGGGTATCCTGTCCTCTTTGTGCCATATGAACCTGGCAGGCACGCCCATGACATGCTTGAAGACATGGTAGCAGTCATGGTCGCAGTTGCTGCCGGGGAAAACGACAATGCCTATCATCGCCCTATATTGTAATCCACAGGAATCTTTTTTTTCAAAACGGGTATTTTTACCCGGGGACCGGTTGCCTGCGGTTTCATAAATCATCTAAAATTGAAAGTATTTATATTAAATTAAAGAGATGCCAAAAACACCCATTCATTTAGACATAGAGAGGTATTCAACGACGCCTGAAGACCTGTTTGCCTACGGTTTTGACGGCTCCGGGCTGGAGGGGGCCCCGGCGGCGGTGGCCTGGCCCCGGAACACCGAAGAAGTGGCAAAGGTGATGCGCTATTCATGGGAAAACGGCGTAGCGGTCGTCCCAAGGGGTGCCGGAAGCGGCATGACGGGCGGGGCGGTGCCCTCCAGCGGGGCCATAGTCCTCAGCTTCGAGCGCATGAACAGGATAGTGGAGATAGACGACGTAAACCTGAACGTGGCCGTTGAGCCGGGGGTGGTAAACGGGAGGCTCCAGAGAGAGCTTGAAGGCTACGGGCTTTTCTATCCGCCCGACCCGGCAAGCATGGAGTTCTGCACTATCGGGGGCAACGTGGCCGAAAATGCGGGAGGGCCCAGAGCGCTCAAATACGGCGTCACAAAGGACTACGTGCTTCAGCTTGAAGCAGTCCTTTGCGGCGGGGAAGTCATAACCGCCGGGGTGCAGACGGCAAAAGGAGTGGTCGGCTATGACCTGGCACGGCTCCTGACGGGCTCCGAGGGCACCCTGGCCGTCATAACAAAGATCAGGCTGAAAGTGCTCCCTCTTCCAGAGGACGTCCTTACCCTTCTGGCGGTGTTCGGGGACGCGGCCAGGGCCGGAGAGGCAGTGTCCCGCATCATTGCCGCAAAGATCATCCCCCGGACCCTGGAGATAATGGACAAGGACTCCATAGCCGCGGTCGAGGGCTGGAGCCCGGTCGGCCTGCCCGCCGATGCCGGGGCCCTGCTTCTGATAGAGCTGGACGGCCACCCCGCCGCGATAAAGGATGAGGCCGGGCGTGTCATCGGGATATGCGAAAAACTGGACGCCGAGGTGACCATGGCCGATGACGAAGAGGCGCGGGCGGCGCTGTGGAAGGCAAGGCGCGGCATCTCGCCGGCCCTGTACCATATTTGCCCTCACAAGATAAGCGAGGACATAGTTGTGCCAAGAAGCAATATAGCCCGCATGCTTTCGGAGCTGGGCTCCCTGGCCAAAAGGACGTCGGTTCCGATAGCCTCTTTCGGCCATGCGGGGGACGGCAACCTGCACGTAAACCTGCTTCCTCCGGAGAAAAAGGATGTATCCCACATCATTAAGGAGATGTTTGAAAAGGTCCTGAAGCTTGGCGGCACCATCTCCGGGGAGCACGGGGTGGGCCTGACGAAAAAACCCTTTATAGGAATGGAGATAAAGCCCGCAGCGCTTGACCTGATGAGACAGATCAAAAACGTCTTTGACCCCAAGGGGCTTTTAAACCCCGGCAAGGTCTTTCCGGAGGTCGAATGACCTATGGCCGAATGACCCGCGCTCGTATGACTGTAAGCGGGTGCGGACAGTACGGGAGGGGCCGGTGAACCTAATATGGCTTGCCTGGGCTTCCGTACCGCTTTACATGGGGGGATTATTTAAAAGGCGGTTTCTTGTGGCGGGGTGCCTGACGCAGACGGCGTACCTGCTTATAAGGGACCACAGGCTTGGCAGGGTCCCCCTTGTGGGTCCGCACGATACGCTTATATTCCTGGCCGCAAGCCTGGCCGGTTTTTCCTTCCTGTATCCCGCCGGTGCCGGGGGGCAAAAAAATCGAGAAAGGTCTTTCCGCATGCTGATTGCGGCGATGGCCGCCCTCTTCAGCTTTTTTGCCATGTTCGCCCGCCCGTTTGAAGGCGTCCTTCCTCCGGTGCTGAGCACCTACTGGTTTGAGCTGCACGTGGGGCTTTCTTTTTTCTCCTACGCCTTTTTTGGAATTGGCGCGGCCCTTGGGGTGATGTACCTCTCGCAAGGGCAGCAGCGGGAAGCGGCGCTTGAAAAAAGCCAGTACCGCTTCATCCTGGCGGGCTATCTGCTTTTCAGCGTTGCCATGATAGCGGGAGGGGTATGGGCATACCTGGCCTGGGGCACATACTGGCTTTGGACGGCCAAAGAGCTCTGGACCTCAATAGTATGGCTCTATTACAGCCTTTATCTGCATTTGCGCCTGCGGCCCGCATGGCACGGGAAAAACACGTCGGTTGCCGGAGTGCTGGGATTTGTCCTGGTGCTGTTCACATACCTTGGGGTGGGGCTTCTCATGAAAAGCTCCCATACCTTTTAAATTACGGGCCAAATGACGGGCCACTGCGCTTCAGGCATGGAAAAAAACAAAACCCTCTGGGAAGCCCTGATATCCCAGAGGCTGGCCGTATGGCTGATGGGGCTTGAAATAGCCTTCCTGCTTGCAGGCTCCTTCTTCATGGTGCAATACAAGGAAGTCTCCGGCGCGATGAACGGGGGGTTCCCGCTCTACCTCTGGCTCACCCGCGGCCCCTTTGCCCTTACCTGGTGGCTCTGGGCCGCCATATTGCTTCTGGCCCTTCTGACCGTAAACACCCTCTGCTGCAGCCTGGAGTCCGTAAGGCGCAAAAACAGAAGAAGCGGCCTGCTTACCCTGCTTGCCCCTCAGATCATACACGCGGGTTTCCTTTTTATCCTGGTTGCCCATCTCATGAGCTCCCTTGGGGCGTCGAAGTACACCGGCCAGCTTCCGCAGGGCGCCGCGGCCAGCCTGCCCGGCTTTGACATCTTTTTAAACAGCGTGCAGCCCGGCCCGAAACCGGCGGCCGAGGTGGAGCTTTTTTCCGGAGGCGCGTTGCTTGAGCGCGGGGTCCTTTCCCCGAACCACCCGGTTTTCTTCCGCGGGTACGGATTTTATCTGGAGGAATTGAGTGCGGACCCCTACCCCGCCGCCTATATACTGGTAAGCCGTGAGCCTGGCGCGCCATGGGCCCTTTTTGGAGCTATACTTTTTATAGCAGGCACCGTGCTGCTTGTGCTTTTGAAGACTGGGCGGGAGTGAGGTTTTTGACTTTTTAAAAAAATGGCGATATTCGTAGTGCATGAACACCACGCGACACGCCTTCATTATGACTTCAGGCTGGAGATGGAAGGCGTGCTCAAAAGCTGGGCGGTGCCCAAAGGGCCCTCCATGGACCCGGCAGACAAGAGGCTGGCGGTGATGGTGGAGGACCATCCGCTGTCCTACGGCGGCTGGGAGGGCATAATCCCAGAGGGGCAGTACGGGGCCGGAGAGGTGGTCATCTGGGACACGGGGGAATTCGAGCTCGAAAAAGGCGGCCCGGAGGAAGGCATCATAGAGTTCACCCTGCACGGCAGGAAGCTGAAAGGAAGTTTTGCGCTTGCCCGGATGAAGGGCGGCAGGACGCCAAACGGCTGGCTTCTGATAAAAAGAAACGACGCTTACGCGCATCCGGGCTTCAAGATAACCGCCTCGCTTACTCCAGGGAAGCTTAAAGACATCTCCAAAAACCCGCCCTATGAGGCTGACGGCGGGGGCAAAGAAAAAGAAAAAACAAAAAAGTCAAAAACAGCAAAAGCCGGCAGATAATGAAAATATCTTTTGTGGACCTCCATGCGCACGGCATGGGCCCGTGGGACACAAGGACAAAAGACCCGGAGATGGTCCTTGAGATGGTGCGGCTGCACGCGAAAAAAGGCACCGGGCTTATCTATCCCGCCATATACCCCTCGGACACCAAGACGATGCGCGCCCAGATGGAGGCGGTTAGGGAGGCGATGGCCAGGGCGGAAGGCCTGAAGGACGGCATAATGATAGGAGGGGTCAACCTGGAAGGGCCGTTCCTTAACCCCTCAAAGTGCGGGGCGCTTGACGCTTCCGCCTTCAAAGATGCTACTCTGGCGGATCTTAAAAGGCTGACTGCCGGTTTTGAGGACATCATAAAGATAATCACCATCGCCCCGGAGCTGCCCGGGGCGCGAAAGCTTATAGAAAGGTGCGCGGGGCTTGGGATCAGGGTAAACATGGGCCACTCGGAGGCCACTTTCAAAGAGGCCTCGGAGGGCATGAAGGCTGGCGCAGCCGGGGTCACCCACCTTTTTAATGCCATGAGGCCGTTTCATCACAGGGAACCGGGGCTGGCCGGGTTTGCCCTCCTTGACGAGGACATCTATGTGGAGGTCATCGCCGACGGCGTGCACCTGAGCCCGGAGACGCTGGCGCTCATCTTCAAGGTCAAAAACCCGGAGAGGATAATCCTTGTCTCGGATGCCGTAAAAGGCGGCAGGGGTGCGGGGCCCGTGTATGGACCGGGTTTGCTCCTGCTGGCAGGCGGAGGGATGTCCGTCTCCGAGTGCGCGGCGGCGCTTAAAAAGAAACCGGGCGTTCCGGACAGGCTTTTAAAGCTTTGGGGACGGAAAAACCCTCTCCGCTATATGGGCCTCGGTCCCGATTAATCTTTTACTTTTGTTCCAGGAATACTACCTTTTTTCAAACAAACAGCAGCGTGCTTATGGATATGAACAGGGCGCTGCCCATCGAGACATCAAGCGGGTAGGACCATATCTTTCCGGCGGGGATGATGACAGGCAGAAGGGCAATGGCCGCGGCCGGCGGGAAATGGACCTGCAAAAGCTCGTAAAGGAAAAAGACCGAGAGCACGGACAGCCCGGCCGGCACCCAAAGGGGCCAGTGCACGACATCGTGAATGAGATAAAGCCAGGCCGCGCCGGTCAGGGCCGCCATCGAAAGCAGGAAAAACACCCTTACGGGCCTTCTCTTGAGCTGGCCTTCCGGTTTTGAAAGCTCCACGAAGGAGACTATCAGGGGCGGAGCGATAACGAATATCCAGTGGGATTTTATGGCGACCGCGCAGACGGCCATAACGGCCAAAAGGAGCTTCCCCCAGTGCCTGAGGCCCAGGGCCGCTTCAGCGTCCGCTCCTCCCGGCACGGCCGCCGGCGCCTGGCCTTTTTTCCACCAGTTTTTCGAATTCAGATAATGGCCTGCCGCGATTATGCCGGTAAAGGCGCATACGCCAAGCGGGTAATACCAGCTTTCGCATTTAAGCAGAAGCGGAAGCACCGCCGCGGAGATGGATGGCATCACCGATGAGCGCAGAACGGACAACTGCAGGGCCACAAGGACGAAGGCAGCAGGCACCATGAAAAGAAGGGAATAGGGAAAAACCCTTAGCATTAAGACGCCGGTGAGGGCCGCAAGCGTGGGGGAAAGCCAGAGGTTGAGCTTTGCGCCCCTCCAGGGAGTCTCCTCCATCACCCATGCGCCAAAGGCCAGGGCCGCAGCCTCCGGGAAGATCATCTCTTTCCGCAGGGTGTATCCGGCAACGGCCACCATCGAAACGATAAGAAGGACGGCCGGAAGATGAGAGCGCTTGCCCATTTTTTATAATATCAAAAAGGGCCCCCTGTTTTGGGGCCTTCCCCGCTTGCTTCTTCTCCCTCTCTCATGCCGGCGCTGCCGCCTTTTTTGTGTTTTTTGTTCAAGGTGAAAACCTTAACCGACGGTTTCACAAGGACTTTTTGGCCATGGCTGTTCAAACGCGTTCAATGAACGGCCCCGCAGCCTGGCGGCAAATTGCGCGTTCCGAGGGATGCCCATTTAATTTCAGCTTCAGTTTTCAAAGAGCCCCGTCTGTCCTCATCATAAGCCTCCGGGGCCGTGAAAATCCATATAAACAGTTTAGAAAAAATACACCGCGCCCTATTGCCCAAATATTAAGGTTGCGGCTTCCTGCCTGAAATCCTCATCGGCCGGCCTTAAATATTTTCCTGAAAAGTTCCGATAAGGAAATCATGATGAACAAAAACAAAATGCCCCCGGAGCTGAGAAAGGCGATTATTCACGAAAAGCTGAAAAACATTTCCAGGGAACAGAAACTGAACGCCTGCCGTATCTATAGAATAAGGATCGCAAAGTACATAGGTTTTGATTACGGCATCAGCTGGTCGGTAAATTAAAAAAAGGAATTTATATCGGGGGCCACTAATGTCGGCTTGCAGTGAACAATGCCCGCGGTCCGGGGACAGAAGATCCAACCGATGCTGAAAATCAGGAGATAACGGGAAAGATGAGGTTTTCCCGGACGGGAGGAGACAGAGCACCTCATTTTATAAATATATTCAGAGCAAGAAAATGGTGTGGACGAAGCTTTTTGCGCACATAGAATAAAGAAAGAATTTTTTCTAAAAAGACAATGAATAACTGGTGCTACGGCCGCCACCGGAATCTTTTATCAGGATATTTCTTTCTACGAGATCAAGGATGTCGCGGAGGGCCGTATCCTGAGAGCATTCAGTCATCTTTGCCCATTTGGAACTCATGAGCTTGCCTTCAAAGACGCCATCGAGCATTTTGTTGAGGATCTTACGCTGCCGTTCATTAAAAGGAGCATCCACGTGAGATTCCCAAAATCGCGCCTTCCTGAGCACTGTCCCAAGCGTATTCCAAGCATTATCAAGCGCATGGTCCAGGCAGCCCAAAAACCAGTCCAACCACTCCGTGATATCAAGAGTTCCTTTTTGCGTCCTTTCTAATATTTCATAATAAATTTTACGTTCATCGCGAATTTGCGCCGACATGCTGTAGAACCGCTGCCTGCTACTCTCCGACCGGGCCAACATCATATCGGCAATGGCGCGCGCAATTCGACCGTTCCCGTCTTCAAAAGGGTGAATAGTTACAAACCAAAGATGCGCAATTCCCGCCCGCAGCACAAGATCAGTCTTATCATCATGGTTGGACCATTTAATAAAAGCCGCCATATCCTGTTCAATCCGTTTGGCCGCCGGGGCCTCAAAATGCACACGCTCTCGGCCAAGTGGCCCTGAGACGACCTGCATCGGTCCCTTGGCGTCATCGCGCCAGGCGCCGACCTTGATTTTTCTTATGCCGCTGTACCCTGTTGGAAACAAAGAGGCATGCCATCCCAAAAGCCTTTTTTTTAGTCGATGGCTCGTTATAGTTCTGAGTGGCGTCGAGCATCATCTCGACAATCCCTTCAACGCTCCTGTCCGCCGGCGGTAGAGCGCCTATATCCAAGCCAAGATGCCGGGCTATAGACGAGCGCACTTGTGCCTTATCAAGGATTTCACCCTCAATTTCGCTAGATTTTAAAACATCCGAGGTCAGCGCTTGGAGAACGGCTTCCTTTTGAAATGAAAACCCCAGAGCTCCCATTCGCCCAAGCAGTTGCCCCTGCTTAAAACGGATAGAACTGAGGCCCTCGGTTAGCGCCCCCGCAGTCCAGTGAAAACGGGGCAATTCATGGATATAAGTTTTCATTCGCTGCACCTCATGCGGATATCACATATATTCTCCGCATATTATGCGTCTATTATAGCCCGTATTCGCCGCATGGCATTGCAGTGAGGGGGGAAATATCCCTGACCGGGGGTGGATACTTATTTTCAGTGGGCGAGGGCATTTCTCGAACGTGTGCTAACCTTAGTTGAAATTTAAAGTAGCGGCTCCTAAAATGGTTAAGATTTTCGCCAAAAAATCAGTACCAAGAAAGGAGCCGGTATGAAGAAGATACTTAAGATTTCAGGAAAAGGCAAGGTCAGCAAGGCGAGGATGCCGGAAGTGTTTAACCTCAACGAATACGGGGCAATGGAAACGGACAGCAAGATAGCTCTTATACAAGAACTGATCGGAACGTAGAGGTTCCGCTAAGCACATATGAGCGCCTTCAGTCACCACATAAAGGAGACGATGGGCTTTTAAAAAGGGTAATTCATGGCCTTAGCTGCCGGAATTACAAGGAGTGCGCGGAAGCGGTTCCCGGCGCATTGTCGCTGAGTCCTTCCACGGTATCAAGGCGGTACATAAGGGCGAGCGAAAAAAAGCTCAGGGAACTCATGGAGAGGCCTCTTGGCGGGGCATGATTTTGTAGCGGTAGTAATGGACGGCAAGAGGTTTGGCGACGACGGGATAATTATCGCTATAGGCATTACGATGGAAGGCAAAAAGGTGGTGCTTGGTCTTGTCCAGGCCGCCACCGAGAACCACAAGGTATGCAAGGACTTCCTTATGGAACTTATAGAGCGCGGTCTTAAATACGATAAAGGTCTTCTCTTTGTGATAGACGGAGCCAAAGGGCTTAAGAAAGCCATCAATGAAGTGTTTGGCATAAGCGGGGTTGTCCAGAGGTGCCAATGGCATAAGAGGGAAAATGTAGTTTCCTACCTTTCCAAGGAGCTCTAGGGCGCGTTCAGGCGCAAGCTCCAGGCCGCTTACAGGAAAGATGGTTACGACGAGGCCAAGACCGCCTTGCAAAGGATAAAATCGAAACTCAAACTTATAAACGAATCCGCCGTAAAGAGCCTTGAAGACGGGATCGAGGAGACTCTCACCATGCACAGGCTTGGACTTAAAACGAAGATTGGCCGGAGCTTTACGACAACAAACATGATCGAATCAGTAATGGCGCTGCTGGAGCAAAAGACCGGCAGGGTCGATTACTGGAAAAACAGCAATCAAAAGCAGAGATGGGTGGCTACGTCTCTTCTATGGGCAGAGCAGAGACTTAACAAGGTCAATTGCTATAAGCATCTCTCCGAACTCAGAGGGGCATTATTTAAAGAAACCACAGGAAAGGAGGCGGTGGCTGCTTGATGCAGCGCAGGGGCCGCTACAGAATTTCAACTAAGAATGGGATTGACTCGCATTTCTCTAACGAAGCCATGTAAATAATCACTGGATTTTCGCAGGTCGCAGCCACGCCCTCTTTTTTAGGAGAACTGCCTATCTGGATGCCCGTAGCTTTTTGTAAGCGGAAATAACACGCTGCTCTGAGCGCATAACCATGATCAAACAGGGGCGCGGGTTCCAACTGGAAACTGCTGCTCACGGCAGCTTCGGCGCGATGTGACATGCCCCTTCAAGTCCTTGGGGTACATAGGCCCCTTTTTAGGGTAAGATTCGTCCCGAATCTTGCTTTGCCAAATCTGTTATAATTCCGATGGTTACAAACGGAAATATGGCGGCTGAAAAATGATAAAGAAAAACTGAAGGACTTGGTTTATGACCGATAAACAGTTCATTATTCCCATGGTTCGAATCGAAAATCATATTTATCTGTTACGCAGCCATAAAGTCATGCTCAGCACCGACCTTGCCGATCTTTACGGTGTTGAACCTCGCGTTCTGGTTCAGGCCGTAAAAAGAAATATTGAGAGATTTCCTGAAGACTTCATGTTTCAGCTCAGCAAAGATGAATTTGATAACTTGAAATCACAGATTGTGACTTCAAGTTGGGGTGGCTTGCGCCGTGCTGCGCCATATGCCTTTACCGAGCAAGGAGTTGCCATGCTCTCCGGCATATTAAACAGCCCACGGGCTATAAAGGTAAATATAGAAATTATGCGGGCATTTGTCAGGCTTCGGCAGATATTAGCCTCAAACACTGAACTGGCTCGTAAGCTTGATGCCCTTGAGAAAAAATACGATGCCCAGTTCAAGATTGTTTTCGATGCCATACGCAAGTTAATGACCCCGCCCGAACCAAAGCGCCGCCCGATCGGATTTAGAAATGAAAAGGATTGATGCCACACTCAAAACAAAAGGGAGATAAGTAAGATGTCCCTGGAATTCTTCTGATGAATGAGATGCATTCGATAAGAGAGGTCGCGTAATAAAAATTGAAAATTATAATGCTGTTGACAGTAGTGCCCCATAGGCGGCGAAGTGTCGAAGCTTATTAATGCTACGACTGTCGTCGGCATTGCGACTTTTTTATGGTATCGCAAAGGGAGACTTTGGAACTTTTACGACTCCCTAATCTCGAAATCCTCCGAGCAGATGAAAAGAAATTTGATAGACAGGGAGCGATGGGAAAAAATAGCCCTGGAGCAATGCGCACTCCTTTCTCAGGAGACGTTTCAAAGTCTATTTAGATGCGAAGGGAAGTATCTTGCCCAGAAAATCCGCGATAATCAGTATGAATTCTGGATTCCTGATTCCAGTGCCACAAACGAGGATCAAATCACGTATACAAACAAAGAACAATACTGCAAGTATATTGTTCGAAAACTATTCTTATCAGACTTTAGGTTTTGTGGTTTAGGCCTCTTTGTCAATTCTCTAAGATGGCGCCTTTCGCGGAGAGAAGATAAAGATCCAGGATACATAAAGACGCAACGCAGACCCAAGGAATGAATTGCCGATAGGGGTATCTGAGAATGCGTTTTTATTGGGGTAAGCAGAAAAAGGAGGGTTCATGAAAACATTATTTTGTTTTTTTGTGATCATACTTGTATCTGCGGTCTGCCTCTCAGGAACAGTTTATTCGGCGGAACAAGTAGCTACAGGTAAAGACGTTCTCAAGGATTGTTCATTAGCCCTCAATATGGCTCAAAAAGGCTATATAAGAGAGATTGTAAATAAGGGAAAGCCATTGCCATCTATAGCAGAGCAAAACAGTGCCGCACGGTGCTTAAATTATGTGGTTGGATTTAAAGATGCTCTCTATGTAAGCCAGCTCTTTCAAGAGAAAAACGGAGGCGTGCCGCTTGTTTGCCTTCCAGAGAACAATCTCAACAACGAACAGGCAGTCCGCATCGTACTCAAGTACCTGCAAAAGAATGCACAGCTATTTGATTGTCCGCAAGCAGCAGTCGTGTTCAATGCGTTCTACTATGCATTCCCATGTAAAAAGTAGGTGCAGATTTGTCTAATAACAGATTGAAAGAATGAAAATGAAAAGGTTCTTGCTTTTAGCGGCGTTGCTAGCCATTTTTCAGGTCACCACAAATGTATTCGGAGCGGACTGGAAATTCTATGGGGGCGCACAATTGAATAAGGGGGAGTCAGTACGCGTCTTTTATGATAATGAGAGTCTTGTGCGCCTGCCTAGCGGGAATGTCAGGATTTGGACAAAAGCAGTAACGAAGGCGGAATTTAAAAGGATCATGAAAAAAGAAAAGAAACAAATCATAGACCAGTCAGAAAAAAAAGTGACAAGTTATTATGTCCCGCCTTATGCTTTGCTAAGCCCGAAGCAATTGACCTTGGAGAATACTGTCGACATAATAACATTGGAAGAAGTAGCCGATTCCCCTTATACAAATCCACGCATGAAAATGTTGACTGAAATAAACTGCAAAGAAGAAAAGGTTCGTACGCTTTCAATTGATGTTTTCGATGCGAACGGCGACCTATCTGGCTCCGACGATAGAACTGGCGAATGGAATTACATCAGTCCCGAATCAAATTTTGAAACGCTTTATAAGATTTTATGCAGGTAATCATTTACCGCCTTTCGTTTGGGCTACGTATTTTCTGGTGTGCAGGTCGTCAGATTGGGGACGTATCCCATATTCTTCCGGAACTCTTGCGTCATTAACTCACTCTAGGACCGAGGACTTCAGGCCAAAACATGCTAAAAATGTCAGCGCCCGCTTACGTGCGAACTCCTGGACGAAATCGTGCCCGGGCAAAATTTACGGATGGCGGCATGTTCCTGCCGGTAATTGTTTCCGGGTGCACAACTTTCGTATTTTGACCATCACAGCCCCGTCTGATTCAGCGTGCGGCTTTACCATCCAATATCCATGCTTATGGACCGGTTAAGGCATTGATTTTATTGAAAAGCGCAGTTTACAACTTTATTCCGTAAAGACAACTGCCGCATGATATAAGGTAGTGTCAAGATTTTTTCGCACATTTTTTTCTGGTGGCCTCAATCTGGTGTCCCATTAAGCCGCTGTTAAGTCCCTGAGCTGTTCCTCGATTCTGTCCATTTTCAGATACTGTCTGGAGCCCCATTTGGTTCCTGCGATATGTCTGAGGCGGGCCGAGACAAGCATCAATGCGGAGTTGCCATCAGGGAAGCAGCCCACCACCCTAGTGCGCCGCCTGATCTCCCGCATGATGCGCTC
>JAKAJM010000114.1 GCA_021813765.1 Nitrospirota bacterium
GCAGTCGAGGACACTCTGAACACCCTGTTAAGCGAGGAAGCCGACCGGCTCTGTAATGCCAAAAGATATGAGCGGACCGAGGGCCGGAAGGACACCAGGGCGGGCTATTACGAGCGAGGCCTCCATAAGCAATCCGGTGGCCGCCAAAACGGGGCCTGATTCCGTTATAACTCATTAAGCGCAAGCCGCCAGATGCTTTAAACTTAGGGGGGCGGCGAAATTACCGTCCCCCTAAATGCAAAAGCAGATAGAGGAACAACTTTATTGTTCTGCGAAAAACTTCAGGAGTTTATTAATACAGCCTCGGCGGATGCTAAACTACAAGCATTACAAACACATAAATTTATAGCAGACTACCAAAGTCCGCCGCCGGGACAAATGGGTAATACATCATTTTATGGGGTAGGATGGGCAAGGAATAATGCATGTTTCGGCAACATTTGTTTGCTAAATGCTAAATAAATTTTCCGGGAGTAGGAAACTTATTTTCGTTGAAGCCCGGACTTTTGGGGACAAGGGGAAAAAACAGGGGGAGAAGTGGCCCATTTCAGCAAAAAAAATTTAAAATTATCTGCCTGCTCAAGGCCAACTTTGAACTGACCAAGGAGAAAAAAGAGCGTGAAAGTCATCGCGATAAACGGAAGCCCAAGGAAGAAATGGAACACCGCAACCCTGCTTGAAAAGGCGCTTGAAGGCGCTGCCGGGCAGGGGGCGGACACGGAGCTTGTTCACCTTTACGACCTCGATTACAAGGGTTGCACAAGCTGTTTTTCCTGCAAGCTGACCGGCGGGAAAAGCGAGGGAAGATGCGCGATGAACGATGGCCTGACGCCGCTTCTAAGGAAAATAGAGGATGAGGCCGGGGCGCTCGTCCTTGGCTCGCCGGTATATTTCGGGGCGATGAGCGGCGAGATGCGCTCCTTTCTGGAACGCCTCCTGTTTGCCCCCCTCGTCTATTCAAAGCCGCCAAGGTCCGTCTTCCCTCGCAGGATTAGGACAGGCGTAATTTATACGATGAACGTAACGGAGCAGATGAGCCGGGAGCGCGGCTACGGGCAGATGTTCGGCATGGCCGAGGGGTCGCTCCGGATGATATTTGGCGAGTCCAGCACGCTTTGCTGTTACGATACATACCAGTTCCCGGACTACTCAAAAGTGGTAATGGAATACGCGGACCCGGCACACAAGGCCGCAAGGAGGCAGACCGAATTTCCCAGGGACTGCCAGAGGGCGTTTGAGCTGGGCCGCGCCCTGGCAGGCGGCGTATGATTTTTACTGCTGAGTAAATTAGATGGTGTCATTCCCGCAGGCCAAGCGCGCCGGGAATCCTTCTTTTTAAAGGCGATTCCGGACGAGCCGGAATGACTACACGCGATCATACTTGTGAACTCCCTGTTAATTTTATTTTTTGGGACCGGACTCATATGGCCAGCCAGGGGGGCCATTTAATACTTCGGCCGGTTAAAAGGATGCCATGAGGAAAAAAAGGAAAAGGAACGCTGGAAAAGCAAAACCAGGGCGCAGGCCGGCAAGGCGCAAAAAATCCTCCGGCATGGGGCTTATCAAAAAGCTGCTTCTGGCCGCGGTGGTGTTTGCCGTGGCCGCGGTGATGGCCTTCAGGGGCTGCCCAAGGTCCCGTGGCGGCCATGAAAGGCATTTTTTCCACTCCTCGCGGGCTGAACATCTTTTTCCTTTTTTCGCGAAAAAGAAAATAAACAAAGCCGGGAAATGTTTTAATCTATAAAAAAGAAAGAAATTGCATATCCGGACAGAAATGGAGAACAAATTCCCTGGTGAGCACATATGCGTCGTTATTCCTTGCGCTTTACCTCCTGACGGAGGCGTTTGAGTACCTTGTCCGGTATCTGAACCTCAGGCACATGAGGAAGGCCGGGCGGAAGGTCCCGCCGGAGTTCAGCGGGCACATGGATGAGGCCGTCCTTGCAAAGGCCATGGAGTACGAGGCGGAAAAGACCCGCTTTGGCTTCGTGTCCGGGATAGCCGGAAATATCGGGGTGCTCCTGTTCATCTTCGCGGGGCTCCTTAACGCCTTCAACTCCTGGGTGGCCTCCCTGGGGCTGCCGTTTGCCGTCTCCGGCTGGCTTTTTTTCCTGCTTCTTTTCTATGCAAGCGAATTTCTTGGCGTGCCCTTCAGCCTGTATCACACCTTCAGGATAGAAAACAGATACGGGTTTAATACGATGACCCCCCGGCTCTGGATATCCGACTTCCTGAAGTCCCTCATCATATCCACCGTCACGGTTTCCGCCCTGGCCTTTGCGGCATTCGGGCTTATCAGCTGGAGCCCCGCGCACTGGTGGTTCTGGGTCTGGGGGTTTTTGTTTGTTTTTGGCGTATTCATGATGTACATATCGCCAAGGCTCATAGAGCCGCTTTTCAACAAGTTTGTCCCGCTTGATGACGAGGCGCTAAGGGAAAAGGTGGTAAGGCTTGCGGAGCGGGCCGGGATAAAGGCGGGCCGCATCCTGAAGGTGGACGCCTCTAAGCGCAGCACGCACAGCAACGCCTATTTCACGGGGCTTGGAAAGACAAAAAGGATAGTCCTCTTTGACACTCTGCTTAAGGGGATGGAGCAGGACGAGACCCTTTCCGTTATAGCGCACGAGATCGGCCACTGGAAGAAAAAACATCTTTTGAAGATGATGGCCCTGCTTGAGGCGCTTACATTTGCCGGGCTTTGGGCGGCATGGCACATCGTGAGGGGCGGG
Source organism: Nitrospirota bacterium (assembly GCA_021813765.1). Classification (GTDB taxonomy): domain Bacteria; phylum Nitrospirota; class Thermodesulfovibrionia; order Thermodesulfovibrionales; family JdFR-88; genus JAKAEG01. The sequence goes on from JAKAJM010000114.1 coordinate 2,730, forward strand.
GTCCTTGGCCGGGTGTTCGGAATAGGCAAAGACACGGTATTTGCGGAGCTGCTTCTGCTTGGTTTCGTCGCTGGCATCTTCTCCACGCCCCTCAGGGCTTTCATGAACCTACTTTCCAGGCGCAACGAGGACGAGGCGGACGCCTTTTCCTGCGCCATAACGGAAGAGCCCCGGGCGATGGCCCGCGCCCTTGTGAAGCTCTCCAGGGAAAACCTCTCGAACCCGCACCCGCCCCATCCCCTGTACGTGGCGCTTTACTATTCCCATCCGCCCGTGCTTCAGAGAATAAGACGGATTTTACATTACTAAGGCGACCATTAGAAAAGCCTCATTCAGCCGTTATCTGTCATTCCGGCTTGTCCGGAATCTTTCTCGGCTTTCAGGAAGGATTCCCGGCGCGCTTCGCTTGCGGGAATGACAACCGTGAGGCTTTATTAGCGATGTTCTTAGTAAATTAACCCTTATGGGAACAAGGATTTATGTCAAAATTATCAGAGGGCATCAATAATAGAGGCTCTTCCGGTTTTTTTTAGTTCGTCATTCCGGCTCGAAGTCCCGGCTTGTACGGAATTTTTTTGTTAAAGTATTCTACCAATGAGAGACAAGAGTTTTGCTGTGTACATTATGGCTAATGCCAGACCTACCTTTATACGGGGGTAACTAATGACCTCATTCGAAGGGTTTACGAGCACAAAAACAATTTCGACCCTCGTTCCTTTACGGCAAGATATGTCTGCACAAACTTGTATATTATGAGTTCTGCGGGGATAGCTTTAATCGATCATAAGAGAAAAACAAATCAAGAATATGAGCAGGCAAGATAATTAACCTGACAAGCGCATTTTTTTTCAGGCTGCATTTGACACTTTTTCCGTTTGGCAATAAATTAAGATGTGTGGGGTATTCTTTAAAGGTGTGTAAATAAGTTAAAGGCGGTGTATCCTTTCAAAGTTGCGACCAACAACTTAAGAAAAGGAGACACCACCGTGGGAAAG
>JAKAJM010000054.1 GCA_021813765.1 Nitrospirota bacterium
ACCGGGCCGGAGACCTTTGCCATTGACCAGAACGAAATGGGCGTGGCCCAATGGGCTTTTGACCACCGGAGAGAGGCTGGACTGGGCACCGACACCCTTTCCGGAGCGGAGGCGCTTTATATCCCGCTTGCCACTTCATCGAGGACCGTCGGGGTGCTGGGAGTAATGCCGTCTGCCGGGACCGGCCCTTTCGATCACGATCAGATACACGTTCTTGAAAGTTTCGCAAACCAGATAGCGATGGCGGTTGACAGGACGCTGCTGGCCCGTGAGGCGCAGCAGGCCCTGCTCAGGGCAGAGGCAGAAGCGCTAAGGAGCACCCTTTTGAGCTCGGTGTCACATGACCTGCGTACACCGCTTGCCGCTATCACCGGGGCGGCCACCGCGCTGATGGGAAAGGACATCGCCCTCTCCGCGCACGGCAGGCAGGAGCTTGTACGCACCATACAGGAGGAAGCGGAGCGCCTGAACCATATCATAAAGAACGTCCTTGACATGACGCGCCTGGAGGCAAAGGCCATAACTCTGAAAAAGGAATGGCAGTCCATCGAGGAGATCGTCGGGGTGGTGCTAAACCGGCTTTCGGAGCGGCTCAAGGGCCGCCAGGTGAATGTGAGCGTGCCCGAGGGCCTGCCCCTGGTACCCTTCGACCCTCTCCTCATTGAGCAGGCGCTTATGAACCTCATGGACAACGCCATCAAGTACACCCCGGAGGGCACCCCTATTGATCTTCAGGCGAGGATAGAGGGTGACTTTCTGCTTTTTGAGCTTACCGATCATGGCCCCGGTATACCGGCAGGGGAGGAAGAGAAGATATTTGAAAAATTCGTGCACGGCGCAGGCGGTGGCATTGGGCTGGGACTTGCGATATGCCAGGCCATAATCCAGGCGCATGAAGGGCGCATATGGGCCGAAAACCGTCCCGGTGGCGGGGCCGTTTTCAGATTTACTCTTCCTGTAGGGCAGCAGCCCCCGATGCCCGAGCCGGAAAGGGTGGTCCCCTTTTCAGGTGAGGAGGCATCCGGCGCAAAAGAGCCGCGCGATGCAGAAAACGGAGGGGCCTTCTGAGTGGCGGAGTATAAAGAGGTCATCCTTCTTATCGAAGACGAGCCGCAGATGAGGCGTTTCATCAGCCTTATCCTTCAGGGCCAGGGATATCATGTGACAGAAGCGGGAACCGGCGGGGAAGGGTTGCGGGAGGCCGCTGTCCGCAACCCTGATGTCATACTGCTTGACCTTGGGCTTCCCGATATGGACGGCCTTGAGGTCACGAAGAGGCTAAGGGAATGGAGCAACGTCCCCATCATAGTCATTTCCGCCAGGGAGAAGGAGATGGACAAGGTCACCGCCCTGGATGAAGGCGCGGACGATTATCTTATAAAACCCTTCGGGGCGGGCGAGCTGCTTGCCAGGATACGGGTGGCAATGCGGCACAGGGCCATGCAGAGGTCAGGACAGAAGGAATCGGTTTTGACGGCGGGCAACCTGAAGATAGATTTTTCAAAAAGGCGGGTATTCATCGGAGAGGAGGAGGTGCATCTCACTCCCATCGAATACAAGCTCCTTTCCCTTCTGGCTGGAAACGCAGGGAAGGTCCTTACCCACAGCCACTTGCTAAAAGAAGTATGGGGGGCGAACTATGCCCATCAGACCCAGTATCTCAGGGTCTACATGACACAGCTCCGGCACAAGCTCGAGGCCGACCCTGCCAGACCGCGGTTCCTCATAAATGAGCCCGGCATAGGGTACAGGTTCAAGACAGACATCGAGAAGCAAGGGTAAGGGTTTGAATTAAATTAACCGTGCAGTTGCATAATTTTGAGGATTAAAAAGCATCCAAAAAAACGTCACTGGCCCGGGAAGCGGCGTTGCCGGCATGGCGGACTTTAAATGCAAGTTGGGGTTAAATTGAATTGATCTTATTTAGAACTTTTGGTCCTTCTTTTTGGCCAGGGCGGCAGAAGGCTGAGACTGACCGGATGGTGTCCTGACACCTCTGAAAATAAACGAAAATTTCCATAAACGGCTTGACACGCACGGGACGCATGGTAGAATGTGCAGGATAGGTTTTTTTGTTTTTATGTATGAGCTCCAGGGAGGCATTTTTGAAACTGGCGATAGGCGCGGACCATGGCGGTTTTGCTCTAAAAAAAATAATAATCGGGTTTGCCGCCGGAATGGGCCATGAGATGATCGACTGCGGTGCCTATAGACTTGAGCCGGGCGATGACTACCCGGATTTTGCCGGGGCCGTTGCCAGGGCTGTCCAGAGCGGGCAGGCCGAAAGAGGCATCCTTATTTGCGGCAGCGGGGTGGGAGCAGGGGTTGCGGCAAACAAGTTTGAGGGCATCAGGGCCGCAGTGTGCCACGATGTTTTTTCGGCAAGGCAGGGGGTGGAGGACGATGATATGAATGTGCTTTGCCTTGGGGAGCGGATCATCGGGGCTGGCGCGGCGATGGAGGCGGTGAGGGCATTTCTTGGGACCGGGTTCTCAGGCGCGGAGCGGCACCTTCGCAGGTTGAACAAGGTAAGGGCGATGGAAAAGGAATTTTTCAAACAATGAGATACGGCTTGATAAAGAGGTTTTTTGCAAGATGATAAAAACAGGGGAGATAGAACGGGACCTTCTGAAAAAGTGCGTGGTGGACCTTAAGGAGGTCAGGACAGAGCCTTTTACCATGTGCATCTTCGGTGGGGCCGGGGACCTGAGCAAGAGGAAGCTGATGCCTGGCCTCCTGCATCTTTTCAGCTCTGGAGAGCTTGAAAACGGCTTTTCCGTTATTTCCTTCGGGATGCCGGAGATGGACGACAGGCAATACCGCGCCCTGATCAGTGACAGCATCAAACAGTTTGACGGGACCCAGCCGGATGAACAGAAGATCGAGGACTTCAGCAGTCATCTCTATTATCTGACCGCCCGCTTCGATGAGGACGTTAAATACAGGGAGCTTTGCCAGAGGGTCGAGGAAGTTTCGATGCCTGACTCCCAGGGGCGCATTAACGTGATATTCTACATGGCTGTCCCACCAGCGGCGGTGCCAGGCATTGTCGGCAAGCTCAAAAAATACAACCTGTGCAAAGGGCCGTTCAATGCAAAGATCATCGTGGAAAAGCCCTTCGGACACGACCGCCAAAGCGCCAGGGAGCTAAACCGCATACTGATCGACGCCTTTGACGAGTGCCAGATATACCGTATCGACCATTACCTGAGCAAGGAGCCGGTGCAAAACATACTTTTCTTCAGGTTCTCCAATTTCATATTTGAACAGATATGGAACAGGAACTATGTGGACAACGTCCAGATCACCGTTGCCGAGGACATAGGGATAGAGCATAGGGGGAGCTTCTACGAGCAGACCGGGGTCGTAAGGGACATCGTCCAGAACCATATGCTCCAGCTCCTTGGGCTTATCGCCATGGAGCCCCCTGTGGGATTCAGCGCGGATTATGTGAGGGACGAAAAGACCAAGGTCTTTAATGCCGTCCGCATCATGGACGCCTATCACGTGGACAGGTTCACGGTCAGGGGCCAGTACGGGCCGGGCTACATGAACGGCCAGTTGGTGCCTGGCTACAGGCAGGAAAAAGACGTGGCGCCCATCTCCCTTCAACCCACTTTTTTCGCGGCCAGGTTCCACGTGGACAACCTGAGGTGGGCGGGGGTGCCCTTTTATGTGCGCACAGGCAAGCGCCTGGCCAAGCGCATTACGGAGATATGCATCCAGTTCAAGCAGCTCCCCCTGAAAATGTTCGGAAAGCCAAGCGACGTCCTTGAGCCCAATATCCTGGTTTTCACCGTCCAGCCGGAGGAGAAGATATCGCTGCGCTTCTGCGTAAAATATCCGTATTCCGTGGACGAGCTTTACCTGGTAAAAATGGTTTTCGACTACAAGGACATGTTCAAAATGAAGGTGCCGGACCCTTACGAGCGCCTGCTTCTGGACTGCGTGAAAGGGGACCTCTCTCTTTTTGTGAGGCAGGACTCGGTAGAGGCCATGTGGGAGATCGTTGACCCGATCATCAAAAGATGGGAGAGCACCCCCCCAAAAGACTTTCCAAACTATGTTGCCGGAACGTGGGGCCCGCTTGAGGCCCAGGCGCTTGTGGAGTCCGAGGAGCGCCACTGGATAACCGGTTGAACGGGATATTTTTGCCTTGCCGTAAAAAAGACGCCGTTCATGGAGAGGCCGTTTGATCGTGAGACCACTGGCAAAAAACGCCCAGGTGCTGGTGTTTGATGACGCCGCGGGCCTTGAGGATTTTCTGCTTGGCATGTGGGCGGAAGTGGCAAGGGACGCGGCGGGCCGGAGGGGCTTCTTCGCCGCCGCGCTCTCAGGCGGGGGGACCCCGGTGGGTTTCTACCGGAAGCTTGCCGGCTTGTCCGATAAATCCCTTTGGCAAAAGACCCATATATTCATGGTGGATGAGCGGATGGTGCCGCCGGATAGCAGGGACAGCAACTTTGGAATGATCAATGAGACGCTCTTAGGCAGCGCTCCCATCCCGCTGGAAAATATCCATCCCATCCGCACGGACGGACTGCCCGGGATTTGCGCGGAAAGATATGCGTCCGTACTTTCCGGTTTCTTCAGGCTCCGGAAAGGGGAGGTGCCCGTGTTCGATCTCGTGCTCCTTGGGCTTGGAGAGGACGGCCATACGGCATCCTTGCTTCCGGGGTCCGCGGCGTTAAAGGAGCAAGAGCGCCTGACCGCGGCCGTCCATGATGAGCAAAGGCACGACAGGGTAACGCTGACCTATCCGGTCTTAAACGGCGCCAGAAACGTTGTTTTCCTTGTGACAGGGGAAAAGAAGGCTGCGGTGCTTGAGCGGGTGGTTGAAAAGAACGACACGGCATTGCCCGCCTCTGCGGTAAACCCTGGAAACGGTACGCTGTTTTTTATGGCTGATCCCGAAGCGGCCCGCAGCCTGTCCAAAGGGAGCTACAGGAAGATGTGAACGTAATATAAAAGTGTTGCGGAGGTCACGGTAACGTAGCAGTAAAGTGAAAATTCCCGGGGAAAGCGAGAAAAAACAATGCAGATAGGCATGATAGGGCTTGGGAAAATGGGCCAGAACATGGTCAGGCGGCTTCTTAAGGGGCGGCACAAGGTTGTGGCCTATGACAGGAGCCTGGAGAAGGTGGAAGAAACGGCGGCCTTTGGGGCAAAAGGCGCATCTTCGCTTGAAGAGCTTGCCGGATTGCTTGCTCCCCCCAGGGTGGTATGGATAATGGTGCCCGCGGGCAAGCCGGTTGATGATACCATCCAGGAGCTCAAGGGTCTGCTTAGAAAAGGCGACACTATAATAGACGGCGGCAACTCGCATTACAAGGACGACCAGCGGCGGGAATCCGAACTTAAGTCCATGGGGATAAACTATATGGACGCCGGGGTAAGCGGCGGGGTCTGGGGGCTCAAGGAGGGCTATTGCCTGATGATAGGCGGTGATAGAAAGATGTTCCGCAGGCTGGAGCCCATCTTCAAAACGCTTGCCCCACCGGAAGGGTATCTGCACTGCGGCAAGGTCTCTGCGGGACATTTTGTGAAGATGGTGCATAACGGGATCGAGTACGGCATGATGCAGGCCTACGGCGAGGGTTTTGCGCTTATCAAGGCATCGGAATACGGTGAGGCCCTGGATTTTTCAAAGCTGGCCCACCTGTGGAACCAGGGAAGCGTGATAAGGTCCTGGCTGCTCGAGCTTGCCGAGGATGCATTCAAGAAGGACAGGGACCTCTCGCTCCTGGAGGGCTACGTGGAGGATTCCGGCGAGGGACGGTGGACCGTTGAGGCGGCGATAGAGACGGGGGTGCCCATGCCGGTGATAGCGTCCTCGCTTTTTCAAAGGTTCGGCTCAAGGGGGCTTTCGAGTTTCTCAAACAGGCTTCTTGCCGCACTCAGGCAGGAGTTCGGCGGCCATGCGGTGAAGAAGAAAAAAAGATAAAGCACAAGTGTACGGGGCCGCAGCCCGCAGATTTAAACCTGCCTGCGCGCCAGGAGCGCTTCCCTTTTGCTGCGCATGGCCTCAAGCAGGGCATTGAAAGAGTCCGAGAATTTTTTGACCCCGTCGCGCTCAAGCCCGGCTGTTACTTCGTCCATGTTCACTCCGACTCCCTTGAGCTCATTTATTATCTTTTCAGCACCCGGCACGTCATCCATTATGCTCACCCTTACCTTGCCGTGGTCCCGGAAAGCCCTTATCGTCTCCTCGGGCATGGTATTGATGGAACCGGGCGCTATAAGCTCCTCCACGTATTTTATATCGCTGTATTCAGGGTTTTTTGTGCTGGTGCTGGCCCACAATATTCTCTGCGCCCGGGCTCCTTTCCCGGCAAGCGAGAGAAAGCGTTGTTCAGAGAACGCCTTTTTATATATCTGATAGGCTACTTTTGCGTTTGCGACCGCTGCCTTGCCCATCAGCGCCTTTATGCTGCTTCTTGTCTCATAGTCCGGGGCCTGCCTGAAGCGCTCCGAAAGCAGCTTGTCCGCCAGCGTGTCCACCCTGCTTACAAAGAAGCTGGCAACGGAGGAAACATCATTTAATGGCGCATTTCCCGACCGCTCAAGTTTTTCAAGCCCCGAAAGATAGGCGTTTATAACCTCTTTGTACCGCTCCACTGAAAAAAGAAGCGTGACGTTAACGTTTATGCCTTCGCCAATGAGCGTCTCTATCGCTGGCAGGCCCTGCTTCGTGCCGGGCACTTTTACATAGATGTTCTTCCTGCCTGCTCTACGGAAAAGTTCCCTTGCTTCTTCTATGGTGGCAGTGGTGTCGTAGGCCAGGTCCGGGGAGACCTCTATGCTCACATATCCGTCAAGGCCGTCCGTTTCCTTGTAGACCGGCAAAAGAAGGTCCGCCGCCTGGGACACATCCTCTATCGCGATGCCGAGAAAAAGCTCCTTGGGGTCCGATATGTTGTTCCCCAGCATATCCTGTATCGAACCGTCGTAGTACCGCCCGGAAGAGACGGCCTTCTGGAAGATGGTGGGATTGGATGTGACCCCGGTAAATCCGTCTTCCTTGATCAGCCGTTTAAGCTCGCCTTTATTCAATATCTCCCTGCTCAGGTAGTCAAGCCAGACACTCTGGCCCGCGTTCCCAAGCTCGATGAGCGGATTTTTGCTCTTTCCCGGTCTTGTGCTCATGCCGCCTCCTGAATGCGTTTCTTACGCCCTGGCTTTCCTGCCAAGCAGGCTTCGGGCCTTCTCCACAATGGTTTCGGCTGTGAACCCGAACTGCTTCATGTTCGTCTCTCCGGGGGCCGAGGCCCCAAAGCGGTCTATCCCCATCACCAGGCCATGTCCGTTGTCTTTGGCCCCAACGTACTTGTGCCAGCCGCCGGTGGCCGCCGCCTCTATGGCTATCCTGTCTGTGACATCCGGGGGCAGGATTTCCTTCCGGTAGCTTTCAGGCTGGCGGTCAAAGAATTCCTGGCACGGCATGCTTACAACGCGGGCCTTCACGCCTTCTGAGGAAAGCTTCTCGTAGGCCTCCAGCGCCGGATGGACCTCCGAGCCGGTCGCGATCAGTATTATCTCGGGCTTTTCGGAGACCGTGCCCGCAAGGACATAGGCCCCTTTGTGAAGCCCGCTTGCCAGGCCATATCTCCGCCTGTCTATTATTGGCAGCTTCTGCCTGGTAAGGATTATGGATACAGGCCCGCCCTTGTGCTCAAGGGCGGCTGCCCATGCCTCCGACGTCTCATTTGCGTCGGACGGCCTTATAACGGTCATGCCCGGCATCGCCCGCAGGCTCTCCAGATGCTCGATAGGCTGGTGCGTGGGGCCATCCTCGCCAAGGGCAACGGAATCGTGGGTGAACACGTATATGACATGCAGCCTCATCAGGCAGGCAAGCCTTATCGAGGGCCTCATATAATCAGAGAATATCAGGAAGGTGCTGGCAAACGGCAGGAGCCCCCCGTGCAGCGCAAGTCCGCTGGAGACCGCAGTCATCGCATGTTCCCTGACCCCATAGGTGATGTTGGGCCCGCTGAAGTCCCATTTACCTACCGAACCCTGCACATTCTCGTTGCCCATATCGGGTGACTCGAAAGTCCCCCGCCCCTTAAGAGGGGTGTCTGTTGATGGATTTAGATCCCCGGAGCCGCCGATGAGCTGAGGGATGTGCTCATAAATGGCGTTCATGGCCCGCCCGCCTGCGGCCCGTGTGGCCACGGGCTTTTCGGACGCCTCAAAAACAGGGAGTTTTTCTTTCCAGCCGGGAATGTATTTGCCCGTCCACATCCCGTCCCACTTGGCCTTGAGCTCAGGGTATGCCCCGCTGTATGCCTGCATCTTCCTGCCCCATTCCTCTTCGAGTTTCTGGCCCCTGGGCACCGATTCCCTGAACCTCTTTAGCGCCTCCTCAGGGATGTGGAAGGCCGGTTCAAGCGGCCAGCCCAGGTTCTTTTTTGTAAGCCGGACCTCTTCCTCTCCAAGCGGAGAGCCGTGAGCCTGGAAAGTATCCTGCTTGTTCGGGCTCCCGTAGGCTATATGCGTCCTTACCATGATGAGCGAGGGCCGTTCCAGCTCTTCCCTGGCGGCTTTGATGGCGCCGCCTATCGCCTCCAGGTCGTTTCCGTCTTCCACATTCTGCACATGCCACTTGAAGGCTTCGAATCTCTTTGCGACCTCCTCGGTGAAAGTAAGCTCCGTGGCGCCGGCCAGACTTACGTGGTTGTTGTCATAAAGGTAAATGAGCTTTCCCAGTTTGAAGTGGCCGGCAAGGGAGCCCGCCTCCGATGATATGCCCTCCATGAGATCGCCGTCGCTTACGATGGCATATGTATAGTGGTTTACAATGTCGTGTCCGGGGCGGTTGAAGTTGGCCGAAAGGAATTTTTCCGCCATGGCCATTCCCAGGCCGTTCCCAAAACCCTGACCGAGCGGCCCGGTGGTGCATTCCACGCCGCGCCTGGGGTCGTACTCCGGATGCCCCGGCGTATGGCTGCCCCACTGTCTGAAATTCTTAAGCTCCTCCATGGGCATGTCATAACCCGTAAGATGGAGCAGCGAATAGAGCAGTGCGGAGCCGTGCCCTGCGGACAGGACAAAGCGGTCCCTGTCCGGCCAGGCCGGGTTCCTGGGGTTGAACCTGAGGTGTCGGGTCCAGAGGACATACGCCATCGGGGCCGCCCCCATGGGCATCCCGGGGTGGCCGGAGTTTGCCTTCTGGACCATGTCCACGGCCAGCATTCGCAGTGTATTTACGCAAAGCTCATCTGTATTCAATTTTTTGCCTCCGTCTTGCCTTGATGCCTGCAGCCCGAGCCCATGAACTCCCTTATCCACAAGGGTTCCGTTATCTCGTTTACGGTCTGGCCGTATTCGGTCATCCGCTTGTGGTAATCGGGGTCCTCAAGCGCGTGCCGGGCGTTTTCATCCAGCGGTTTCACGTTGAACTTTTTTATTATCCCCATGGCAGCGGGGAAATGGTCCCTTATGATGCACGGGACTATGAAATTTTTCACCTTCTGCGCGGGCTGCGCATATCCGTAATCATTTTGCCATTTCCGGATGGATGAGAAGTAGTCCGAGAAAAGCACGTCGTTTAAATTCTGACCCTTTTTATATATGTCGTATATGTTCGCAAGATAGTAGGGCATGAAGGCGCAGGGGGCAATGTTCCCGTTCCAGTCTATATAGAAATATCCGCCCGGTCTGCCAGCGGATATGCACCCAAGCGAATAGGGTCCGCCGTTCCAGAAATCCACCAGAAACACCTTGAACTCCTGTATCATGCGCTGCTCGTTTTTGAAAAGGGCGAGGCGCTGCTCAGGCGTGATCATGAGGTCCACGGTATAGCTGCGGCCGATGGGCATGTACTGGAATATCCAGCCGTAAACGGCCCCCTTCTGCCTGAAATAGAAATCCGTAAACTCGCCGGACATGATCGTTTCCACATTGTGCCTGGTGGCGGTAACGGAGACGCCAAACGGCACTCCGGCATCCCGCAGGTTGTCCATCGCCTGCATGATCTTTTTGAAGACCCCTTTGCCGCGCCGCTGATCGGTTTCCTTCTCAAAGCCCTCAACCGAGATGGCCGGTGTGAGGTTGCCAAGCGCCGCCATCCTGTTTGCCACGGACTTGCTGATAAGGGTGCTGTTGGTATACATCATGAAATAGCAGTCGTTGTTTTCCTCAAGCAGGTCAAAGAGCGTTTTGCCGCCGTCGTTGTAAAGCAGGGGCTCTCCGCCGGATATGACGCTGAAGCGGGACCCCCAGAGCTCCTTTTTCTCCCTCACTATCCTGTTTAGCACGTCGTAGCTGAGCGTCTCGGCGCTCCCGGAGGAGCTTGAGGCATAGCAGCCGGTGCAAAAGAGGTTGCACCTTTTAGTGGGGCTTATGGTCAGGAAGGCCGGAGGCCAGAGGCCGTATTTCTCGAAGAAGGCGGCCGAGCGGTCCTCCTGCCCAAGGAGTATGCCGCCTATGAAATTCCTTGTTATGGCGTTGAAGACGCCCGCCGATATGCGGCCGTCAGACAGCGCCGCGTTTACGGTATGCAGCAGGTTGCCAAGCATCATGCAGCGGGCCTCCTGCACGAGGGGGGGCCTGTCGTCCTCGTTCTTTACAACAAAATTCTCATAAAGCCTGTCCTGGGCCTTTTTAAGAAGGTAGCTGCGCACAATGCGCTGCCTTAGAAGGAAATTAAGCGTGCCTTGGGGTACTCGTTTCCAGAGAGGATCGAATTTCATGGCGTCTCCTTATTTCTCTCGAAATAAAAAAGGAAGTGGTTCTCTCTACGCCTGAAAATAGCGCCCCGCCGGGGGCCCCGTTGTTTAAAATGTTCCCACTTAATCCATTGTCTGTCAATATTTTAGACTGGCTATAAAAAATTCAATTCCTTTACGGGTAAATCGTTGAGAAAGCTTTATCCCCTCTGGGAATTTTCATCGCAGTGGGGTGGAAAAAGACCGGTTCCGTGCGTGTGTTTTTTTTCGCAGAGATTCATTCCATTAAAAGTCGTCTGTGAAAAATCTCGCTCAGACCTGTCCTTTTTGCTTGATTTTCCATCCTGCGTGACAGGAAAAACAATGGGTATAAATGACGCAAAACCGTCACACGCCGCGAAGCGCCGTTGTGCGCGCTTCTCTTTACTTTTTGAAACCTAGGCGATTAAAATATACCGGTATGAAAATGTTAACAATGGCCTTTTTCGCTGCAGCGGCCCTTCTGGTGTTTTTGGCCGCTGGTAAAGGATGGGCTTTCCATGAAGGCGGAGTGGGCGCATGTGAAGGCTGCCATACCATGCACAACTCGATTACCTATAGTACATCGCCTGGTTTTAAGCCGAACCAGTATTCGCCGGATGGAGGAGTACAAGGTTGGACAGGCATCGGATCGGGTGCCATGGCGGTTGTCAACCCCAAAGGATCAGTTGGCTCAACGCCGGACCCGAATCTCCTCAGAGGCACTGACGGCAGCTCCACATGCCTAAACTGTCATGAGGGAGTCGGACTTACTCAGCCTGACGGTTTTTACATAAGCACCCCTTTATCACAATTGAACATCGCTGGCGCTTATCCAAAACAGCTTACCCCTGGCGGAGATTTTGGTTGGCTGAACAAAACCTATACATGGAACACGGGCACGATTTATACGGATCCAGGATACATGCACGGCCATTACATTACTGCCGAGGATTTTGATTATACTTATGAAAACAGTGGCGACACATGGACCACGGCTCCAGGCGGCGGCCAATATCCATACCCCGCATCCGATCTCTCCTGCATAAGTTGCCATGATCCCCATGGCACATACAGGAGGACATCTAGCGGGGCCATCACAAACAGTCCTGTAGCACCAATAATAGGCTCCGGATCTTACGAAACAAGCCCGACTCCCCTGGCGGGCCAGGCGGTCGGTGCTTACAGACTGCTTGGAGGAGTTAATTATGTGCCCCCCGGCGGCATCAATTATCAATTTCATTACGCACCGCCGGCTGCTATCGCTCCAACTGTTTACAACAGGTCCGAAACAAAGACGAGTCAAACCGTCGTTGCTTACGGGAACGGCACATCCGCATGGTGCAGGAATTGTCATCCGGACATGCACACAGGGGCCGGTACCGACCCGTTTGCAGACATAGACAATGTCATGGGCGTCGCGGAAAATTTTCCCCAATACGCAAACCCGTACAATGAGCAAATTAACAGTCAAAAAGTTACTTACCACCCTTATAATGAGTTGGGATCCGTTATTGCAAGCAATTATGTGAGTTACATCGAGACTGGGAATTACGGCGGGACTAGCAATGCCTATTGGTCGCTCGCTCCGTTCGAGATAAATACGACAAGCTATAGCAACCTTCAGCTTGTGGTCAAGAATTCGGAAAGTGGCCTCTATCCCAGCCCGGCTAGCACCGATAAAGTCTCCTGCCTGACTTGTCATAGAGCGCATGCATCCGGATGGGACTATATCATGCGTTTTAAATATAATGGCAATGGGAAAAATGGCATAAATGATGGCAATTATGGTTTTTCTGAGACTATGACCGACAGTAGCGGCGGTGTTTCCGTATATCCTGATATCTCAACTGACATATCAAATTCCATGGGACGCACCTGGGAGGAAACCCAGCAGGCCTATTACGGTTGGCCTGCAAGTGATTTTGCGCCTAATGAGACGGTCATTTGCAACAAATGCCATATAGGCCAGGCAGAGCCTACCGGACCTCCGACCAACAACAATTATTAAAAACAATAGCTTGTTTACAGTGCGAAGCAGGTCGGGAAATTCTGGACTGGATGCCGCAATGAAAAAATATATCCTGAAACCTAAATCGATGATCTTCCCATAATGGAAAATCCGAAATGGCGCCGTGGATATTTTGTGGCGTGGATAGTGGCGTCTGCCACTTTCCTGGCATACCTGCGTACGCTTCAAAACGGGTTTGTCCACTGGGACGATGATAAATATATTTATGAAAACCTGCACATCTATTCGTTGAATGCCATTTTTTTCAAGTGGGCCTTTTGGGGTTTTCATCACGCCTCGGTAGGCAACTGGCTTCCCCTCACCTTGATATCCTACGCCCTGGACCATGCCTTATGGGGGGCAAAGCCCATGGGCTATCACCTGACCAATATAATCCTGCACTCAGCCAATGCCTTCCTGGTTGTGGTGCTTTCCGCAAGGCTCATAGAGGCATGGGAAAAGACCAGAGATTTTTCTTCGCCCTCTTTTTTGTCAGGCAAGGGGAAGCTGATCGCGGCGGCGGCAACGGGACTTCTTTTTGGCCTTCATCCGCTGCACGTGGAGTCCGTGGCTTGGGCGTCTGAGAGAAAGGACGTGCTTTGCGCCTTTTTCTTCCTGCTAAGCATCATTGCCTACCTGAGGTACGCAGACCGCATAAGAAGCGCCGGGAAGCCCGGGGGGTTCGAACCGTGGTATCTTCTTTCGCTTTTTTCCCTTGTTCTTGCCCTGATGAGCAAGCCTATGGCGGTGAGCCTGCCGGTGGCGCTTCTGATACTGGACTGGTGCCCCCTTGGCAGGATATTTTCCCTGAAATCTTTCAGGGCCGTTTTTTATGAGAAGCTGCCGTTCATCGCGCTTTGCGCAGGGGACTCGGCGCTGACCATCCTGGCACAGAAAAAAGGCGGGGCCATGACCTCATTCAACCAGCTGCCGTTTGCAAGTCGCGTGCTGGTGGCCGCCAGGTCCCTTGTCCTTTATATCTGGAAGATGGTCTTGCCCGTAAACCTTGTGCCTTATTACCCATACCCAAAAGACATCTCCTTTTTATCTCCGGGGTATCTTCTGCCCGTAGTTTTTGTTGTGGCGGTGACCGCCTTCTGCCTGCTCAAGGCCAGGCGTCAAAAGATATGGCTTGCCTGCTGGGGTTATTTTGTGATAAGCCTGCTGCCCGTGCTTGGCCTCATCCAGGTTGGCAGGCAGGCAATGGCGGACAGGTACGCCTATCTGCCCTCCCTCGGCCCGTTCCTTGCCGCGGGGGTGGCCGCTGCATGGGCATGGAAAAAGGCGGAAGGCCTCAAATATGGCAAAGTCTTCAGGACAGCCGGGGCTTCGGCCGCGCTCCTGGCTGTCTTCTCCATGTCTTATCTCACCTTCCGGCAGACAGGGATATGGAAAAGCGGCCTCGCCCTTTGGAATTATGTCATCCATAAGGAGCCGTATGCATCCGCGGTTGTCTACAACAACAGGGGGTATATTTTTGAGAAAATGGGGCAGACTGAAAAGGCCATAGCCGATTTTAACGAGGCCATCGCCATAAACCCCAGGAGAGCCCGCGTCTACACCAATCTTGGTAACGCTTATATAACAATGGGGCAGACTGAAAAGGCCATAGCCGATTTTGACGAAGCCATAGCCATAAACCCGTCGAAAGCCGACCTATACAATAACCTGGGGAACGCTTATGCGAAATTGGGGCAAACCGCAATGGCCGTCGATTGCCTTGACAAGGCGGTCTCGTTGAAACCTGGTTTTTCGTTGGCCTATTATAATCTGGGCAGGGTTTACATGGGCACGGGCAGATTTGACCTTGCAGTTGCGGCATACGAAAAGGCAATTGCCCTGGACCCGTCTTTTTTCTGGGCTTACAACAACCTGGGAGTCGTGTCCATGAAAATGGGGAACGCAACGGCCGCGCTGGGCGATTTTAACAAAGCAATTGTTTTAAACCCGGGCAACCCCATGTTCTATATGAACCGGGGCAGGGTCTACATCGCCACCGGTTGCGGGGGGCTTGCCGCGGCGGACTTCCGAAAGGCCTGCGAAATGGGAGACGGGGACGGATGCCGGGCCTTGCGGCAAACGGGCTTTAAAAGTACAGGCATCATGGGCGGCCTGTTCTGACCCGGCCATACCAGTAGGCAAGCACAAGGCGAGAGGGCTCTGAGGGAAGATGAAAAAAAGCTGGAGACGCACAGAATATCTGCTTGGGGGGATGGCGGCGGCGGCCGCTTTCCTGGTCTATCTGCGCACGCTTCAAAACGGGTTTGTCAACTGGGACGACGGCAAATACATTTACAAAAACCCGCATATACGCCGGTTCGATCTGGCTTTTTTAAAGTGGGCCTTTTCAAATTTCAATTTTTCAAACTGGTATCCTGTTACCTGGATTTCCCATGGGGTGGACTACTTGATATGGGGAACGGACCCCATGGGCTATCACCTGACCAATATAATCCTGCACTCAGCCAATGCCTTCCTGGTTGTGGTGCTTTCCGCAAGGCTCATAGAGGCATGGGAGAAGACAAAGACCCTTTCCTCGCCTCAACCGGATTTTTTTGCCCCCGGCCCGCTTGCGAGACGGGAAGGAACGGAGCGGAGCCAAGCGGAAAATGTAACCACTGGAGCTTTTTTTACAAATAAAGAGAAGCTGATAGCGGCCGCAGCAACGGGGCTTCTTTTTGGACTTCACCCTCTCCACGTGGAGTCTGTAGCGTGGGCATCTGAGAGAAAGGACGTGCTTTACGCCTTTTTCTTCCTGCTAAGCATCCTTGCCTATCTGCAATGCGCAGATCGTCTGAAAGGCCCATCCTCCGTCGCGCCTGTTTTTTTTGAAAGGCAGTATCTTCTTTCACTGGTCTTCTTTGTGCTTGCCCTGATGAGCAAGCCGATGGCCGTGAGCCTTCCGCTTATCCTCTTGATCCTGGACTGGCATCCGCTTGGGAGAATAGTATCTTTTAGATCATTCTGGAAAGCGTTTGCCGAAAAAATTCCTTTTATTGTTTTAAGCGGATGCTCGTCGCTGCTCACCCTTATGGCAAAAAACGGAAAGGTCATTACTTTCAAATCGCTTTCCCGCTCCGAACGAGCGCTGGTGGCTGCCAGGTCTCTTGTGCTTTATATCTGGAAGATGGTCTTGCCCCTGAACCTTGTGCCTTATTACCCATACCCAAAAACCATCTCTTTTTTATCCCCTGAGTATTTTCTGCCCGTAATCCTCTTTGCGGCTATAACGGCGTTTTGCCTGTTCAAGGCCAAGAGTCAAAAGATATGGCTTGCCTGCTGGAGCTATTTTGTGGTAAGCCTGCTGCCCGTGCTTGGTATAGTCCAGGTAAACGACCATTGGATAGCGGACAGGTACACCTACCTGCCAAGTTTAGGCCCCTTCCTTGCCTCCGGCATAGCCATGGGATGGGCCTGGAAGAAGGCCGGGGCATCCAGGCATGAAAGGTTTTTGAAAAAAGCCGGGGCTTCAGCCGCCCTCCTTGCTGTGCTTTCGATGTCTTACCTTACATTCATGCAGATAGCGATCTGGAAAAACGACATAGTTTTCTGGAATTACGTCATCAGGAAGGAGCCAGACAAGCTCCCATATGCTTATTTGAACCGCGGACGTTCCTTTGATAATGCAGGGCAGTTGGGCAAGGCAATAGCCGATTTCAACAAGGCAATATTTTTAGACCCGGGTTATTTTAAAGCATATAATAATTTGGGCAGGGTTTTTTCGAAAACAGGCCAGTTTGACCCCGCAATTACAGAGTTCGATAAAGCAATCTCACTGAACCCGTCGTTTGCGGACGCATACAATAATCTTGGGATCACATTTTCAATGATGCGGAGGTTCAACGTGGCCCTTGGCGATTTTAATAAAGCCCTCAATTTAAATCCAAAGAACGCAAAATACTATACGAACCGCGGGAACGTCTATTTTATCTTGGGCCGAAAAGGGCATGCCGCAGCGGATTTCCGGGAGGCCTGTGGCAGGGGAGACGACAACGGCTGCCGGGCCTTGCGGCAAATGGGCCTTAATTACTGACCCCATGGAATGGTCCGTTTTAAAGCCCTGATTTTATTTCCGCCCCGTTTTTAAACTTGATATTGCCGAATGAAATCAGGTGAAAAACTTTTCGAATAGATGAAAAAAAACGGGAGGCGAACAGAATATCTGCTTGGGGGGATGGCGGCGGCGGCCGCTTTCCTGGTCTATCTGCGCACGCTTCAAAACGGGTTTGTAAATTTCGACGACGGCGCCTACATATACAAGAACCAGCATATAAATTCATTCAACGTTTATTTTTTCAAGTGGGCTTTTTTCGGTTTCCATCACGCCTCACTAGGCAACTGGCTTCCCCTCACCTTGATATCCTACGCCCTGGACCATGCCTTATGGGGGGCAAAGCCCATGGGCTATCACCTGACCAATATAATCCTGCACTCAGCCAATGCC
>JAKAJM010000055.1 GCA_021813765.1 Nitrospirota bacterium
TAAAAAAGAAGGCCAGGGACGAGGGGTTCGAGCTTTCGGATGAGGCGGTTTCCTGGCTGAATGAGAACTATTCTTCCGAGCCCGGCCTTATAGCCTCGGAGCTTAAGAAGCTGTCGCTTGCCGGCAGGCCAAGGATAGAAATGGAGGACGTGAAGCAGCTTATCCTGGACATGTCGGAGCATAACGCCTTCGACCTGATCAGGGCCCTGCTTGCAAAAAACCCTGCAAAGGTCTTCAGGCTGGCCCGCGAGCTGAGGGGCCAGCAGGATGTCGTGATGCTCATGGGCGCGCTTAACAAGGAGTTTTCCAAACCCGGCACCCCGCCGGGCGTTCACGAAAAAGCGACGGGGCTTCTCAGGGAGGCCGATATAAAATCAAAGGCCCTCTACGGGATATACCCGGTGGAGGACCTTCTTGCCAGACTTTTACAGATCGTCTGAGAGATGTTTTTTATCAGGAAAAGACCTTAAAAAGGGATCAAAAGTAAAACAGAGAACTAAGCCTTGGCCTTGTTGGCCATCTTGGACAGCCTGGATATCTTCCTGGAAGCAGTCTTCCTGTGCAATATCCCCTTGGACGCGGCCTTTGAATAGGCCTTGACCGCCTCCTTGAGGGTGCCTGAGGCAGCCTCCGCATTTTTCTCCGATACCGCCTTGACCAGTTTCTTTGAAACCGTCTTAAGCGAGCTTTTGACAGCGACGTTCCTGGAATGGCTCTTTTCCGCCTGCCTTACCCTTTTTTCCGCAGACGGGTTCTTTTTCTTCTTTGGTGCCGGCAATCTGATCCTCCTCTTAGGCGCTATTGTTTAGCCTATAAGCTATCATACCTTTCCATGCGAAATCAAGTGGCCCGCGTTTTGTCAGTGGATGGTTTGATATGTTACATTATAAACTGCAATTTTAGAGATAAGCCGTTATTTTTTACCGGAGGAAACAAGAGAGGAAATCATGAGCAGGAATATAGCGGAGAAAATTCTGGATGCTCACCTGGTCTATGGGGAAGTCAAGACCGGCTCGCGCGCCGGGCTCAAGGTAGACCATGTCTATACCCAGGACGCCACCGGGACCATGGCGTGGCTGCAGTTCGAGGCAATAGGGGTGGACAGGGTAAAGGTGCCCCTGGCCGTATCTTATGTGGACCACAACATGCTTCAGTCGAATTTCATGAACGCCGATGACCACGAGTTCCTGAGGACCGCGGCGCACAAGTTCGGGGCCTGGTTTTCAAGGCCGGGAAACGGCATATCCCACCAGATACACCTGGAGAGGTTCTCGGCGCCGGGGAGGATAGCCCTGGGAACGGACAGCCATACACCCACAGGGGGCGGCATCGGCATGATGGCAATAGGCGTGGGCGGGCTTGACGCCGCAACGGTGATGGCGGGCGCGCCCTTTGAGCTTAGGGTGCCCGAGGTGCTGAGGGTGAGACTCACCGGCAAGCTGAAAAGGCCGTGGGTCACCGCAATGGACGTTATCCTTGAGCTCCTCAGAAGGCTGAGCGTAAAGGGCGGGGTAGGCAAGATAATCGAATACTCCGGACCGGGCGTAAAACAGTTGAGCGTGCCTGAGCGCGCCACCATAACCAACATGGGGGCGGAGCTGGGCGCAACAACCTCGATATTCCCAAGCGACGAGCGGACCCTGTTTTTCATGAAGGCCCAGGGCCGCGAGAAGGACTGGGTGGAGCTCAAGGCGGACGAGGACGCCTCCTATTCAGATACGATAAGCATAAGCCTCTCGGAGCTGGAGCCGCTGATGGCAGCGCCCCACAGCCCGGACAAGGTGGTGCCTGCACGGGAGCTGGCCGGCATGAGGATAGACCAGGCCTGCATAGGCAGCTGCACGAACTCCTCTTTTGTCGCGCTCAAGGAGGTTGCCTCGGCCCTTAAGGGCAGGGTGGTCTCCCCGGCGGTCAGCCTGCTTGTAAACACGGGCAGCAGGCAGGTGGCCATAATGCTTGCCAAAGACGGCACCACGACGGACTTCCTGGGCGCAGGCGCAAGGATGCTGGAGTCCTCCTGCGGGCCCTGCATAGGAATGGGGGGCTCGCCCGGCAGCGGGCAGGTCTCCATCCGCACCTACAACAGGAACTTCATGGGCAGAAGCGGCACAAAGGACGCAAAGGTGTACCTTGCCAATCCTCTTTTATGCGCTCTTTTTGCGCTTAAAGGGGAGGTGGTCGACCCAATGAAGGAAGAAGAGATCAAGGTGAAGCGCATCAAGGAGCCGGAGCGCTATCTTATTGACGACAAAATGCTGATCCCCCCGGACGGGGACGGCAGCGCTGCAATAAAGAAGGGGCCAAACATAAAGGAGGTCCCCTTGAAGGAAGCCCTGGAGGACGCCATACGGGCCCTGGTCCTTCTTGTGGCAGGCGACAATATAACGACCGACGATATCATGCCGGCAGGCTCTCAGATACTGCCCCTCCGGTCCAACATCCCGGCCATATCGCAATATGTCTACAGGGGCATCGACCCCGAGTTCAGCAAGCGCGCGCTCGAGGCGAAGGAAAAGGGCGGCGGCGCGATAGTGGGTGGTGAAAATTACGGGCAGGGCTCTTCCAGGGAGCACGCTGCGCTGGCCCCCATGTATCTTGGCGTGAAGATGGTCATTGCAAAATCCTTTGCGCGCATACACAGGTCCAACCTTATCAACTTTGGCATACTGCCTCTTGTGTTCAAAGACCAGGCAGACCATGACAAAATAAAACCAGGCGACGAGCTTCTCGTGGAGAACGTCAGGGCTGATGTCAAGGGCGGCCAGGCCTATACCATCAAGGACCTCACCAGCGGTATTTCTTTTTCCGCGGTGTCCAACTTGACGGAACGCGAGGCGGACCTCATTTTGGCCGGCGGGCTTTTGTCTTACACCCGCGCCAGGTTCGCGGACGGCAGATGAAGTCCGCATTTGAGTCTTAAGAATCTGTTTGATTCTATCTTGCAGTGAGGAGGCGGTTTGTGAACATCAGAAAGATGGCGCTTTTTTGCATCATGCTCGTTTTCGGGGTGGCGTTGGTCGCGGGGGGGGCCCAGGCGGCTGTAATAGTGTCCGAGGGGAAGGTGGTCAAGCTGAGCTACGTCCTTACCGTTGACGGCAAGGTGGTGGACAAGTCGAAAAAAGGACAGCCCCTCGTAGTAAAGATCGGAGAGCACCAGGTGATACCCGGGTTTGAACAGGGTCTGATGGGGATGAAAGTGGGACAGGAAAAATCTTTCACCGTCCCCCCAAAAGAGGGTTACGGAGAGATAAACCCGAAGGCGATCATCACAATCCCAAGAAGCAGGCTGCCCAAGGACGTGAAGATCACTCCCGGCATGACGCTCTATGGCCAGGGAGCCGACGGCAGGCCTTTCCCGGTGAAGGTCGTAAAGGTCAATAAGGATACTGCGGTAGTGGACTTGAACAACCCCATGGCGGGGAAGACGTTGCATTTTGACGTGCAGGTCCTGGACATAAAGTAACAGTTTTTATTTTTAAGTAAAAGAAGGGCCCTGCTCCAAAAAAAATTCCATGTTTTTTGTTTTGTTTTTTTGATGGGGCAGGGCGCCTGACCGGAAATCCTGGCCAGGCCTTAAGCTCTGTTCTTCGTGGCCCAGACCTCTATAGCCGCCTCCGGACACATCCTGGCGCAGATGGCGCACCCGGAGCAGTCCTTTATCCTTGCAGCCTGCGCGGCGTAAAACCCTGAGGGAGAAAGTTTTTTGTCCATCTCGATAACGCCTTTGGGGCACGCCAGGACACAGTATTTGCACCCCTTGCAAAGCTCCGTACTGATGCGTATCTTCCCCTGCCTGCGGCCGCTGGCCGCGCTTTTTGTTCTTTCAGTTTTCATGACGATGCCAGAAACCCTCTTTCAATGAGTTCTTTTGCGTGCCTTAAAGACGCCTCGGTCAATTTTCCGCCAAGCATCCTTGCCACCTCTTCCTGCCTGGCCCTGCCACTGACCTCTTTTATTATAACTTTTGTGCTGTCCGCTCCGGCCTCTTTTTCTATGACGAAATGCGTGTCGGCCGCTCCGGCTATCTGGGGCTCGTGCGTGATGCAGAGCACCTGGTGCGAGCCCGCAAGCTCCCTCAGCTTCCTTGCCACGTTCCAGGCCGTTTTACCGCCTATCCCGGCATCCACCTCATCAAATACCAGCACAGGCACCCCTTTGCTCCTCATCGCGCTTTTGATGGCAAGCATAAGCCTTGAAAGCTCTCCTCCGGATGCCACCTTGTGAAGCGGCCTCAACTGTTCTCCAGGGTTGGCGCTGAAAAGGAACTCTACCCTGTCGGCTCCCGCCGGGCCTGTTTCGCAAGAGGAAAATTCTATCCTGAACCGGGCCTTTTCAAGCGCAAGTTCCTTCATTATCGCGGTTATTGCCTTTTCTGCCTCAAGCGCGAACATCTTCCTTTTTGCGGAAAGGGCCTCAGCGGCCCCGGCCAGTTTTGCCTCTGTCTCTTCAAGCTCCCTTTCGAGCTTGCCGGCGCTTTCCCCTTCCTCAAGCAGGCCAGCCAGCTCCGCCTGGGCACGTTCCATCCGTGCAAGCGCCTCCTCAATCGAGCCGCCGTATTTTTTTTTGAGCTTCTTTATGGTCTCCAGCCTTTCTTCAACCTGTGAAAGCCTGTCCGGGTCCGGCTCATAGGAGTCTTTTTTTGACCGCAGGAACATTGCCGCCTCCTCAAGGAAGGGCATGGCCTGCAAGATGAACTCGGCGGGCTGCGCGGCCTGCGGGTCTATCAATGAGGCCTCATCGAGCGCCTTTTTCGCCCTGGAGAGCCCTTCGATAGCGGAGCCTTCGGCCCCGTAGATGAGCGCGAACGCAGATTCCATGAGCTCCCTCAGACGGCCAAGGTGAAGAAGGATGTTCTTTTCCTCTTCAAGCTTTGCGTCTTCGCCGGGGACAAGCGCCGCAGCGCCTATCTCATCTGCCTGGAACGACAGCAGCTCGCGCCGCCTGTTTTTTTCCTCGATGTCCGCGCCGATGCCGGCCAGTTTTTCCCGAGCCTGCGCCGCCTGGGCAAAAAGGGAGCCCACCAGTTTCCTTTGCGCAAACAGTCCGGCCGCCTCATCAAGCATCTTGAGCTGATTTTGCGGTGAGAGGAGGCTCTGGTGTTCATTCTGGCCGTGTATGTCCACCAGGTCCCGGCCAAGCTCCGAGAGGGTCTGGACACCGACCATCACATCGTTCAGAAAGGCCCTGTTCCTGCCGGAAGTGGCCGAAATGATGCGCCTGATGACCACCCCGCTTCCTCCGTCTTCCCCGATTGCGAGGTCAGCGAGCACCTGCGGCCTGTCCTCCGTCTCAAAAAAGGCCTGGACCGACGCCGACTCGCATCCGGTCCTGATCATTCCGGAGCCGGCCCTTCCGCCAAGCGCCACCCCTAGCGCGTCAACTATTATCGATTTCCCCGCCCCCGTCTCGCCGGTAAGCACGTTCAGGCCCTCCGAAAAACAGATGTCCAGTTCCTTTATGATCGCGAAATCCCTTATCCTGAGCTCCCGGATCATAAGTGCCCGTCCGCCGACAGCTGGTCAAACAGGGGGCGGAGCCTGTCAAATGTGGCAAGAAGGTGCTCCGGTATTACATGGACCTCATCCAGGACCGCCATGAAACTGGAGTCGCCGGTCCAGCGGGGGACTATATGCATGTGAAGGTGTTCTTCTATGCCCGCGCCGGCGGCCTTGCCCATATTGAAGCCGGCGTTAAACCCTTCCGGGCGGAGCGCCTCGTCCAGGCAGGATATCGAACCCCTGGTAAGGCGCATGAGATCGCAGAGCTCACCGTCATTCAGCTCGCCCGTGTGGGAGACGTGCCTGTACGGGGCCACCAGCAGATGTCCGCCGTTATATGGGTATTTGTTCATCATAACGAAGCAGGTGAGCCCCCTGTGAAGGACAAGTGACTGCCTGTCCTCATCCCTGCTTTTTTTGGGATATTCGCAGAATATGCATTCCCCCTTTTCGGGTGAAAGGATGTACTCGATCCTCCAGGGGGCCCAAAGCTGTTTCATGGCGCCTTCATGCCCAGAAGCTCAAGCACCTGCAGGGCGTCCTGCCACGTTAGCGCCTTGTCCTTGCGGTTTCTAAGCAGATATGCCGGATGGAATGTGGGCATGAGCGGTATCCCTTCGAAGCTCGCGAACCTGCCGCGCAGTTTGCTTATCTGGACATCCGTTTCAAGCAGGGTCTGCGCGGACACCCTCCCCAAGGCCATGATCACCTCCGGGCGGATTATCCCTATCTGCTTTTTAAGAAAGGGCAGGCAGGCGCTTATTTCGTCCTCTTCCGGGTCCCTGTTCATCTCGGGCCTGCACTTTACTATGTTGGCTATGAAGACATCCTCCCTGGTCAGGCCCATCTTTTCTATCAGGCTTGTAAGCAGCTTGCCCGCATCCCCCACGAAGGGGCGGCCCTGCTTGTCCTCTTCTCTGCCGGGGGCCTCGCCTATGAACATGAGCCTTGCCGAGGGGTTGCCCTCTCCAAAGACAATGTTCGTCCTTTTGGCGGAAAGTTTGCAGCCCGTGCAGCCCTCGAGCTCCTCATGGAAGAGTTTTTCAAGCGCGGAGGCCTTCTGGGCCTTTCCGGCAGAAGATTTTTTCTGTTTCGCCTGGTTTTTTTCCGTCACCACCGAGCCCGCATCGTATGGGAACTCCTCGATGCCCATTGCCCTGTAGAATTCAAAGACATGCTTGAGGTCAACCCTGTTTACCTGCTCCCCCATCTCAATTTCTCCCTTAGTACCTGGAAATAGTCCCGCTCAAATGGCATGAGCAGCTTTGTCTTGAACGGGGACCTTGTTATCCGGACCACATCCCTTTCCATGAGGGTAAGTCCCTCCTGCCCGTCCATCGTGAGGAACACCTCCGCATTGCCGGTGGCCGGGATGATCTCTATCTCCACTTCCTGCGGCAGGACTATTGGCCTCATGGCAAGCGTGTGCGTGCATATGGGGATAAGAACGATGCCCGGGACCGCGGGATGGAGCACGGGCCCGCCTGCCGAAAGGCAATACGCGGTTGAACCCGTCGGCGTCGAGGCGATAAGCCCGTCCGCCCTGAAAGTGGTCATGTGGGCCTTGTTGACGTACGCCTCTATGTCTATTATCCTTGAGGTCGAACCCTTGTTTATGACCACGTCATTCAAGACCGTGTACTTCGCCATGAGCTCGCCTTGCCTCCATACGGAGGCCCCGAGCATCATGCGTTCTTCAAAAGGGCAGCTTTCTGAAAGCCCCTTCTCAAGCGCCTCCCGCAGCTGCCCCGCTCCGGCCTCGGTTATGAACCCAAGCCCGCCCATGTTTATGCCAAGGATGGGCACTCCTCTTTCGCACACAAGCCGGGCCACTGATAATATCGTGCCGTCCCCGCCAAGGGTTACGATGAGGTCGGCGGCCCGGGCGATCTCCTCCCGGGGATGACCCTGGATGTTCAGGGCCCTTGCCGGCCTTTCCTCGACCATGGGCTCAAAGCCTTTTTCCTTTATGCAAGGGAAGATCTTTTCGATTATCCTTGCGGGCCCGCTTATCCCCTCTTTGGCTATTATTCCAAGCTTTTTCATCGATTCCCTCTATTATAATCTCTCTGGGCCCTTCGCGGGCAACGGGAGCGCCGCGTGTCACAGTGATGCTGACCTTGATGCCGGCGTGGCCATCGGGCATCAGTCTTTCAGCCCATTCTATGACCGCTATGCCGTCCCTTCCGGGGTACTCCTCTATTCCGATGTCTTCCGCGTCGCGGACGTCTTCAAGCCTGTAGAGGTCTATATGGTAGAAGGGGACCCCGCTTGCGCCCTCGTGCTCGGCCACAATGGTGAAACTTGCGCTCGTAATGTCCGAAGCCGGTATTCCCAGCGCCCCGGCCACGCCCTTCACAAAAACGGTCTTGCCGCTTCCGAGCTCACCGTGAAGGTACACAGTGTCTCCTGGCTTAAGGAGCAGGCCAAGCCATCGGCCTGCGGCCATGGTTTCGCCGGGCGATCTGGATATCAGCTTTATGATGGCGGCCTCCAGGCGTTTTTTTAACTTGCAATTCCCTGTAGCCTGCTACAGGGTTTCCTTGGTTGTGTCATTCCCGCAAGCGAATTTTTATTTGCAGCCAGAATAAATCCGGCCGGAATGACAAGCTGAAAATCTTTGACTTCAATACCATGCGGCTTGCCGCATGGTTATTCATTTTTGTTTTCCAAAGCGCCGCCTACGCCGGGGGGGCCATTGCGGCTTTTATTATCTCGTGCCTGCCTATGATGCCCACAAGCTTTTTCCCCTTCACGACCGGCACGATATGGACCCTTCTTTCGGTCATTATCGTGGCCACGTCTTCCATGGGCGCCTCCTCATCAACGGAGATGACTTCGCTGGTGCAGATATCGTCCACCGTGCGGGCGGACATCTTTCTCATCTCGTCTTTTATTCTGGAGGGCGGCTCCAGGGCTATATAGGCGTCAAAGAGCCTGAGGAGAGTGGGTATATGGAGTCTCTTGTCCTGGGCAACCAGGTCGTTTTCCGTCACTATCCCGCGCAGCCGTCCGTCTTCGCCCACGACAGGGGCGCCGCTTATGTTCTTTTCAATAAAAAGCCTCCCAAGCTCCTCTACCGTCATGTCCGGCGAGACGGCGATCACGTCCCGTTTCATGATGTCCCTGGCCAGCGGCATTTTTTTGCTTTCCCTCCTGAAAAAAAATTTTTTCCGCAATAAGATCAAACCGAATCAGGTCAAAATCAGGAATGCTTTATTATGAACCCTCCCTGCCTTCCGGGAGCCTTTGCGCCCAGCCGGAACTCCCGCCTGTAGGAATTGAACTTTTCCGGCAGACAGGAGGTGCACATTCCCGAAAGCCATATATTTTCCGTCTTCAGCCCGCAGGCGAGGGCCTGCTGCCTGTTTGCCTCGGGCAGGTCTATGTATGCCTTTGGCCCCTTCATCCAGTAAAACAGGACATCCGCCTGTTTTACTTTTTTTTCGTTTTTGGGTGATGTTGAGGCTTCGATCTGCCTGAGGACGTCAATATCGACCTCGTAACAGCATTTTCTTATTGCCGGACCGATGGCAAGCAGTATGTCCGCCGGATGGCTGCCGAAGGAAGACCTCATCTTCCAGATGGCGTTTGCAAGGATCGCTTTTGCCGTTCCCCTCCAGCCGGCATGCACCGCCCCGATAACGCCCCTTTTTTCATCGTGGAGGAGCACCGGCACGCAGTCTGCCACCATTATGCCAAGCGCCACGCCGGCTTTTGCGGTGATGACCGCATCGGCTTCAGGAGGGTTCTTTATGCCGCTTTCCGTTAAAAACTCCTCATAGACAATAACTTCATTTGTGTGCTTTTGAACCGGCATGAACAGGTTTTCCGGGGAGGTGCCAAGCTCGCGGCATACCGCCTCCCTGTCCACGCCAGGCATTTTCCCCGTGAAAAAGGCGTTGATCTTCGCGCCCGGGGCCTCCGGCCGCAGTCCGGGGATGTCCGGGCCTGCCGGATGGCCGTGAAAAAAAATCTCGGGATGCAGAAACAAATTCTCCGTCATCCCCTGCCCAGCTCATCCCTCAGGTCCCGCATTGCCTCACCGATGGTGCCATGCATGTCGGAGGCGAGCATGGAGTGCAGCCCGAAGCGGGCCGCAGCCAGCTCTCCGGCCAGTCCGTGCAGATAAACCCCAAGCAGCGCCGCGTCCAGCGGCTGGAGCCCCTGGGCAAGCAGACCGGCGAGCATCCCGGTCAGGACATCCCCGGTGCCGGCCTTTGCCATTCCGGGTGTGCCGGTGGGGTTTATGAAGCTTTTGCCTTCCGGGGAGGCTATCACGGTGCGCGCGCCCTTTAAAATTACATATGCGCCTGTCTCCGATGAAACGGAAAGGGCCGCTCCGAGCCTGTCTTTTTCGATGTCCGCCGTTTTTTTGCCTGTCAGCCTTGCCATCTCTCCGGGGTGTGGAGTTATGATGATGGGCGCCTTTGCCTGGGAAAGCGTGCGGAGGTTCCCGCTTAATGAGTTCAGGGCATCCGCATCCAGGACCATCGGAGCAGGGCAGGCCCTTATGATCTCCGGCACGAGGGTTTGAGTGTCGCCGGTTACGCCAAGGCCGGGACCGGCGGCAATCACATCTGCACGCTCGTGTATGAAGGAAAATATCTTCTCCACGGCCTTGGCCGAAATGGAGCCGGCGCTTGAAGGAAGGGGCAGGGTCATCTCGTCCATCACCCTGGACTGGAACACTCCGGCCACCTCATCAGGGATGCCCATGGTCACAAGCCCGGCGCCTGTTCTTAGCGCCGCCCTTGCGCATAAGATGGCGGCTCCGGTTTTCCCCCTGGAGCCAGCCAGGGCAAGGACATGGCCGAATGTCTGTTTGTACGAAAAAACAGGCCTTTCAGGCAAAAGGCCGGCGGCCTGTCCTTTTTCAATAATCTCGCATGAAAGGCTGTCTGACACCAGGAGCTCCCGCGGAAAACCGATGTCCTCCACGAAAAGACTGCCCGCATGCTCCGCGCCCGGATGCAGTATGTGCCCCTTTTTGGGCAGTCCGAACGTTACCGTAAGGTCGGCCCTTACGGCAGTCCCCATCACCCGACCGTCATCGGAGGAGATGCCTGTGGGTATATCCACTGCCACTATTTTTTCGCCAAACCGGTTGACGTCCTCCACAACCTGGGCAAGCTTCCCGGCCACTTCCTTGCTCAGGCCTGTGCCGAGGAGGGCGTCCACCACGATGGCGGCGTGAAAATCCGCCCGGTCAGGCGGGGCATTGATGATAGTGACGCCGAATTTCTTTGCGGCCTCAAGCTGCGCCCTGCAATCCGGGCTGGCCTTTTGTGGCGAAGAAAGGAAATGGACTTTTACGTTCCAGCCGTCGTTTTTAAGCAGTCTGGCCACTACCAGGCCGTCCCCGCCGTTGTTGCCGCCTCCGGCAAGCACTATGGTTTTCTGCCTTTTTTGATTCTGGTCTTTTGGGCCGGGGAAAAATTGCTCTTTCATGATCCGGACAACTGCCAGCCCCGCCCGCTCCATTAGCACCGGGCCTGAAAGGCCGTATTCGATTATCGTGCGCGAGTCTATGGATCGCATCTGTCCGGAATCCACCACTTTCATGGGAAAATTATACCATTTCCGGGCCGCCGGGCTTTATTAGTGGCTTTTTTCATAATAATTTTGACATCGATTCCTTTTCCGTCATTCAGGCCGCCTTAAGCCGCCCGATGTTATCCGCAATACGGATGAAAACGGGCAGCGACGTTTGTTCTGTTCCGGTAAAGTCACTGGCCAGGGAGCGGCTTTCGCCGGTATGGCCGGCTTTAATTCAACGTCAGGCTCTTAATAAGCAGGATGTTTTTTATTTTTTTATTTTTTTCGCCGCATGCTCATGCGGTTTTTCCCCCGGGAGTGCGGGGCGGAGCCCCGCACATAAAAAAGGGTGGGCAGGCGGGAAGATATACCGGATTTTTTTAAGGTGTGTTCAGCTCGTCCAATATTCCGTAGAACGCTTTCAGGGAGGCAGAGTCTGCCGGAAGCTCCAGAACAGACTTCCCCTCCATATCGTTTTTGAACAGGGCTTTGTCCTCCGGGACCATGCCCGATACCGTCACTCCAAGACTTATCGCAGTGGCGGCAATGTTTTCTTCCTGGCCTTCCGGTGCCCTGTTGATTATGAAGAGCCGCTTGTCCACGTCCAGCTTTAGCTCGTCCACAAGCGCGTCTATCCTCTTTGCCGTGAGGATGCCCTTCTTCGAGGCGTCGCTTACCACGAGAAGAAGGTCCACCTTGTGAGTGGTCTTTCTGCTTAAGTGCTCCATGCCGGCTTCGTTGTCTATTACGACATATGGGTATTCGTCCGAGAGCTTGTCCGTGTATTTCCTTATTATGTTATTTGCCGCGCAGTAGCAGCCGGGGCCTTCCGGGCGGCCCATCACAAGCAGGTCAAACCCGTTTGATTCGATTATGGACTGCTGCACCTGGTAATCGAAAAGCTCTTCCATGCTCATCCCGCCAGGCCTTGAGCCTCCGCTTCTGACCGCGGAGAGGGACTCTTCCCTCAACTTTCCTATGGTGGCGTGAGCCTCCACGCCAAGGGCCTCGTTCAGGCAAGAGTTGCTGTCTGCATCCACGGCAAGGACGGGGCCTTTCTTTTTTTCGATCAAGTAGCGGATACACATTCCTGCAAGGCTGGTCTTCCCTGTGCCGCCTTTTCCCGCAAAACCGATGACATATGACATCTATTCCGGCGCTCCTTTTTTCTTTAAAGAGTTAAATTTTATTGTATCACAGGGCGGATTAAAGGAAGGAGGGCGCTCCGCATCGCCTGCGCGATTTTTCCACTGATGCCAGAATGTTCACTCATGCCGGTTAAAAAAAAGTCGTACTAGCTAGTGTAGTGCGTCCAACGCTTCTTTACATTTGTTCGAGTATTTTGGCCGTCATTCCTGCATGTAGCAAGCGGGAATCAAGCGACATTGTCTTATGGCCGGCAAAAAAAAATCAAAGTCACTGGATTCCCGATTAAGGCCTCGGGAATGACGAAAAAACGGATTTATTCCTTGGCGCTTTCTAATGTACAGAGATTTACGATGCAATACACTGGTTCTTAGCTGTTTTTGGCATCCTGATTATCCGGATGCTCTTCACTTTTCCATATGGATACATCTTCTTTTATCGAGAAATTATCGGTGGGTTTAATGACTTTCAGGGTCCTCAGCCTGGCCAGTTCTTCCTGGTAGCCATAGATGTGCGCGCCTGCGCTGTAGGCGTACATGGGCCCGTTCTTTAGCCCGGTCTCACCTGCGACATAGCTTTTAAGAAGCTCTATTCCCCCCAGGTTCGTTGGGAATCCGGCCCAGAGGTCCCACGAGCGGAAGTAGCAGCTTACGGTAAGAAAAAGCCCGTCGTTTGAAGGGATAGCCTTGAAATCAAGGAGCCTGAGGCAGGGCGGGTCAAGCTTCCCGTCGTTGCCAAAGCATATATCGTGGTCTTCCGGGTCCCCAACTTCAACTACCGCCTGGTTGGTAAGAGGGGTGGCCTTCAGCATCTCCATCACCCTTTCAAGCTGGGAGCCGCCTTTTGGCATGGGGTGGTGGATGCGGCTTGCGTATTTATAGGTCTCGTTCTCGCTCAGAGCTGGGTCCATCAGGTAGTTTGCGAAATAGTCCTCTATGTATTCCATGGTGGTCGGCGCGGGGATATTGGACCCGGGCGGCATCACAGGCACCATGTCCTGCGAAGGGTGCTCGATGAAGACTGCGATCCCGGGGTATTGAAGGCGGTACTGCTCCTTCTCGAACGACCCGCGCTGGATCTTCTGGGTGTATGAGTTGTCGAAAAGGTTATATATAAGCTGGAACCACGCGTCGGATATCGTCTTGGCGTCAATGCACAATGGTTTCATGGAAAATCAAATTAAAAACTCCCCTGTTGAGATTGTGTATTTTAGCATAACCGGGCAAATATAAAATGTTCGGGGAGCTCTATGGCTCCCTTGACTTGGCTTCCGGTTTTTCTTATTTTAAAATGGCTGGCGAGCGTGTTCCCGTGGTCTTGCCACGGGGGCAAGCGAGCGAATTAAAATATAAAAAAATTCCGTACATTAAGAATCCCCGCAGTCTCTGCCGCGGGGGTCTTCAATCTGGCCAAACACGGGAAAAAAACAAACGCAGAAAGGAGGAGACATGCCCATCAAATCAAGGATAAGGACCATACCTGATTACCCGAAAAAGGGAATAATGTTCAGGGACATAACCACCCTGATAAAAGACGCGGTCGGATTCAGGCTGGTAATAGACGGGCTTGCCCAAAGATATACGGGACATACGGGGGATTTTGACCTCATAGCAGGTATCGAGTCAAGGGGGTTCATACTTGGCGGAGCCCTGGCCTATGAGCTTGGCAAGGGTTTTGTGCCCATCAGGAAAAAGGGGAAGCTGCCTGCGGAAAAGCTATCGCAGGAGTACCAGCTTGAATACGGCACGGACAGCGTGGAGATACACAGGGACGCCATAATGAAGGGCCAGAAGGTCCTTCTTGTAGACGACCTCCTGGCCACGGGAGGCACGGCCCTTGCCGCGGCCGGCCTCATTGAGAGGCTGGGCGGCAAGGTCTTTGAAATGGCCTTCATCGTGAGCCTCCCCGATGTGGGCGGGGAAAAGCGCCTTAAGGAAAAAGGTTTTGGCGTCTTTGCCCTTGCCGGGTTCGAGGGGGACTAGAACCTATCTCAAAACCGCTTCCGGCTGCAAGAGGCTGAGAATCGCGGCATACGGCGTCATCCAGATTTATTTGGTTGAGAATAAAAACGGGCGGGATCGTTTTTAAAAACAAGGATTCCGGGCGCGCTTTGCTTGCGGCAATGACAACGGATCAATGCTGAAACTTTTGGGTCTCCGCACTTATAGATTACGGCGCGTTTGATACCGGAGCGCCAGTTTTTCCGGCCGTGTTTGCCAATGCCGGTCTCCCGGTTGAACTTCTTAATTGCTGAATTTTATCAAGTTCGCGCGGCTTGTTATTAACGCTCCGCTTGGCTTTAAGCGAAGCGCCCCTGGCCAGCCCCGAAAGCAGGCTTTGCAGGCCGAAGCGCACCTGGAAATCGGAGAAAAGGTTTGCCTGCGCTATCGTCATGAGGCCGGTGACGTCTATATCCACAAATTGGCCCGCATCGGAGGAATAGAAGTCCAGTGCCCTGTACGAAGTTGACGTAACCAGGGGATCGTCGAAATCAGAGGAAGACAGCGACAGGCCGTTTTGATACTGGATAAGGTCCACGAACGTGGGAATGGTGGACGCGAAGTCCACCTCGTCCACAAAGACCTCAAGCGTGGCGGAATCTATTACCGCGTCCGTCGGGATGCTGGATAAGGGGAATGACAGGAAGGCCCGGTATTCCGGAAGGTCCATGGCAGAGCTGTCCTCTCCGAAGAGGACCTCGGATGGGCTTTGAGTAACCGTAAGGGTATTGAGGGCCGGGTCGAACGCGATGTCCCCGTCCGCTGCAAGGTCGCTGAGTATGCTTGCGGTGCCAGTGGCGGTGTTCGTATGGTAGTCCACTATAAGAAGCGGCGCGGTTTTGGACGTCGTGTCATCCAGGCCCACCAGGCCAGGGCCGGTTATGGGGGCCGGTCCGCCTCCGCCCCCTCCGCCGCAGGAGGCAGGAGCCAAAAGGAAAAGGCACAGGGCCAATAACGCTGCAATGCGGAAAAAAGTGGAGCTGTATTTTTTCATTTCAGCCTCTCCGTGGCAAAAAAACATCCGCAACCGCTGCTTTTTTCAGTTTTTTGGCTTCCATGCAGGAAATGGACGCCTCTTCCGTTTTTTTATGAGCGCCGCCGGACCGAAGAGGTGACCCGGCATTTCATATAAAAAGTTATAGCACGTCCCGGGCAGGTTTTCCAGTGATGAAGATCAGTTTTTACGGCTGTAATGCGAAAAATTAAAAGAGGGGAGCCTGCTATTTAAAACTCTGGTCCTCGGAAGGGAATATGCCTTTTTCCACCTCTTCCTTGAACTGTCTGATCGCCTTTATCCCTTCCTCTTTCAAATGTGCGTACCTCTTTGCGAACTTGGGCAGGAACCTTTCGAATATGCCAAGCAGGTCATAGAGCACCAGCACCTGCCCGTCGACGTGCGGGCCGGCCCCGATGCCTATCGTCGGGATGGACACGATCTCAGTGATGCGTTTTGCAAGCTCCATCGGGACCGCCTCAAGCACGATGGCGAAGGCCCCGGCGCTTTCCATACCCTTTGCCTCAGCGATAAGCCTGTTTGCCGCCTCTTCTGTCCGGCCCTGTATCTTGAAGCCTCCCATGCGGTGGACCGCCTGGGGGGTAAGCCCTATGTGGGCCATCACAGGTATTTCAGCGCGGGTAAGGGCTTCCACGGTATGTGCTATCTCCAGCCCTCCTTCTATCTTTACCGCCTCGGCGCCGCCTTCCTTTATGAACCTTCCCGCGTTCCTGAGGGCGTCGTACACCCCAGTCTGGTAGGACATATATGGCATGTCGCCCACCAGAAGGGCGTTCGTTACGCCCCTTTTGGCCAACCTCGTGTGGTAGACCATCTCGTCCATGGTGACGGGAAGGGTGTTTTCCAGCCCCTGCACGACCATGGCCACGGAGTCCCCGACCAGCACCATGTCTATGTCCGCCTCATCCACCATGCGTGCGAAAGGATAGTCGTAGGCGGTGAGCATGGTGATCTTCTGCCCGTCCGCCTTCTTTTTCAAGATGTCCTGTATGGTCTTTTTCTTCATGGATTTTCTTGTTTTGCCCTCCCGTGCATTTTATCATAAAGCCGCCCCCTATTGAGATAGTGCGGCGCAAACGCCATTTCGCTTTTTCTGCTTTTTTCCTGCCGCTGACGGACTCGCTCCGCTGCGAAAAAGTCTCCTGAACTCGCCCATTCGGGCTCAGGCAGACGGAGATGCGGCCGCTGCGCTTTGCCGGCACCGGCCACGAAAAAAAGCAATGCCGCTCAATCCGGCACTGCCTTACTAAAAAATCCCGGGGACATTTTAAAAAGCAGACCGGATATTGCCTGCAACCTAAGTGTGATACTGCCCTGCCGCGCCTGGGCTTGTCTCCGAATGTCTGAGCGGATCTGAGCGGTGGTACAATATAAAAAGAGGGACAATAAAGAGGTGATTGAGCCCATGAAGGCCCTGTTTTTGAGGTCGGTTGTCCTTGTTTTCCTGGTTTTTTTCGTGTCCGGGGCAGCAATGGCCCAGACGGAGGCTGAAAGCAACGCTCCCATCGCCCAAACCCTCGTGCGCGAAGGCGATTTCGCCGTAAAGCTTGTAAACGCGCTTGGTCTGAGCAAGACCGGCGATGAATCCGAGGCGGAAAGCGCGCTGGCGTCCGCGGGCATAGCTCCAAAAAACGGGTGGATTGCCGACTACCCTGTAACCCCGGATATCGCGGGGGAACTGCAGGCCTCCATCAGTTCAGCGGCCGACTCGGGCAAGCTTCCCGTGGGACGGGACGCCGCGTTGTCTGCTTTTCAGGACGTGCTTTCCGGGTATGGCCTCCCGCTTAAGGCCGGCGGAGCCCAGGAGTCGGTCGAGCCCGAACAGGAGAGCTATCCCAATACCACGGTTATCAACAATTATTATTATGAGCAGGGCCCTCCGGTAGTCACGTATTATGCCCCGCCTCCGAATTACGCCTATCTTTATACCTGGGTGCCATATCCG
>JAKAJM010000056.1 GCA_021813765.1 Nitrospirota bacterium
CTTGACGGCTTTGCCGTCCCGGTGATACTCTTTCCCACGGTGGTGTCTCCTTTTCTTAAGTTGTTGGTCGCAACTTTGAAAGGATACACCGCCTTTAACTTATTTACACACCTTTAAAGAATACCCCATTAAACAAGATTCGCTCGCTAACCGCTCGCTGCCCATTTTATGCCTTGCGGCATCGAATGTAAGGATTTTTCGATTAAACAAGATTCGCTCGCTAACCGCTCGCTGCCCATTTTATGCCTTGCGGCATCGAATGTAAGGATTTTTCTGATTAAACAAGATTCGCTCGCTAACCGCTCGCTGCCCATTTTATGCCTTGCGGCATCGAATGTAAGGATTTTTCTGATTAAATAAGATTCGCTCGCTAACCGCTCGCTGCCCATTTTACGATCGCGATAACAAAGAGGATTATTCCCGGTATGCCTATGATCTTTGATGTCAGAGCGCCCAGTGCCATAAGCGTCGCTCCCAGTGAAAGCACGAATGGCCAGTAAGTGGGAGAGGGGATGAATTCCGGCTTCGGGATGTTCCAGCCTTCGGGCCGGCCTTCAGGCTTTCCCGGTACGTTCCGATTTTCATTGTGGTCTGGCATATACCGGTCCTTTCTCCGCCATAACCTTTTTTTCAGGATTTTCTTCTTTTTCCCGGTACAGGCGGCTGATCACAACAAGCAGCGCCGAGAAATACAACAGGCCGCCGATGATCCACATGAACATGCCGCCCAGGTTGAGGTCCTCCTGGGGGGTCAGCTTCCAGCCCGTGCGGATCAACTGGAAAATGCCGGTGCCGTTGGCCTGGCGCATGTACGCGGGATAGT
This sequence comes from Nitrospirota bacterium, assembly GCA_021813765.1. GTDB lineage: Bacteria > Nitrospirota > Thermodesulfovibrionia > Thermodesulfovibrionales > JdFR-88 > JAKAEG01. The sequence continues at coordinate 824 of JAKAJM010000056.1, forward strand.
ATCCAAGTGGCGCAAAGGTCAGCAATATCCCCAAGATCATATTCGCCGCCATTGCTATAAAAATATAAATTGACCCGGCCACCGGCGAAAGCCGGTGCGATGGCAGCGGGGTGAAAACGGGCCACCAGAATATGGTCCCTGTAGCCAGCATGCTCAGGTGTTGCAGCGCGTGGATCCAATCGCTGTTCAGCGCGGCGTTATAGAGCGCAGGCAGATGCCAGAGCCAGAAAGTCCCCACCGCTAGTAGCAGGGCCACAACCGGCCTGCGGAGGAACCGCTCCGCCTTGGCCGGAAATTCAATGGACAAAAGCGACCGGACCGGCTCCGGCGGCAGGCCGAGCAGGAGCAGCGGCGGCACGGCCAGTTCAAGCAGAATATGCTCCAGCATGTGCGCGCTGAAAAGGTAATTGTCGCCAAGAAAATCGAGTGGCCCGATAAGCGTAAGCAGCATAAGGACCACGCCCGATGCGAAATACGCAGTCTTGCCGTTCATCCGGAAGCGGACTACCCGCAAATAAGCCAGCAGAAGGGCCGCGCATCCAATGACCACTGTGGGCTCAAAGTCCCACGCTTCCCAAAAAAGTTGTCCGTTGGTCATCGCAGCGCCCAAAGGTAGACAATGGTGAATATGAATATCCAGACCGAGTCGACGAAGTGCCAGTAGATCGTAATGCCTTCCAGCGCCCCGGCCAGTTTTCCGGAAGCAATCGCCGTGCCCCGTTTCAGTCCAATGCCGAAAAGGGCGGCCAGCATGATGAGGCCGATAAATACATGGAGACCATGAAAGCCGGTGAGGGTAAAAAAGGTTGTGCCGAACAGGTCCCGGCCGACTGTTACGTCTTTACGGATGAGAGAGACGTATTCGGTGCCTTCCCCAACTAAAAAGGAAGCCCCAAGCGCAATTGTGGCCGCAAGCCATGCAAGCGCCAGCCTGGGGCTGCCTGTCCTGAATTTGACCCCTGTCCGCCACATGGTAAAACTGCTGCTGAAAAGGACCACGGAGAATACGGCGGTCCTGGGGATGTCCAGGTAACGGGACGCGTCGGCCGCGCTGGGAGATGTCACGTGATAAACCACGTAAGCGATCATCAGCAATATAAAAAAAACCGCCTCGGATGCCACAAAAAGCAGCATCGCCAGCCTGATTTTATTCATTCGCCGCCCCCTTCTTGAGGGTCTGATGCCGCTAAAACCCCCGGCTGCCCGCCGGCTTGCTGCAAATCCCATAAAGGCCTGATGCTGCGGACAGGCGGGATATGGTCAAAGTTGTGAGGCGGAGGTGGAGAGGATGTAGCCCATTCCAGGGTCCAGCCGCCCCATGGATTGTCCCCCGCAGGCTCCCCTTTTTTAAGACTTACGGCCAGGTTGGCAAAAAAGACCAGGATCCCCAGCGCCAGGACGTAAGCGGAGAGAGACGATATCAGATTGATGACCGCCAGGTGCGGCAGGTTGGGGTACGTAAAGACCCTGCGGGGCATGCCATCGAGCCCGGCGAAGAAAAGAAGGAAGAAAGTGCCGTTGAAGCCGGTCACCATAAGCCAGAACTGTATCTTGCCAAGCTTTTCCGAGAGCATGCGGCCGGTGATTTTAGGGTACCAGTAATAAAATCCCGCCATCACGGTAAAGATGGTGCCTCCAAGCAGGGTGTAATGGAAATGGGCCACCACGAAATAAGTTTGGGTAAGCGCCCAGTCTATGGGCACGACGGCGAAGGCCACTCCGGACAGCCCGCCGATCGTGAACTGCATGATGAACGCGGCGGAAAACAGCATGGCGGTATCGAATCTGATAGCGCCGCCCCACATGGTGGCGATCCAGTTGAAAATCTTCACCCCGGTAGGGACGGCGATCAGCATGCTTGAAAGTGCAAAGACATAATAGACCGTCCAGTCCATTCCCGTCGCAAACATGTGATGCGCCCAGACGCCGAAGCTCAGAAAAGTGATCGCTACGGTGGAGACTGCCATGAACGCATAGCCGAAGATCGGCTTCCGGGAGAAGGCGGGTATCACTTCCGATATGATCCCCCAACCGGGCAGGATCAGTATATAGACCTCTGGGTGGCCGAAGAACCAGAAATAATTCTCCCACAGCAGGGGTTTGCCTCCGGCCACGGGATTGAAAAAGAACCCGTGCAGATGCCGGTCTATAAACAGCATTACCAGCGCGGCGTTCAGCGCGGGCACGGCCAGCAGCATCAGGACGGCATTGGCCGCCGACATCCACACAAATAGCGGGGTCCGGCTCAGTTTCATATCGGGGGGGCGGAGGAAGGCAACGGTCACGAGGATATTGATCGCCGACATTATGGACCCTGCCCCGGCCAGGAGGAGGCCCATGATCCAGTAGTCCACACCGGTGCCGGTCATGTACAAGTTCATGGAATAATTGGTCTCCGTAAGCGGCGCATAGGCGGACCAGCCCGCATGGAGGGTGTTTCCCGTAAAAAAGCTGAAATACAGAAGGAGTCCGCCCATAAGGTACAGCCAGTAGCTAAGGGCGTTCACCCGCGGGAACGCCACGTCGCGGGCCCCTATCATCAAGGGGATGAAATAGACCATGAAGCCGGTAAGCACTGGCATGACCACCAGGAATACCATTGTCGTGCCGTGCATAGAAAAAACCTGGTTATAGGTCTCGGGGGAAAGCCAGTGATTATCCGGTTTGATAAGCTGGGTGCGCATGACCATCGCTTCGGACACCCCAACCAGAAAAAAAATCAGCGACGTAACGAAATACATGATGCCTATCTGCTTGTGGTCCACGGAGGAAAGCCAGCTGAGGAGGCCTTTGTATTCCGGGACATCGAGTATGCTCCCCGCTTTTTTTGAAGCGTTGATTCCGCCGTTCATTTTATTCCCTTCGGGAAACGCTCGTTGGTTATCATTTCAACCCTTCAAGATAGGCCGTCAGGTCCTTTACCTGATCGTCTGTAAGGCCCAGGTTGGGCATATGAACGCCCTTTTTTATGGCCTGGGGGTTTTTGAGCCACCTGGCCAAGTTTGCCGGTGTGTTGGGAAGCGTGCCTGCGGCCAGGGTTTCCCGGCTTCCCACGTGCGTCAGGTCGGGGGCATACCCGGAATAGTGGCAGATGACACAGTTTTTCTTTGTAAAGATTTTCAAGCCCTGTATTGCCTGCGGCGTGGACGGGGGCAGGGCCGGTTGCTGCTGATGCTTGAGCCATGCATTGAAGTCCTCAGGAGACTGCGCGATGACCCGGATCCTCATGTCGGCATGCCCCATGCCGCAGAAGGAGTGTCAGGCGCCCAGGTAGATACCCGGACGCGTAATGGTCAGCCAGAGATAGTTCGGATGTCCGGGAATGATATCTATCTTCTGCCCGAACGACGGGACCCAGAAACCGTGAATGACGTCTGCGGACTTGAACCTTAGGAGCAGGCGTTTGCCCACGGGCAGGTGTATCTCGTTGGCTGCCGTCACTCCTGATGGGGAATAGTGCAGTTCCCACCACCATTGGTGCGCTGTCACGGTAAGGTCCGGCTTTTTTCCGAATACCGGCGGATTCACCCGGGCCATGACCCAGAAAGTTACAACAAGGAGCCCGGTGACAATAAGGACGGGAATGGATATCCAGAGGACTTCCAGCCTGACATTTTCCGTGAACTGCCTGGGCTCCCGCCCCTCCCGCCGGCGGAACCTGATGGAGACGTACGCCACCAGCCCCGCGACGGTGAAAAAGATAAAGGCTCCGACACCGGTCATTATATAAAAGGATCTGAGAATATCGGAGGCCTGCTTTGTTCCCGGGCTCAAAACAGATGTGAAAGTATCCATTCCTGCCTCCGGTCATGAAGCTACAGGATGTCCCCTCGGAATGGGCGCCGGGTCTTTGGCCCGTCCCGCCCGTTCCTCAGTTTTTCAGCTGCCTGCCTGCTCGCTGGAACGGCTTTTCTATTGACTTCTTTTGTAAGCTGCCTTGTTTTTTTAACTTGCAATTCCCTGTAGCTTGCTGCAGGGTTTCCTCCAGAACGCGAGGAAAGATTCTGCCCGTTTTTATTTGCAGCCAGAATAAATCCGGCCGGAATGACAAACTAAAAATCTTTGACTTCGATACCCTGCAGCTTGCTGCGGGGTGATTCATTTTAAGGAGGGACTGCCTTTGAATTCTTTTTAAAGTCTATATCGTCTTGCGAAGGCTGACAAGTTTTTTATCTATTATCTTTAAAAATCATCAAGGTTTATTTGAGGAGATAAGCGTGGCCTTTTCCGCCCTCGCTCACCTATGCAATGGAAAACCACAATGGTATACCTAAATCGCCAGGTATTGATTATAAGAACTTAATTGTGGCGGATATTTTTTTCCGAGGAAAACTTGGCGGTCCCAACGGGATTCGAACCCGTGTTTTAGCCTTGAGAGGGCCACGTCCTAGGCCTCTAGACGATGGGACCTTTTTATGCCGCACCTTAAAAATATGGCTGGGGAGAGAGGAATCGAACCCCTATAAGCAGATCCAGAGTCTGCCGTCTTGCCCTTAGACGACTCCCCAAGAAAAAACCAACAGTTTTTCCGGCCGCCACGGAAAGCGGCCTAAAGAGCAACCTTATATTATCAAAAACCTTGAAAAACCGTCAATCTCCCCCGGGCAAGGGTTTTTCCCCGGCGAGGTCAATGCCTTCCGGGCCCTGCCTATTATTGAGAATCCTGTTATTGAAAATGCCCCGAAGGATGATAGCATTTTAATTAGCCAGGGCATGGCAGAGGACAAAACAAACGGACAGGGACCTCAGGGAACAAACTTTTGTGCCAAAGGGAGGTTTGCCTTCATGTTCAGGGACAGGACGGACGCCGGGGCCAGGCTCGCGGCAGCGCTGAAACAATACAAGGGGAAAAATGCCGTAGTCCTCGGGCTTCCAAGAGGGGGCGTTGTGACCGGCGCCCAGGTGGCCCAGTACCTGAGCGCTCCCCTGGACGTGCTCATCGTAAGGAAGCTTGGCGTGCCGTGGCAGCCGGAGCTTGCCATGGGGGCCATTTCGGAAACGGGCGCAATCGTCCTGAACCAGGAGGTCATCCGGGCGTACCGGATCCCCCGCGGGGACATAGACAGGGAAATAGCCCTGCAGGAAAAAGAGATCGGCCGGCGCATTGCGCAGTACCGCAAGGGGAAAGGCCTAAGGCCGCTCAAGGGGATGGTCTGCATACTGGTTGATGACGGGCTTGCAACAGGGGCCACCATGAAGGCCGCCATTTCCACCCTGAAACAGGAGGGCCTTGAAAAGCTGGTGGTTGCCGTCCCCGTTGCCCCGCCTGAGACGGCCAGGGAGATCAGCCATATGGTTGATGATTTCGTCTGCCTGGAGATGGACCCTTTTTTCGCGGCCATTGGCAGCTACTACTATGAATTCGATCAGGTGCCGGATGAAGAGGTTGTGGAACTGCTTGAAGAGTCGTCGAGGGCTGTGCCGGAGCCTGGCGACCCTGTTACAAAATCCTCCGATGTCCGGATACCTGCCGGCGGGAAGGCCGTTCTGGATGGCGACCTCCAGATGCCTAGGGGTGCGCGCTCGGTGGTGATATTCGCCCACGGCAGCGGGAGCAGCCGCTTCAGCCCCAGGAACAGATTTGTGGCAAGCGTTTTGCGGGAGGCGGGCTTCGGCACGCTGCTTTTCGATATGCTCACGCCAGGGGAGGAAAGCGTCTACGACACCCGCTTCGATATAGACCTGCTGTCTGCACGGCTTGTCGCCGCGACAAGATGGATCGTCGAAAAAAACCCTCCTGTTAAAGACCACTTTGGCATCGGCTACCTGGGAGCAAGCACAGGGGCGGCGGCAGCCCTTCAGGCGGCGGCCATGCTTGAGGGCCAGATACCCATAGGGGCGATCGTTTCACGGAGCGGAAGGCCGGACCTTGCGTCTGAAGAGGCCCTTGGCAAGGTCACCTGCCCCACACTCTTTATCGTCGGGGAATTCGACAGGCTGGTGATGGAGCTGAACAAGAGGGCGTTCGAGGCGCTTGGAGGAGCAGAGAACAGGATAGAGGTGGTCCAGGGGGCCACTCACCTTTTCGAGGAGCCGGGCGCGCTTGAGCAGGTGGCCAGGCTTGCAAGCGCATGGTTCAGAAAATACATCACCTGAACTCCGCCATGTCCTTTTTGCGCCTCCTTCGCGTTATGGAAGACCAGCTCCGTCTTTCAGCTTTTTTTCTCATCGCGCTTTTCTCATTTTATCGTAATGACCGTAACGCCTTCTCTTCCCTCGGAGGGCGCGCCGCTTCTAAATCCCTCCACAAGCGGATGGCCCCGGATATGCTCCCGCACGGCCCTCATAAGCTGGCCCGTCCCCATCCCGTGGATCACCGTGACCTCTTTAAGCCCCATTATGGAGGCGTCGTTTAAAAAAGGCTCAAGCCTCGACAGGGCCTCATCCACCCTCGTGCCTATAAGGTTCAGGCTTACCGGAACGGCGTCTTTTTCCTCCTTTTCGATGCTCACTCCTCCGCCTGAGGGTCTTTTTCCTTCCTTTCCCGCCCCGGGCGCCACCTCGCTTATGCCGGAGAAAGGCACGTCGGCATACATCCCGCCGGTCTTGATCCTTACGCGCCCCTGCCTCTCATCCACCCGGATGACCAGCCCCGGGTTTGCTCCGAAGGAGCTTACACGGACGATGTCTCCCTCCCTTATGTCCGAGGCGGTGACAGGTTTTTTGTTTTTTGCCTTCTTTTTCTCCGGGCTTACGGAATCGAATTCGCTTTGAAGCCTCTGCTGCTCAAGGTTCAGTTTTTTAAGGGCTTCGCGGGCCCCCGCCTTCTTCTCTCTTTTTGCCTCTTCAAGCCACGCGTTTATCTGCCGCCTGGCGTCGGAGACAATGCGGCCCGCCTGCTCGCAGGCCCTGGCCAGCGCCTCCTTGCCCGCCGTCTCCTCCTTTTCCCTTGCCTCCTCAAAAAGCCTCTCCCTTTCTTCAAGTGCGGCCTTCTGACGGCCCAGCTCCTCAAGGGACTCGTCATAGAGGACGCTTTTCCCCTTCATCTCGCTGATCAGCTCCTGAAGCTCCAGCTGGTTTGTGCCAAGGAGCCTTTTGGCCTCCTCCACGATGCCCTCGGGCATGCCAAGCCGGAGCGCGGTCTCAAGCGCCCGGGACTGCCCCGGCTCCCCCGCCTTCAGCCTGTAAAGCGGGGTGAGCGTCTTTGGGGAAAACTCCATCGAGGCGTTAAGGATGCCCTCCGTGCGCTGCACGAAGCCCACTATGTCCATCAGATGGGTGGTGGCAAGCACAAGCGCCCCTTTTTCCTTCAGGTCCTTGAGAATGGCGCAGGCCAGGGCCGCTCCCTGCCCCGGGTCGGTGCCGGTGCCAAGCTCGTCCATCAAGATGACCATCTTCGAGTCCGCCCTTTTTATTATCCCCGAAAGGTTGGAAACGTGGGCGGAGAAGGTGGAAAGGCTTTCATCTATGGACTGCTCGTCCCCGATGTCCGCAATGACCTCTTCAACAAGCGGAATGGTGGAGGAGGGCTCAGCCGGAATGGGTATGCCGGAGAGCGCCATAAGTATGAGGAGACCTGCCGTTTTTATGGCTATGGTCTTTCCCCCGGCGTTGGGGCCGGTTATGACCATCGCCCTGTCTTCACCGCCAAGCTCCATGTTTAAAGGGACAACTTCCTTTGGCTCGTGAGCGGGCCCGTCTTGTTTCCTTTCAAGCAGGAGCAAAAGCGGATGCCGCGCGCCCTTAAGCCTGATAACGGAGGAGGTATTTATCTCCGGGGTGCCAAGGCCGAAGGCATCCGAGAAAAGCGCAGTTCCCGAAAGGACATCAAGCGAAACAAGCACATCGTACTCGGCAAGTATGCCGCCGGCGCAGGCGCGTATCTCCCGGCAGATGTCCCTTAAAATGCGTATCTCCTCCGCCCTGGCGTCCGCCTCCAGGTTCTCAAGCTCGTTGGTTGGGCCGATTATCTCCAGGGGCTCTATGAAGGCGGTCTCCCCGCTCCGGGAGACGTCATGCGCCACGCCCGGCACCTGCCCCTTCGAGTCCATCCTTACCGGAAGCACCCACCTGCCCGACCGCCTTGAGATGAAGTCGTCCTGCAGGAAGACGGCCGTCCTTTCGTCCCTCACCATGGACTCCAGTTTCCTGCTTATCCTGGCCTGGAGGCCGCGTATCTTTGCCCGGAGCTCGCGGAGAGCCGGGGAGGCGGTGTCTTTTATTTTGCCCTCCTGGTCTATGGAGTCCTCTATGCGTTTTGATATTCCTGGGAACCCGGTAAGGCCTCCCGCCAGCCCTTTAAGGAAGGGCAGGGAGGCCGCGCGTCTCTCCTTGTTTATGAGCAGGGAGGCGGCCCGGGCCATCTTGAGCACGTGGCAGAGGGCAAGGAGCTCTGGCGGCTCAGCGGCTGAGCCCTCCGGCCCGAGGCGCTCCAGGGTCTTTGTTATATCGCTGAAATCCGATATCTCAAGCGGCTCGGCAAGCGCCCTCAGCCTTCTTATCTCCTCCACCAGCCCGAAGCGCCGCTCTATCTCAGACTTGTCCTCAAGGGGAAGTATCCTGTGCGCCCGCTGCGCGGAGGCTTCGCTGTGGGTGAGCCCGGCTATGGCCGCCAGTATCCTGTCAAACTCAAGTGTCTTTAATGTTTCCTTTTTTATCATTCTTCCTTCGCCAGCGAATATTTTTCCCTGGCCTTTCTCTTTCTTCTGGCCTTCTGTCTTCTTAATTTGTCCGCTTTTGCGCAGATGCCGCCCGGGGCGGAAAGGGCGGTTTCAGGGCCTCCAGCGGCAAGCGCTTCTATCCTTTCGGCCAGCTCACGCCTGGCAAGGAACCTGTTTACGGACTGGCTGCGCTCCCGCATGCATTTTATCTCTATCCCGGTTGGAAGGTGCTTTAGGTAAACGCAGGAAGAGGTCTTGTTGAGCTTCTGCCCGCCGTGGCCCGATGAACGGACGAACTTCTCCACGATGTCTTTTTCCTGGATGCGGAGGGCCTCCATTTTCTGCTTGAGAAGCCTGTTTTTCTCGTCGCTTACTGCAAAATCGGGCATATTCCATTATAACAGGCGGGCATTATGCCGGGCTGGCAACTGCGGGGACCCTCCGCTTAGTTGTTTTTGCGCCTGCGGAAATGGGGGTACAGATAAAGGGCTATCAGCGCCATGACGATGAAGGCGAACACGAAGGCCTCGGCCCTGCCAAGCCATTTCTCTATAAGCTTCAAATTGCGGCCGAAAAAATAGCCAAGCAGGGTGAAAGAGAAGGTCCAGCTGATGCATCCGGCCAGGTTGTAGACCAAAAACCTGGTGTATTTCATCCTTCCCAGGCCCGCGCTGAAGGGGGTGACGGAGCGTATGAAGCTTATGAACCTGCCGGTGACGACCGTCGCCCCGCCGTGCCTGTCGAAATATGCGTCCACCCGGTCCAGGTGCTCCCTCTTAAGCAGAAGGAACCGGCTGTGCTCCGCGAAATACCTCCTTCCAAGCTTCCTGCCGGCGAAGTATCCCGCATTGTCGCCCGCGATCGCCCCGAAGGCCACGGCCATGAGGGTGTATTTCAGGAGCAGGTATCTGCGGGCCGCAAGGAAGCCCACGAAAACGACGAAAGTCTCGCCCGGAAGGACGAAGCCCGTGAAGGCCGCGCTTTCAAACAGGGTTACAAGGAAGATGATGGCGTAGGCAAGGAAGCCCAGGTGTCTTATAAGCCCGGGAATACTTTTTAAGAAGGAAAGGGTGTCCACCCCTTAATTTTAGTACCGCGGAGATCAACTCTCCAGTATTTCGGTGCGGACGAGGGCGAGTATCGAGGCGTGGGGGACTATGACGTATTTTTTATCCTCGAACTCTATCTCCACGGCGTCGTTTTTAAGGAAGATGGCGTAGTCGCCCTCCATCGCCTCCAGAGGCAAATACCTGACGGCCTGTTTTCTTTCAACCCACGGCTCGTCCGGGGCGGAGGAGTCCGGGATGGGGTAGCCGGGGCCTTTTTTTATGACCTTCCCGCTCTGCACCTTGTCCTTGTCCCTGATGTTCGGGGGCAGATAAAGGCCGGCAGCGCTCTTGTCCGAGCCTTCCCCCAACTCTATGAGCACCCTGTCGCCTACTATCAGGAGCGTCTTTTTAGCCTCCACAGTGTATAATAACAGATGGGCTTTCCCATGTGCAGGATACCCTTTAAAGTTCCAGTTAGAGCTTGAAAAAGTGAAAAATCCAATGTTAAAATTTTCCGATGCGCGCGGCTAATCAAGCCAGTCTTCTATCAAGGGTTGTGGCCAGAGCCGTTGATGTGATAATTATCCTTGCGGCCGCTGAGATCCTACCAAAGGCCGGCTTTCTGGCGGGCGTGGGTTATATGCTTATAGGCGATGGCATCGCGGGCGGGGGAAGCGTCGGCAAGAGGCTCCTGGGGCTCGTTGTGCTGGATGACGGAGGGGCGGCCTGTCGCGCGCGGGAATCAATACTGCGCAATCTCACCCTGGGCACCGGGGTTGTCCTTTGGAAGGTCCCTCTCATAGGCTGGCTGCTTGCCGCGGCCATCTTCGCTTTGGAATTCATAGTCCTCCTTGGAAGCCGGGAGGGCAGGAGAATAGGGGACGAAATAGCAAAAACCCGGGTTGTCGAGGCCCGGCTCAAGGAGGCGGTTTGATGTTTTTCAGCAAAATAATGGGTTGGTTCTCCAACGACCTTGCGATAGATCTTGGCACGGCCAACACCCTTGTCTACATGAAGGGCAAGGGCATCGTGTGCAATGAGCCTTCCGTGGTTGTTGTAAGGAAGGACACTAAAAAGGTCGTGGCGGTCGGCGCGGAGGCCAAACGGATGCTGGGCAAGACCCCCGCAAACATATACGCCATCCGGCCGATGAAGGAAGGCGTGATAGCCGATTTCGACGCAACCGGGGAGATGCTCAAGTACTTCATAGCGAAGGTGCACAACAGGCGCAGCTTCGTTTCCCCGAGAGTCATAATAGGGGTGCCCTCCGGCATAACCCAGGTGGAGCAGAGGGCCGTGAAGGACGCGGCCCAGGCATCCGGGGCCAGGGAGGTTTACCTTATAGAGGAGCCGATGGCCGCGGCGCTTGGCGTGGGCCTTCCGGTTGGGGAGCCCTACGGCAACATGATAGTGGACGTGGGCGGGGGCACGACGGACATAGCGGTCATTTCTCTGGACGGAATAGTGATAAGCAAGGTGGCCAGGGTGGGCGGCGACAAGATGGACGAAGCCATCATGGCCTACATAAAGCGCAGGTATAACCTGATGATCGGGGACCGCACCTCCGAGACGATAAAGGTGGAGATGGGCTCTGCGTGCAAGTTCGACCATCGCGAGCCAAAGACGATGGAGATAAAGGGCAGGGACCTCGTATCGGGCATTCCAAAGACCTTCACCATAAACGAGGACGAGATAATGGAGGCGCTGCAGGAGCCTGTCAATATAATTATCGAGACCATCAAGGTGGCCCTGGAAAACACGCCGCCGGAGCTTGCGGCGGACATAGTGGACAGGGGGATAGTGCTTGCGGGCGGCGGGGCGCTCCTGAGCGGCCTTGACATACTTATCAGGGAGTCCACCGGGCTGCCGGTGAGCGTCGCCGAGGACCCGCTTACCGCCGTGGTCAAAGGCGTCGGCAAGATGCTGGACGAACTGGAACTGCTTAAGAAGATAGCCATCAACTAAAAATGCCGGGTAGGAGATTTCTGCCCCTTTTTCTGTTGTTCCTGTTTGCGGGGGCGCTCATGACCTACCAGGCGGACCCGGCGGTTGAAAGACCCTTAAAACCCCTGAAGCAGCTGAACGGGTTCGTCTACGGCGGCCTGGAGGCGGCGCACTCCGCATATTCCTGGGGCACGGGCCTGATCACCAGCCTGACAAGCAGCAGAAAAGACATCCGCATACGGCAGCTTGAGCAGGAGGTCTCAAGCCTTAAAAGGCAGCTTTCAGGCACATATGCCCTCTCGCTTGAGAACGCCAGGCTCAAGGCGCTGCTTGGCCTAAAGGAGCACACGCCCAATTATGTGGCCACGGCAAACGTTATATCCAGGGGCACTTCCAGGTGGCAAAACACCTTCGTGATAGACGCCGGAAGCCGCCAGGGGATAGAGAAGAACATGATCGCCATAAGCCCCGGCGGGCTTGCCGGCAAGGTGATAGGCGTGCAGAAGGACTATAGCTGGGTGCTCCTGATAAATGACATCCGGTTTGCGGCGGCGGTGAGGATAGAGCGCCTGGGGCAGGAGGCCATTTTCTCAGGCAACGGCGGGCTGGACCACTGCGAGCTCAAGTACGTTACAAGCGACGTAAATGTGCAAAAAGGAGACGTCCTTTCCACCTCCGGCCTGGACGGGCTTTTCCCCGCCGGCATCAGGGTGGGCTATGTGTCCGGCGTCTCCAGCGGAGACGGGTTCTTCAAAGAGGTGCAGGTTACCCCCTATACCGACACCACCAGGCTGGAGCAGGTGACGATAATAAGGAAATGAAGCGCTTTTCCGCCCTGCGCATCCTGCTTTTTACGGTGCTGGCCTTCCTTCTGGACATGAAGCTTTCGATCGGCGGGTTCAGGCCGGCCCTGGTCAGCTTCATGGCGTACTGGTTCGGCTACAGCCGGTCTTCGGGCAAGGGCATGCTCTACGGCGCGGCGGTTGGGGCCGTGGAGGACAGCCTTTATGCGGGAGTGCTTGGGCCGGGGATGCTTGCAAAAGGAGTGATAGGTTTTTTTGCCTCTTTCCTTTCCAGGGGGTTTTTCAGGTGGACGCCCCTGCTTGGTTTTTTCGGCGCGCTGACGCTCACCCTGGCAGGCGGTTTTGTGGAGCTTGCCGTCCTGTCCGTCTTCAGCCGGGGCGCGGAGGGGTTTTCCACCGGAGGTTTTTTGACGCTTATTTTCCAGGCGCTTTTAAACGGAGTGCTTGGCATCTTTCTGAGGCCGGAAATAAGAACAAGTGAGTCATGACAGAAACGCGGCAAAGGTGGCCGCGGTCGTAATCATACTGGCTTTTTTCGTGTCCGTGGTCAGGCTCTGGCAGCTCCAGGTGATAGACGGGCGCGACATGAGGAAGGCCTCCGAAGGAAACAGGTTCAAGGTCATAGACATATACCCGCCGCGCGGCATCATATACGACAGAAACGGCGTCCCACTTGTCAAAAACGCCCCGTCTTTCAATGTCTCGGTAACGCCGCGCATGCTCAGGAAGGGCGACCTTGAGCAGATCGCCGCGCTCCTTTCGCTTTCCCCTGAGGACGTCCTCCAAAAGATACAGGCGGCTGCGGGCTCGCTGGAGCCCGTGACTCTCAAGGAAGGGCTTGACTTCAACGAGCTTGCCCAGGTGGAGTCCAGGCTTTCGGATTTTCCCGCCCTCCATGTGGACGTGAACATAGTGAGGGATTACATCTGCAAGGACGTTGCATCCCAGCTTATAGGCTACATCGGAAGAATCAACTCCCAGGAAGAGGAGGACCCGGAATACAACGATGTCCCCAAGGGCGAGCCGGTGGGGCAGTGGGGGATCGAGCGCCTCTATGACCAGCAGTTAAGGGGGGTGCCGGGCAAGAAACTGATAGAAGTGGACGCAACGGGCAGGGAGATAAAGGTGATGGGCGAGGTGCCCCCGAAAAAAGGCAAGGACATTACTCTGGCCCTTGACATAAACGTGCAGATGGCGGCGGAGAAGAAATTCACCAGCAAGGCGGGGGCTTTCGTGGCAATCGACCCAAATACGGGCGAGATACTTGCCTTCATGAGCAAACCCTCCTTCGACCCCAATGCCTTTGTGAACGGCATAAGCGCTGCGGAATGGAAACAACTGGCCGGCGACCCGGAGCATCCCATGCTGGACCGCGTATTCCAGAGCCAGTACCCGCCGGGCTCCACATTCAAGATAATCACCGCCATAGCGGCCCTGGAGTCCGGCGCCATCAAGCCCACGGACAAATTAAACGGCCCCGCCACGTTCGTCCTTGGAGGGCACGTCTTCCACGACTGGAAAAAGGGAGGGCATGGGATGCTGGATATCAAACATGCTATCATCCAGTCCTGCGACACTTTTTTCTACCAGGTCGGCCTGAAGACAGGGATAGACGAGATAGCAAAATACGCCAGGGCCTTCGGCCTGGGGCGCAAGGTGAAGCTTGGACTTGGTTACGAGGCTTCCGGGCTGGTCCCCGACACCGCGTGGAAAGAGCGCGTTTACAAATGCCCCTGGTATCCCGGAGACACGGTGAGCGCGTCCATAGGGCAGAGCTACGTGCTTGTCACCCCGCTTCAGATGGCCAGGCTTGTGGGCTCGGTGGGTTCGGGCGGCAAATTCATGCCCCGCCTGAGCTTCCTGAAGATGAAGCCGGGCCAGCAGCCGGAGCTTGACCCCGTGGGGCTGCCCGTCAGCAGCGATACGATAAACCTTGTCCGCGCAGCCCTGCAGGGGGTAGTGAACGAGCCGGACGGAACGGCGTACCGGTCCAGGTCCAGCCTGGTGCAGTTTTCAGGCAAGACCGGCACCGCGCAGACAGTGGACGGCGGCAAGCGTTACGATTCCTGGTTCGTGGGCTACGCGCCCTCGGACAACCCGGGGATCGCCTTTGCCGTAATGGCGGAACAGACCCCCGAGGAAGGGGCCTCGGCCGCCGCGCCGGTGGCGAAGGCGGCGGTGGAGGCCTACATGGAGGAAAAAGAGGGCAAACTTGCCCCTGGCGCGCTTCTTAACGGGGTTTCTTCTCCTTCGCTCGCAAACGCAGCAGGCGCGGCGGCAAAGATCGTAAACGGCGCGCCGGCAAGCGGGCTGGGCGCAAACGCGGTGCGGGCCGGAGGGAGACAATGAAAATGCAGATAGACAGGCGGCATGTGCAGAACTTCGACTGGCTGCTGCTTGGCCTTGTGCTTCTGGCCTCCCTGATAGGGGTAATAACCATCTTCAGCGCCACGAGGCCTCTTACCGGCTCTGCGCACCATTCCTCTTTCTATATCAAGCAGCTTGCCTGGATGTTCATAGGCCTGATAGCCATGGGCGCTGTCGTTAAGATAGACTACCGCCAGTTTGGGCGGGCAGCCGGGATATTCTATGCAATAGGGATACTGCTTCTGGTCTTTGTGCTCGGGATGGGGAAGATGGGCCTTGGCGCCCAGAGGTGGATAAGCATCGGCGGCATATCCTTCCAGCCCTCGGAGGTCTTCAGGCTGGCCTACATCATTATGCTTGCCAGGTACCTGTCTTTTCTGAAGCCTCCCATAGGGGTGAGGGATTTTTTGAAGATGCTGCCGCTGCTAGCCCTCCTGCCCTTCGGGCTTCTCGTGAAACAGCCGGACCTGGGCACGGCCACCACCATGGGCATGGTGTTTCTTTTCCTGTGCATCGCAAGGGGGATGTCAAAAAAGCTCATAACAGCGCTCCTGATATTCGGCCTTGTTTCGGGCCCCTTTCTTTTTGACATAATCTGGCACGGGTTTCTGAAAGGCTACCAGAGGGACCGCATAGTGGCCTTTATGGACCCGCAGGCCGACCCCGCCGGCATCGGGTACAATATAACGCAGTCCAAGATAGCCATAGGCTCCGGGATGGTGCTTGGCAAGGGCTACATGAAGGGCACACAGGGGCCCCTGAGGTTCCTGCCGGAAAACCACACGGACTTTATCTTTTCCGGCTTTGCCGAGGAGTGGGGATTTGCCGGCTGCCTGGTGCTGCTTGCCATATACCTTGCATTCCTGCTCAGGGCGCTTGATACGGCAAGGCATGCCAAGGACGATTTCGGGGCCCTTCTTGCCCTTGGGCTTACGTTCATGTTCGCCTTCTACATCTTTTTCAATATAGGGATGGCCATGGGCATGCTGCCCGTGGTGGGCATACCGCTGCCGTTCATGAGCTACGGCGGCACGGCGGTGTTTTCAAACTACATAGCGGTGGGCCTGCTTATAAACATAAGGTTGCGGCGCTTCGAGCTCTTTTATTAAAGGGGCGTTTTTGGGTATAATACGGTTTCAGGGTCTTTGATGTGCAGTTGGTTTGTCTGATCAAGGCGGTGTAGCTCAGACGGTTAGAGCATGCGGCTCATATCCGCAGTGTCCGGGGTTCGATTCCCTGCACCGCCATTTTCCTCCTCATTGTGACAGATATCATTATTTTGCCGCTTTTTGTTTTTCTAAACGCCAAGATTTACGAAACGATTGAAGCATGGCGGATGAAGCCCATTGAGGGGGAGCATCCTTATGTATACCTGGACGGCATTGCCCTAAAAAGGAGCTGGGGCGGCGAAGTGCGGAACGTGG
>JAKAJM010000057.1 GCA_021813765.1 Nitrospirota bacterium
AGGTCCTTTACTATGCTGTTGGAGCGGCCAATTGCAATGGTTGGCCGCATGGAGCCAAGATATTCAAACAGTTTGCCGGTAGAGACGCCTTTTTCCCTTTCATCGTTCCATAATAAAAGCAGCAGCATCTGCGATTCCTTCTGTCTCCTAATGGCCTCCTCCCTGGGAACCGGTCCGGCCACTTTCACAACGTCACGCAAGTGATATTTATTGACGTCCCCGGTAAGCCATCCTTCATTCGGGCCGTAAAACACCACTTCTATCACGGACCTGTCTATTTTGTTTTTCTCTATCAGCCTGGCTATGGTTTCAAGCAGCATTGCCGGGTCTCTCTTGCCGTCGTAAAGAGTCCCTGTATAGGTTATGCTGAATTTTTTACTTAGAACGGACGTGACTTTTCTGAAATCGTCCGGATCAAATCCATTTGTGATGCACTGAACATCCTTGCCTCTGTGAAGGGACTCAAGGGTATCGGCCAGCGGACGGGAAACGGTGACCAGCGCGTCCGCATATGACAAGGTCTTCATCTCAAGATGGCGCTCCCAAAAACGTATTGCCGCGTACTTGCTGTAATAATGGTTTTGTGTCCAAAGGTCGCGAAGGTCCGCTATCCAGGGCACCCCGTACTCCTGCTTCAGTTTTCTGGCTATCAGATGTGCCGTTACAGGATATGACGTGCTTACGATTGCGTCGACCCTCGCTTTGCTCAAGAGACGGGACGCGGATTCGATTGCATACCCGTACCATCCGGCCTCCTGATCCGGATAGGCTATGAGCTCTCTAAAAATTTTGATTGCGCGGCTCTTCCATGAATGGTAGCTGAAATTCTTCGTTAATTGTATCCCGATCTGCTGGTGCACACCTGCTCCAGGACTAAAACCAAACAATTTTTTTATCCGCGCAATCCTGTCAGAATAATCTGTAGCTATCACATTAACGCCCTGTGGAGATGCGCCCGGGCGCTTTATGGTAAGCACTATGGGCTCCCATCCAAAATGGTGAAGATACTTGGCCAGCCCGCCAGACCGCTGCGAACCGGATATCTGCGCAGGAGGAAAATAAAACGCCATTATAAGGACTTTTTTCGCCTTTTTGACCGGATTGAGTGCTATCACCTGTTATTCAGCGTCCTCTCGAAACGGCCTTCATCAACATGCCCGTCAGATTCGATGGCAGCCAACTGGCTGCCCATACCTTTAACCATCTCCTGTCGCGTGCGAATGGAAACTCATGCAACAGGAACCGCCTGGCCTCTTCCCCCTTGCCTTCTTGCACCTGGGAAGCGGCATAAGAAATTAGGTAATCGCGGCTGCTTCTATCAAGAAAGTCAGCATATCGCGGATATTTTTCAGAAAGGCCGTGGAGGGTCTTTCCCATTTGTCGCGAACTGTCATTTTTTTTTGTGACTTTTGCGGTGCTGTCCGGCACATCTATCAGGCGATACAATGGAATGCCGCAAATGCCCACCCTGGGCTGCACGACAGCGCATCTCAGTATGAGTTCGGATATCTCTCCATACCTCATATTTTCATTGAATCCTGACAAGCTCTCAAACAGTGATCTTTTCATGAACAGGCCATCGCTTGGCCAGCCTGAAACCGTCAACTGCCTGATCGCATCGTCAAACACCCTGCATCCTCTCACGATCATGGTGCCGTTTATGTCCTTCAGGTAATGCCGCGTGGTTTTCCCCTCCCTGTAATGATCGTATGCCGACATCATCCATTCGGCATTTTGTCCGCTCCATAAAAATTTGATTTCATTTTCAAGCTTGAATGGATAATAGCAGTCATCGGCGTCGATAAATGCCAGGTACTCCCCTGCTGCCGCATGTGCGGCCTTGTTTCGCGCTGCTGACGGGCCATGGTTTGATTGACTTATTAACCTGATCCTTTTGTCATCAAGCGTAATGGCATCCGCGGACCCGTCGGTGGACCCGTCATCCACAACAATCAGTTCCCAGTTCTCGTACGTCTGGTTCACTATGCTCCTGATGGAGCGGGCGACATAAGGCCGTTTGTTATAGAGCGGCATTATAATGCTGACCAGAGGTCCGTTTTTCATTTGCATTTAATCCCGCATTACGAGGTCATACAACTGGCTTTCTCGGGGATCGATAAACCTGGTATTGTGCCAGAGGATCACGAAATCTCCCTTAAAACGCCTGCATGTGTCCTTGATCTGCTTTATAAAGGAATACGCCTTGATGCCGGAGCCTAGTCCCATATAGCGCTCATCAATTACCGTGCATTCCATGATGATCAAAGGACGTTCCCTTAAATTGAGTGTCCTGCGTGAAAGGATATCGAACACAGGGTATTCAAAACATACACCGCATCTGAACCCAGAATAATCAGCATAGGACAATGTGGTGTCGTAATCCATACCCGCGCTTTCCAGACAGCTTGAGGTACCGGGAGTGTTCCAGCGCAGAAAATGCTGGCGGCTCATCCACCGCTCCTGCTCAACGCCTTCCTCGGCGCAAACCGCTTTCAGGATGTCCAGTTCCCTTTTCATCTGGCGCGGGTTGTCAAATGATCCATAACTGGAATGGAGACCGACATTATGTCCCCTCGCACGGATTTTTCCCATAAGCCTTCTTACCAGTCTGTGTCCGATATCATAGTCTCCGTCATACTCAGGCCGGCTGCGGTCCGTAATGAAGAGGAACGTGCCCTGAAGCCCGAATTTTTCATCCTCATCCATGATGTAGTCAAAAGTATTGTACACATCCAGACTCTCGCGGCCGTTTGCCGTTTTCAGCCACGAATTAAAATTCTTTAATGATGCGCTTGGATTCCTTCTCTTGATCAGATCCGCGCCAAATTGCCTGACAGCAACATACGGATTGTTGAGCGCATGCAGGAAAGGCGCGTCGACATCATGGGTGGCAAAAGTCCTGAATGTCCGTTCCTTCCTTCCCTGTCCGCATTTGAGGTGCTTTAGCAGGTTCCAGAGCATCTCGACGTACTCGTTTACAACCGGACGATGGAGAAAGCCCTGCTTGCAGGCCAGAGACGCGCAAGCCGGAAACCGGTCATGGCTGTCCCTGCTTTTGTTCACATATTCCTCCCACCTGGTCAGCATGAAAAAAGACGAGGCAAAAATGTCTACGCCACATATGATCCTGTCCCGCTCAACGCGCAGCTCACCATCCCCAAAAATGACAGGTATGTCTTTTTGGGGATGGAATTCGCGCTCTAAAAAGGCCGTTTTTGCAGGAATAGCCCCCTCGACCAGATAGGTTGCATCCTTCACGAAATTCACGAAAAAATTGTCTCTGACCAAAAGGCATTTTCCGTTTTCCAGCTTTATTTCATAATCCGGCGCTCCGCCTGTTATTATCCGGTACTCAAGCCCTAAAAACTCCGAAAACAGGATATTGATGCTGTATGCCCTTTCGGGTACAAAATTGTCCGGTATACGAATAGTTATCATTGGCTCCAGTCGCCTCCGGGTTCTCCTTGAGGACTGATGGTCAGCGTTTTTTGCCACATCAAAGGACAACCTTCAGCCCTTTTAAACAAATCCATTCAAATTAAAAAAAATTATTTACCTCTTCAGGAGGAGTCGCATCAATTCCGTGGCTTGCCTGCGCAGCTTCAGGCTGCGGCTGTTCGTCTTCGATATCTCGAAATAAGGCTTCTGGGCCCCTCCGAAACTGCGGAAGAACTCCTCGATCGGTTCGATCATCGAGCCTTCGAAATCATAAGTTTTGGTTACTTTCGAGGCGAATTTTATCGATTCCCACATGGCAAACGCATTTGCTCCGCTGCCCCTCAGCGCCGGATCGCCGCCCTGAAGCAGATTGTACATAGTGTGCGCATCATAGACACAAAAAAGACCGGTTTGCGGCCGCCCGTCCGGGCCAAATGTTATAAAGATCTTCCTTGCCTTTTTATTGACGCAGGCTGAATTGAGCCTGCGAACAAAATATCTCGAAAAAGGCATGGACATTCCCTGCCTTACAAACGTCATCTCGGTTAAGTCGAGGAAAGTCTCGATATCATCGGTATCGACTACCTTGACGCCTGCTTTTTTCGCCTTTCGTATCTTGTTCCTTATGTTGGACTTCATACCGTCCCAAACCGCCGCAAGGTCGGTGAGGTCTTCAATAACGTAGGTATAACGTGTCGTCTGTGTGAATCCGTTCCAGTAAAAGGGAAGCCAGTTCGTGATCGAATGATGAAACCGCTGATAAAAACTGTCATAGGCTGGCAGCTTCCGGATCAGCTCTTTCATCAGCTCCTTTTGGAGAGACATCTGGCTGGACCGCTTTCCAAAAGCGGGTTTTATCCAGGGTCCAAGGGTCTGTGTTACCGCGGGCATGACCAGAGAGGTAAAACCTTTGTTTTCCTCGACTACATACGGGAACCTGAGGAGCACTTCGTCTCCTCTCTTTATTGTGATCTCATTCCACCTGCCAGGCGCAACCGCATCAAGCCACCACGGCTGTTGGAACAGGGAATTGGCAAAAGGGACGCTGTCTGCGCCTGGATGCTTTTCCATATTCTTTTAAATGGCGAGACCGTTCAGGAATCCGGTTATTTTTTTCAGCTCTTGCTCACCCAGGTACGGATGCACCGGAAGACTGAGCAGTCTACCGCCCAAAAGCTCGCTGTTTCGTAATCTGGAACGGTCGTAACGTAGCAGCCTGTCATACGTATAGCAACGGTGTATGGGGTCGCTCCAGTTAAATATGCCGATTTCAAATCCTTTTTCCCTTGCCGAGGAGGAGATGAAAGAATTCGCATATCTGGTCCTGTTTAAAACGGCGTACCTTATAAAGGCAGGTTTTTTCTCCTTGCTTATCAATGGTTGTCCGAATGCAACCGGGTCCAGGTTTCCGGCATAATATTGCACATTCCTGTCCCGGGCGGCCTTGCATTCACCGTAGTCCTTCAGGCATTCTGCGCCCACTGTGCTCCTCATTGAATTCATCAGCAGGTGGGGAGCATCTATTTTCTCCGGGCTGACCGGTCCAAAAACTGAGCGCGCACGGCCTGAAATACGGGAAACAAACCGTTTTATCGCGGACTCGGGCTTTTTTCCCGACAAATGTTTTTGCCGCAGATAAGGCAGCACACGATCATGGAATTCGCCTTTGGACCCGGCAGATGCGCTTTCGACAAGCGAAAGCAGGCGCGGATCGTCCATTACGGCCCTTTTGCCGAAGTCGACCGGCAAAAAAACTTTTTCCGGATAAATATCATCGCCAGTCACGAAATGGTGCAGGATCAGTCCATAAACGAGCGGCTTTTCTCTTTCTAGAGGAACGCGTCTGTAATGGTCGAGGACTCCATGGGCCTTTTCAAGGAGGGTTTTATTGTTTATCACAAGCATTCCTCCGTCACCAGTCGAGAGCGGCTTGTCCACATCAAAACTGAAAAATGACATATCGCCAAAATTGCCTGTTTTTGTCCCGGCAAACTCTGCGCCAAGTGTGTGGGCGCAGTTTTCTATCAGGTAACAACCGTGCCTCCGGACAATGCCTGTGATCTCTTCCATATCGCACGGGACGCCCAGATGGGTTACGATGATAGCCTTCGTCCTTCTGGTGATCGCTTTTTCGATTTCAGGAGTGGAAATATTGAAGTCTTCCAGTCCGCTGTCAACAAGCACCGGCCGGGCACCCATTTCCAGTATTGCATCAATGACCACATGGAAGATGTACGACTGCACTATTACCTCATCTCCCTCCCCTATGCCCAATATTTTCAGAGCCAACAGTAAAGCCGACCTGCCCCTGTCCACGGCGATGGCATTTGAGGCCCCAAGCCATGAGGCAAAGGCAGCCTCAAATTCCTTTATCGCCTGTCCGCCGGCAGCCGCCGAACAAGCCATGGCTTTCGATATTTTCTGAATGTCCAGATACGGCCTGATCCTGACTACCATTCCATATCTCCGCTCATGCCTTAACAGGGCCGAACAATTTTATTTTAAGGGCAGCTCTCAGGCCGCGAATAACGGGAATGTGGGCAATTGAATGGCTGATGGTTGTCCTTGCCCCGGGTGGAAGCGAATTATAGAGGGCCCGGAGCAGATCTTTCCACCATGGGAAACGTCCTTTATAGACGCGCCGGGCAAAGAGCCTGTATGCCCTTTGTATCTGCCTGCTGGAAAAGCCAGGCAGGTCCAGAACGGCCCTACGGCGTTCTGTCGTCGTTTTATTCACCGATTCATTTATTAGCCCCTTTGAGATACAGGTCCGGTAAAGTTCGGTTCCGGGATAAGGGAAAAATATGCTGGTGCAAAGGTCGTCCGGCTGGCAGATATGGTTTATCCGGACAGTCTCCATATGGTCGCTCAGTGTCTCTCCAGGGATGCCTATCAGATTATATACATTTACGGCCATTCCATGCCTGCGAGCCATGGAAACTGCATTAAGGAAATCGGCGTTGGAGTAATTCCGTTTGAGCACTTCTCGGCGCACTCTCTCGCTGCCCGATTCCAGCCCGATGTTTATTTTGCGGATATTGGCCTTCTCAAGGGCTGCAAAGAGCTCCGTATCCACGGACTGGGTTGAGACACGGAAATTGCAGCCGTATGAAATTGCATTGTTTACCGACACGTTGAACGAAGAAAGCTTTTGGCAAAAATCGAACGCCCATTTTTTGTCCAGAGTCAGGGATTCCGCTTCCAGGAAGATCCGTCTCTGAGGATACGTCTCGTACAAAAAGGCTATCTCGGCGATAATATTTTCCGGGCTCCGCATCCTGACGTATTTCCCGCCTGCGACCTTACGGATCGCATGGTTTGAGCAGTAGGTGCAGTCGTAGGGGCAGCCCCGTCCTGCGAGCATGGTTATCTCGTCATTGGGATTGTCCTTTATCCATGGCTTCCACATATCCCGGTCGGGAAAAGGGAGGCGGTCAAGGTCCCTGATGAACTCTCGCGTCCCGTTCCTGCTTATCTCTCCGGTCTTCGATTTGAACAAAAGGTTCGCGATTCCACGCGGAACGTCTGCAGCTGCTATTTGTTCGCAAAGCTCCAGCATGGGATATTCCCCCTCACCAATGCACAGAGCATCGAATGGCCCTTTTATCACATCCTCCGGGTTAAGGGTAGCATGCACGCCTCCGATCACAAGGAACTTGCCAGGCCAGTTTTTCCTGATGTGCCGTGCGGTTTTTTCAATGACGGAGTACTGGGAGAAAACGGAGGTGAAACAGACGACCTGCGGACCGGACATCTCCATCCGCGCAGATATGAGCGGTAATTTCTTCGTCCAATTCTTATCGCTCCCCAGAACAAGAAGGTCTGTTGCGTGGCCATGCGCCTTGAGCATTGATGATATATAGGAAATTCCGAATTGCACCTTCGACCACGAGTTCAGGGATTTCGCGGATGTCTCTATGCCGTCAACAGAGTAGATAAACAAGATTTTCATGCCTTTTCCCCTGTATTCTTTTATATATCCTTGATCCTGCGGAATTTCAAACCGGCTTCAGTGGCACTGGACATCACCGATTCCATTCTGGAAACAGGCGTGCAGTAGTCGCCGCCCTCATCTGACGTTTTGTGAGCATACAGAAACAGTGTCTTTTTGGTGTCGGCAGCTTTTTTGATTGCTAGCCGTATATCTTCCAGGCTGTTTTTGTATATATTGTCGATGCCAGCAGCAAAAACGACTCCTTTGGAGCACCGCGAATAGATTTGTTTGGAGTCAGCCAGTCTTTTTTTGGGGTCAGCGCGGAATATCCCCCTTACGCGTTTGAAATATTTCAAAAGCGCAGAATCTATGCCGGATGTGCGCATACCGTACGGATATGAAAAAGTTGCGGGTGGAAAGCCGCATCCGGACATAGCGCAGATCCCTGGAAATATTTCCTTCTCCAGATATTCTTCGATGGAATTTTCCCCCACGAACTTGACCGCGCTGAGGTGCCTTAAACCGTGGAAAGCTATCTCATGCCCTTCGTTTTGCAATCTCCTCAACTTTTCAATAGCGCCATCCGGCAGGAGATCGAAATTACTGACAAAAAAAGTGACTTTTGCGCCATATTTACCAAAAAGGTCTTTTATGAAATACCATTCGTCAACAAAAGCGTCATCAAACGAAATCGAGATCCCCGCTTCACAAGCCGCCTGCTTCCTAAAAAAAAGGCTCGCCGAGCGGACTATTTCGCCGGGAATTGCCTCCGTGATAATCATTAACTTTTTCCCTTCAAAACCCTGCGTAAAGGTAGCCTGGCGTTAACGTACCACGCGTATGAAAGGCGCTCTTTCTTTCCAAGCAGCCGCAACCCCCTTTTCGCATAATCCGCCATTACCATTTCCGCCCTTTTTTTGCAGATGATACTTGAAAGGTAAGCGATGCTTTTCATGGTGAAGAGCATCCTTTTGCGTAGCCGTGCGCGCATTTCTTTTTGGCCGTGCGAAAGGTTCAAATGCTTCTCAAATAATAAAAAATCGTTTCGCTCGCATAAAAGCCTGTTTTCGGTTGTGTTGCTCCACATCTGCCCATGTCCCCTTCGATAATAGGTTACTGCCTTTGGCACATAGACAATGGGCCCCAGTTTGCCAAGTCTTGCAAAAAAATCGGTGTCGGAGCTTCTGGAAAACCTGGTGTCCATCCAGTTTATTGACTCTCCGTCAGCCCTTTTGAAAAGTGTCGCGTTTGGCAGTGGGGACAGCAGCGGCCACATTACCGCCCTGTAGCCGTCTTCTATGAGTATCGGAACGCCTTTTTGCCCTTCAATGTCAAAAGTAACCCGCCGGTCTGACGGTTTTCCTTGTGCATCAATCAGTTCCCAGTCACCCGTCGCCAAGACCGCCTGCGGATACCGGTTCATAGCCTCATAAAGGCATGTGATCCGGTGCGGCATCATCATGTCGTCATCATCGTGAAACGCGATGTATTCGCCCCTTGCAAGCTGCCGGCATGCAAAGGTCCTGGCCGCCGCAACCCCTCTGTTCTCCTGGCGGAAGTAACGTATCCTGTCCCCGTACGCAGCCAGCACCTCCCCCGTGTTGTCTGTGGACCCGTCATCCACAACCACTATCTCAACCGGCCTGTAGCTTTGGGCAAGGATGCTGGACATCGTTTCCTTCAGCATGTCCGCTCGATTGTAAGTACAAACTATAATGGATACTAACGGGTTGGTCATATTTTTTTATACGCCGCGTCTTGCTTAAAATGATATTTGAGACATGAAATCAACGGTCAGCAGTCTCCACAGCAGATCGTTCTGCGGGGACAGGTGAATAATTTTCAGCAGGTCCGGCTTATCTATAAATTCTCTCCAGATGTGATCTGCCCTTCCCAGAAAAGCCGATTCCCAGAACCTCTGGAGAGCGATAAATGACCGGTCGTCGGACTGGGAACGGGATATGCCCGCCAATTGCAGGCAGTACTTTAACTCGGATGCAAGCCTTCTCCTGATGCGACCGGCCAAGCCCGCGCCTTTCATTCCATTATATTGTGTGCAATGCAGGCCTTCCAGCTCCGCCACCATCATGGCCGATGCGTCCAGTAAGAGCCTAGCTTCTATCTTTTGCCCGATTGACAACCTCCAGCTTAATGCCATCAGGTGTCTGTCAAAAAGCGGCATCCATGCCCAGCGGGTCATGCTATATGCAGATTGAAGGTCCATGCCCCACATAAGCCCTCTTTCTCTCCAAAGGAGCAGTTCAAACCAGTGGTGGATCTGTCCGCCAGTCTCCCGCACATTGTCATCGAGGCGCTCATATATATCCTGCAGCAAGCCATCGTCGGACGGCCTTGGCTTCATAAAACGGTTCTTATTTGTGTTTGTAACGAACGCATGCACATCCTGCATTGTCATGGAGGACATACATGCTGCATCCACATTGGGATAATAAGGATAGAACGAGCCGCGCCCTATCCCGGGCTCAAGCCCATGAAGATACTGCACTCTTTTGGCAGGAAACGGACGATTCGACTTCAAAAAATCTTTCAGGTGAAGGCTGTAATTGGCGGGGATGGTCCCATCGGTCATTTGGACCCATGTACGCAGCTGTTCAATTGAATCGCCCAGGAGCTCAGGGGTCGCGCCATCCCCGGTAAGCTCATGTCTTACGTTCAGCGCTCTTGCGACACGTGCGGCAATAACGACATCATCGGAACCGGCGGGCCCGCTTGTTTGTGCAATGAAATCGCGTCCAGTTCTCTTTGCGGCAGCTGCAATGGACCTGCTGTCACGTCCACCCGTTAAAAGCACGACCGGGTTTGGGCTATGCCTCATCTGCTTTTCAACTCTTCCCATGAGCCTGTTTGCGGCAAAGGAGACCGTTTCTTTCCAGTCTCTGTTTTCCCATCCGGTGCAGAGATAATTCTGCAAAGAGACGTAGGTTTTGACTGCATGCACGCTATCTTGCCCAATCGTTATCTGCTGACGGTCTCGCATGCGTGCAACCTTTTCAAAAGGTGAGAGGCCTCCGGCAAAATACCCAAACCTGAGATATAAAGACAGGGCATCCATATCAGGCGCAGCAATGTTGCCTGTCATTTCAAGAATTGGCGCTGCACGCGAGCCAGCCGCCCATCCATAGGGCCCTTCTGTGCTCCATATCGAAGGGCATTCGGTTGCAGCGGTGGTGATGTTCACCTTTTTTTTATTCCCGTCCCAGGTAACAACGAAAAACATCCCGTTCCATTCGAGGAGGTTCTCGGGCTCCCTGTCAAGAATGTCAAAAACCTCATGAAATTTTTCATCTGTATCAAATTTACAGCCCAGGTAATTTTCGCAGACCCCCGCCCAGACGATACCCATCCCATCTTTTTCGGCCCAGGGCTGCCATCCTTTGATGCCTGTTTCATACCAAACCTGGCCAATGTTTACGTTTCCAACCTGTTTTGTCCTCATGGAAGGCCTCGTGCCGAAGGCGTTCTCGTACAGTGCGCACTGTTTCGACAGAACCGATGAAAGCCTGTCAAGCGCCTGCCGGCCTGAAAGTTTACTGGATTTCCAGATATAGGTTAAAAACATGTCGTACCTTGCAGACCTGTCTTTTTTGCTTCCATATCCGTTGAATGGAGCTGCCGGAACGCCTCCCGGTATCCCTGAATCATTCTGTCCATCGAATATTCAGATACTATTTTTTCCCTTGCTCTTTCCGCCATTGCGGAATGGTCAAGTCTGCCGGACAGAAAATCAAAGACCGTATTTGCATATGACCGGACAAGGCTGCCGCCCGGGCGGACCAGGCACCCATTGAACCTGTCCTCTATGATCTCATGTACCGCGCCCACATCCGATGCGATGACGGGCACTTTCATGAGCATGGCTTCAAACATTGTCAGCGGGACGCCTTCATTGGAAGATGTCATCAGCAAAAGATATGTATCTGCAAGCAATTCAACCACTTTGCGTGCATCTATCATCCCGGTCAGAATAAAATTGTCTTCCATCCGGAACTTTTTGATGGTTTTTTTTACTTCAACCATTGCCTCTCCGTCTCCGGCCATCACAAATCTCAATTTTTCTGCCTGGCGCCGTTTCATAAGGCCGTTTGCGATCTTAACGAAAAGACATGGACGTTTTTCCCTGGAAAACCTTCCAATGAACGCGATGATCCTTGTGTCTGCGGACAGCCCAAGACTGGATTTAAAATTCAGCCCGGTAATGGTGGCGGCCTGCCCATACTGCGCAGGATCGATCCCGTTATAAATGACATTCAATCTTTCCGCATACCCGGGCGCTACGCCTGAACTGGCATATTGTTTTTCGAGATGGTACCTGAGGGTTTTGCTGATCAATATCCTCTTGTCGAGATACGGTATTGCCCATCTGGATGGTTCAGACGCCCCCCACATTTCTTTCGCATGCAATATGTCCATTGTTTTAAGCGACGGGAACATTGATTTCAAGTATGGCAGGGCATGATACCCGACATATGAATTCGATATTACAACCGTCCCAATATTCAATTTTCCAACGATATAGCAGAAATATTTACCCCAAACACCGATATCTGTTATCGTCCTTTTTGGTATTATCAGGGATTCACAGCATTCCTCGAATTTTTCATGCCACGGGCCGCTGGTGCGCGAAGTTGCGGCGACATGAAACCTGCAGGGGCCCTGCCTCATTCCCTCGATGATGTCCAGGTTGACTCTTGTTACGCCTCCCACGCTCATGTCGCGCACGATGAACAGCACGTTGTTATGGCTGTTTACGAGCGGTATCCTCATTTTTGACAGCTGGTTCTTGGCCATCATGTAATAAATAAGGTCCATTGTCCGGCTCAGCGAACGTTTGGATTTCTTAAGCAATCTGGTCATACCCCCGGGCAAGAACAGGTTCGCGGCCGATTTAAGCATGAGCCCCCCCGATGCCAGGCGCGAAGGCCCTGCCACCATTGACAGAAATGAGCAATTAAGTGCGCGCAGATATGCTTTATTCTCATATAAAGCCGCCGCTTCTGAAAAAAAGGATTTTTTGTTTTTTGCGTCCATAGACATCGTTTATGACTGGGGGCTGTCATGCGTATCGCCGTACTGGGTACTCCACCTTAAAAGGGGTCTGACCACACCGCCCATTTCTCCCGACCAGTCACCTCGCGCAGGAGAGTCATTTTCGAGGTTTTCAACGATCTGAACCGTTACGGCATATTTTTCATGAAACTGTGTTTGCGCCGCGTCGACCCTCGTCAATCCCGCCGATATGAACATTCTTCCCTCTGACAAAAGATTGCCATGAACCCATGCGGTGCTTTTATACAGCCCTGCTGGACGCGGGCGCCTCCTCCAGGCCTTATCAGTGTCATGAACGTCAAAGGCGGCTATGTTTGTTTCATTATAGAAATGGTAATAGGGCATCAGCATATATCCCGGCTTGAGCACCTCGTACTCCATTTCCACCCCGAAAGTCTGGCTGATGTCCACAGTGTCCATGACACATCCGTTCTCAAGAATTATCCTTATTCCCCTTAGGCGGACTATATCGGTTCCCGGCGCCTTTGACATATCTGTCCACTCCCGGGAAGCCGCCGTGTCCCGCCCGTTGTTCAGATACAGGTTGACTATGCTATGCGATGCGCCGTTTGCTGCTACCGTCCCGTTTTCAAGCAGGATTGCCCTTTTGCAAAGACGCGTGATATTGGGCATACTGTGTGAGACAAAGAGGACAGTTCTTCCCTTCCTGCCAACGTCATCCATCTTGTTCAGGCATTTTTCCTGAAAACGGGTGTCGCCCACCGCAAGAACTTCATCAACTATGAGTATTTCCGGGTTTAAGTGTGCTGCCACTGAAAATGCGAGTCTCAGATACATACCGCTGGAGAACCGTTTTACCGGTGTATCGACGAACTTTTCAACCTCGGCAAATGACACGATTTCGTCAAAATTTCGTTTGATCTCATCACGTCCCATCCCGAGAATGGCACCGCTGAGGTAAATATTTTCCCTTCCCGTCAGCTCCGGGTGAAATCCTGTTCCCACCTCAAGGAGCGAGCCTACCCTGCCGCGGATCTCAGCAAACCCTCCCGTGGGCTCGGTGATGCGGGAGAGTATCTTAAGCAGGGTACTTTTCCCGGCTCCGTTTCGGCCGATGATGCCGATCACCTCGCCAGAACTGACATCAAAACTGACATTTTTTAATGCCCAGATATCTTTGGCAACGGAGGGCTTATGCCTGAAAAAAAGTTCAGATGTTTTGCGAAAAGGATACGAAAACGCTTCGGTAATATTGTCCCGCAACGTTTTGTAAGCTGCTTTCTCCGCGGATCCTATGCGGAATTTCTTGCTAATACCTTCAACTTTGATAACCGTATCACTCATGAATCAAAACGCGCCATCCTCTCACAATCTTCTGCAGTGGTTTCATAAATTCATGGTCAAAATATCTTCCTTTGCCGTCAACGCATGCTATCCATCTGCGTTCGCTAATCTGGTGCGGGTCGACATGATGCATTGCCAGGCCGTTCCAATCGCTATCAATGCCGCTTGCCTTCAGGACCGGAGGAGTCACCATGTTTTCCCTGAAGTTTTCCCTGGTGAGGGCAAGAATCTCGAAGGCGCGGAGTTGATTGCCATAAGTCCTGTGGTTATCCTGTCCAAACCGGAAAATTCTCCCGTCGAAGACGACTATCCTTCCTCCAGGCCTTGCTATGTGCGTATTTTTTCTGGCAACCGGGCTCATGGGGTGTTCGATCCACGGGCCTGTCAGGTATTCCGAGTAATACAGGTACAGATCATTACATTCCGTAGTGGACGAAAACATCCACCATGTATTGTTGAAAAATATAACTGAGCTGTCCACGAATGGTCTTCCATCTGCCAGATTCTTTATGTGCCTCCATTTTACAGGGAATTCGGTGGCCTCATAGAGGCGGATTGAGTTTGTCATGTGAGTTTCGGGGATCATGTAGAATCTGTCCATGTGTCTAAAAACATATGGGTAAGATAAATGAAAATGCTCGTCAAGGACGACTTGCCTGTATGCCCATTGCACTCCGTTATTGCTGGTTGCAAGGGCTATTTGTCCGCAACCTTTCTGTATGTTCATCACTTCGAAAAAAAGATACCAGGTTTTGTCCGCCCGTATCATGAAAGGGTCAGCAACGAATTTAGCTGGCACGTCCAGCACATCTCTATAAGTCAGGACTGGATTTTTAATTTCCTCTACCGGAGAGAGAGCTAACGGGGAACTGCCGGAATAAATTGCTATGGACCACCTGCAAACGGATTTGGTGAAGGGTGCTGCGAGTCTGCCAAGCATCGCTCCGGCATGGCCAAAGTCCCTCCTGGTCATGGCCTGCTCCCCATTCTTAAGGTAGCTGTCGGCAGCAAGGAAGCTGCGGTATCCCTAAAATCGCTCCTGATGTCAAATTTAAGCATAGATTATTGCCCCCCTAAAGGATGAGCCAACCCAGTGGAGACTTTTAACAGGAAAAGATGAAAACATTAGCGGCAGCGGAAAACAACTCGAAATCCAAATTGCATGACCTAAGTTGCCTGAATTTTTCAAAGCTAAATTATATCCGCAAAATTTTTTTCCATTCGCCGGAAGTAAAGGGCGCCGCTTGCAAGGATCAGAAGAGCTGTCAATGCCGAGACCAGTACCATTACCCCGGGTGCAGTTTTTGCTCCCAGCAGGGCCCAGCGGAAGCCCTCTACCACGCCCACCATGGGGTTTAGTCCGTACAAAGTCCTCCAGGGCTGATGCAGGAGGCTGCTTGGGTAGGCGATAGGCGTCGCAAAAAGCCAAAACTGCGTCAAGAAAGGAATAACATATTTTACGTCCCGGAACTGGACATTCAGGGCTGACAGCCACAGGGAGACTCCAAGCGATGTAACAATAACAAGCGCAAGCAACAGGGGCAGCCATATAATATTAATGGTTGGTACAATACCGTAATAAAGCATCATGCAGAGCAGTATTGCAAAGGCAAGGACAAAATCAACCGCGCCAACCAGAACGGAGGCAACAGGTATGGCAAGGCGCGGAAAATAAACTTTCGTAACAAGGTTTGCGCTGCCTACCAGGCTGTTGGATGCCTGAGCCAGTCCGTTTGTAAAGAACGTCCACGGAACAAGCGCCGAAAACGTAAAAATCGGGTAGGGAATCCCATCTGATGGCATTTTGGCAAGCCTGCCAAAAAAAAGACTGAATACAACCATTGTAAAAAAAGGTTGAATTATTGCCCAGAGCACGCCCAGAAGCGTTTGCTTGTACCGGACCTTTAAGTCCCGCCAGGTAAGGAAATACAGAAGCTCCCTGTATTCCCACAGTTCGCCAATCTTAAGGGAAACCCATCCTTTCGACGGCTCGATGCGTATGATGCGAGAACCGGCGGGTTTTAAAGCTTCGGGTCCGGAATCAGCGGATTTTGATGCCGATATCATTTATCCTCCATTACTGGGTTTACTCTAAAACTGCAGCCAGGCGGTCATGAGAATTGTTCCCTACTCCCCTGCTTTCAGGCCCGGCAATAGTACTGGTTATACCACTCCACGAATTTCCCGATGCCGTATTCGATCGTAGTTGAGGGTCTGAACCCTATTTCCCTTTCCAGGTCATCGATATCGGCATATGTAGCCGGAATATCGCCAGGCTGTATCGGCAGCAGGTTTTTGACCGCTTTTTTCCCAAGCCTGTTTTCCAGGACGGCTATAAAGGTCTCCAGGTCGACGGGGTTGTTGTTCCCGATATTGTAGATCCTGTAGGGCGCAAAGCTGGAAGCCGGGTCGTGCCTGGCCCCGCTCCACGCGGGATCCGGTTCTGGCAGATGGTCAATCAGCTTCACGACCCCGTTTACTATATCGTCAATGTAGGTAAAATCCCTTCTCATTTTTCCATAGTTGAAGACATCTATCGGCCTGCCCTCTTTAATGGCCTTTGTAAACAGAAAAAGCGCCATATCGGGCCTGCCCCATGGCCCGTAGACCGTAAAAAAACGAAGTCCGGTGCACGGCAGGCCATAAAGGGAGGAATATGTGTGGGCCATGAGCTCGTTTGACTTCTTGGTTGCCGCGTACAGTGAAACCGGGTGGTCCACATTGTCGTGTACCGAAAAAGGCATTCGCGTGCTTGCCCCGTATACTGAACTGGAGGACGCGAACACCATGTGCTTCACAGCGTTATGGCGGCAGCCCTCAAGGACATTGATGAACCCCGATATATTGCTTTCGATATAGGAATACGGGTTTGTTATGGAATGGCGGACCCCTGCCTGGGCGGCAAGGTTCACTACATAATCGAACTTTTCATTCTCAAAGAGGCTGAGGATGTCCCTCCTGTCCGACAGATCGAGCCTGGCGAACCTGAACCCGTCAACGGGTTCAAGCTGTTTAAGCCTGTCCAGCTTCAGGTTTACATCATAATAGTCGTTCAGGTTGTCCAGACCGACGACCCTGTCCCCGCGTGCCAGAAACTTTCCAGACAGGTGGAACCCTATGAAGCCGGCGGCCCCCGTTACCAGTATTTTGCTCATTTTATGAAAAACTCCCGGACTAGCACTCTGAAATCCTTTTTTTAAAAGGTAAGGGCATTGCCGGCCATGGCCT
>JAKAJM010000058.1 GCA_021813765.1 Nitrospirota bacterium
TATTCAGGAGAGGAAAAGCTCTTCGGGTTTTTCGTGGGCCAGGCGATGAAGGCCACGAAAGGCAAGGGCAACCCGGCGATGATAAACGAGCTGCTCAGGAAAAAGCTTTCAGCAAAATAGACGAAGGCAAAAAAACGGGCTCGTTCTTTTGCCTTCGTCTGCGTGATTTCCGCGCGGCTCATTTATCAAACTGGTTGGATTTCCGAAGGCCGCTTCTCCGCTCCTGAATATCAGGAAACCCCTTTGCCTATAAGAAATGGGCTGTATTTCTGGTCAGTGCCCTGGATATGGGTAGTAAGCCAGTCTTTAAGAAATCTCATTATTTCGATGGTGATCAGCAACTTCCCGGATTTGAAATCCTCATCGAGTTTCCTTACCTTTTGCGTAAACTCGTCATGCTCTTTTTTATGAGCAATGTATCCGGGAAACCCGTAACTTGTCATGAGCTTTTCCTCATTTGAGAAGTGTACAACCGTATAATCGACCAGCTCATCAATGGCTTTGGCGACCACTTCCTTGCCCATGCCCGTTTTCATTGCTTCATGCAAGCCATTAATAAGGGCAACGAGTTTCTTGTGCTGACCGTCGATAGAACCGATCTTGGTATCCAAAGCGGGACTCCAGTCTATTAAGGCCATAGCTCCTCCTGGTCAATAAGAAATGGATTTGATTTTTTATCGTAAATTGATCTGAAAAACTTTAGCGGGCCGCCTGCTGGAAGGTCGTCTTTTCGGCAAGCTCATGCGAGATGAGCCCAATAGGTTTTTTAAAAAATTTTAAACTATTCGCATGCTTATATCGGCTGCGGGGGCGGAGTGGGTGATAGAACCGGAGGAGATCAGGTCCACGCCGGTCCGGGCGATGGCCCGCACGTTCTCGATCGTCACGTTTCCCGAGGCCTCAAGCATTACCCTCCCGTCACAGAGCCTGACGGCCTGCTCCATCATGGGGATGCTCATGTTGTCGAGCATGATGACGTCCGCCCCGGCCTCCAGGGCTGCCCTGACCCCTTTCAGGTCCTCAACCTCTATCTCCATCTTAAGCAGATGGTGCATGCGCCCTTTTTTTGCCAGCCCCACAGCTTTTTTAATGCCGCCAGCGGCCTTTATATGGTTGTCCTTGATGAGGATGCCGTCATAAAGACCGAAGCGGTGGTTGCCGCCACCGCCCATCCTGACGGCATATTTTTCCATGAACCGCATGGAAGGCATGGTCTTTCTGGTGTCAACTATCCGGGCGCGTGAACCGGGAAGACCGGTTATGGCGTCCACGAATTTTTTTGTGATGGTCGCGATCCCGCAGAGGTGCTGAAGGACGTTCAGCGAAACGCGCTCGGCAGCAAGAAGGGAGGCTGTTTTCCCGCTTATCTCCGCAAGGAGCGCTCCTTTTTTGACCGTGGAGCCCTCTTTTGCAAGAGGCTTGAACGCCGTTTCAGGATCAACCAGCCTGAAGACCTCGCGGGCGAAGGGAAGGCCTGCCGAAATGAATCCGCTCTTTGCGATCAGTACAGCCTTTGACCTCTGCCCGTTTAAAAGCAGTTCGCTTGTAATGTCGCCCGGCCCCAGGTCCTCCTCAAGGGACATCTCCAGAAAACGTGTCACCTGGGCTGGGATCGTCATACGGACTATTTCCTGAAAAGCGACATGAAACCCAGCACCCCGCCTATCATCGCCCCAAGGCAAAGGGCCGTTTTGGCGTTTAGGAGGGTCGTTACATTGCCCTCCACCTTGCCTGCCATCAGAAGGACGGTGGCGCTGTTTTCAAGCCTCGCTTCCTTTGCCGCCACCAGTACGGCGGCGGACCTGGTCATGGAGGTGTTGTCCTTAGCCACCGTGACCGGGGAGAAAGCAAAGTTAAGCTGCGCGTTATTGCCAACGACCACCCCGGCGGCCGACTGGTTGATGCTTACATCAATTCCGCGCAGGATGCCGCTTGCCCCCTGGGTGACGTCTATTTTTTCCCCGTCCACGGACAGGGCCGCCACCTGCTGCATCTCAACACGGGAGCCTTCGATGCCCCGCACAGTTGAGTTCTTGACATTGACGAACTCCGCCTCGACAAAGCTCAAATCCTTGTTTTCGATCGAAAATGTCTCTTCAGCCATTTTCCGCCTCCTGGAATATGCTCTTTAGCCGGTTCATGCTGTCCTCAATGTTGCTCTTCCTGCCCTCCAGTTCGCGGCTCTTGGCCTGTTCCTTCGCCACGACCTGCCCGGGGGCCCTGCTGACAAAATCCTGGTCCATCAGCTTGCGCATGCAAAAGGAAAGCTCATCCTCCGTCTTCCGAAGCTCCTTCCCCAGCCTTTCAAGCTCCGCCTTTACGTCCACCAGACCTTCCACCGGGACGTAGACCTCAAGTCTGGACATCACGTTCACCGCAGCCTTCTGCGGGGCCTGAAGTCCCTTACCGACAATTATACTCTCAGCCCCGGCCAGCCGCTTTATATACGGAAGATGGGCCAGCACCGTCCGGACGGTTTCCTCTGACCAGGCATTTATAAGCACCTTCACCCTGGCGCCGGGCTGCACATTGAGCTCCCCTCGGATATTCCTGATCCCTGTGATCGCCTCTATCACAGCCTCCATGCCTTCCTCCGCCTCAGCGTCCTGAGGCAGTCCGGAAGGATACACCGCCGTCATGATGCTTTCGCCTTCCCTGAATGTCCCGGGCAGCGTCTGCCATATCTCTTCCGTCACAAATGGCATAAAAGGATGCAGCAGCCTCAAAATACCGTCAAGAGCCTGAAGGAGGCTCCAGCGGACTCCGGGGGCCTGCTCCACGTTTTCCAGCCCGGTCTTGGCCAGCTCTATGTACCAGTCGCAGAACTCCCTCCACAGGAACTGGTAGGCCCTGTTTGCCGCATCGTTGAAGCGGTACTGCTCAAGGGCTTCGTTTATCTCCTGTGCGGCGCCGGCAAGCCTGCTCAGTATCCACCGGCTTGGCAGATCCGTCACGCCGTGCTTACCGTCCGCAACCGCCCTGTCCTCCGTGTTCATGGAGATGAACTTGGCCGCGTTCCACAGCTTGTTTATGAAATGCCTGTAGCCCTTTACGCGCTCCTCGGAAAATTTGATGTCCCTCCCCTGGGCGGCAAAAGCGGCAAGCGTGAACCTGAAGGCATCCGCGCCGTATTTGTCCACTATCAAAAGCGGGTCAACGACGTTGCCCTTGGACTTGCTCATCTTCTGCCCTTCCTCATCCCGCACGAGGGCATGTATGTAAACGTCCCTGAAAGGCACATCACCCATGAACTTAAGCCCCATCATTATCATCCTGGCCACCCAGAAAAAAAGGATGTCAAAGGCGGTCACCAGCGCGTCCGTGGGGTAAAAGGAGCTCATGTCCTCAGACATCTGCGGCCACCCCAGCGTGGAGAAGGGCCAGAGCGCGGAGGAAAACCAGGTGTCGAGCACGTCCGGGTCCTGCTTAAGCTCCGTGCTGCCGCAAAGC
This sequence comes from Nitrospirota bacterium, assembly GCA_021813765.1. GTDB lineage: Bacteria > Nitrospirota > Thermodesulfovibrionia > Thermodesulfovibrionales > JdFR-88 > JAKAEG01. The sequence continues at coordinate 3,451 of JAKAJM010000058.1, forward strand.
GGGCATTTCATGGGCGTCTCAGTGGAGACGACCGTCTGGCCGCAGCCGCAGTACCATACCGGTATCCGGTGCCCCCACCATATCTGCCTGGAGATGCACCAGTCCCTTATGTTCTCCATCCAGGCAAAGTAGCTGTTCTCCCACCCCTCGGGGATTATCCTCACCCTCCCCTCGCGCACCGCCTTTATAGCCTCGCGCGCCAGGGGCTCTATTTTCACATACCATTGCGGCGTGGCCAGTGGCTCTATCACCGTTTTGCACCTGTAGCAGTGCCCTATGGAATGGCCGTATTTCTCCTCTTTTTCAATAAGCCCCAGCTTCTTCAGGTCCTCCACCACAAGCCTTCTGCATTCGTAGCGGTCAAGCCCCGCATACCTTGGCCCGGCCTGGCCGGTCATCTTCCCGTCCGCCCCTATGACAGTCACGGAAGGCAGGGCGGGATTTTGCCTCTTCGCTATCTCCTCGTCGTTGAAATCGTGGGCCGGAGTAACCTTGACAGCGCCCGTCCCAAACTCCATCTCCACAGCGGCATCCCCCACTATCGGGATCTGCCTGCATGTAAGGGGCAGATCTATTTTCCTGCCTATGAGCTCGCTGTATCTTTCATCTGCGGGATTCACCGCCACCCCGGTGTCGCCAAGCATAGTCTCCGGCCTGGTAGTCGCCACGACCAGATGGCCCTTACCTCCTGCAAGCGGATACCTTATGTAAGTGAGCACCCCTTCTTCTTCCTCGTGCTCCACCTCAAGGTCGGAAAGAGCGGTAAGGCACCTGGGGCACCAGTTTATGAGCCTTGTCGAGCGGTAAATGAGGCCCTCTTCATAGAGCTTCACAAATACTGTCCTTACCGCAAGGGAAAGGCCCTCATCCAGGGTGAAGCGCTCCCTGGACCAATCGCAGGAGGCTCCCATCTTTTTAAGCTGGTGGATGATCCTGCCGCCGTACTCGCTCCGCCATTTCCATACCCTGTTTATGAATTCTTCCCGCCCCAGCTGGTGCCGGTCCTTTTTCTCCTTCGCTATCTGCCGCTCCACAACATTCTGAGTGGCGATGCCGGCATGGTCAGTGCCCGGTATCCATAGAGCCCTGTGGCCTTTCATGCGTTTCCATCTTACAAGCACATCCTGCAGGGTGGCATTAAGGGCATGGCCCATATGGAGCTGTCCCGTGACATTTGGCGGCGGAATCACAATACAGTACGGCTTCCCCGAGGGGTTTACCTCTGGCTTGAAAAGGCCTTTTTCCAGCCAGAAATCATACCATTTCTGCTCAATAGCGCCTGGCTCGTAGCTTTTTTTGCGAGATTCGGGTTCGGTCATTTTTATTTATTGTCTTTATTTCAAATGGCGGATTTGATAGCTTCTATCTCTTTTTTTATGACTGGAAGGGCAATATCGGCTAAGGAATCCCGGATGATCCCCTCTATCCTGGCCTGCACATCCGAAGCAGCGGACTGGGCCGCCTGAAGGGCCGTGGATGCCATTACGGCTTTTATTATTCCAGGCAGTTCGTCCCTGACCGCCTTTTTTACCTCGGGTTCAATCGCGGCGGCCACTACGTTCCTGACCTCCGGGACAACAGTCTCAATGATGACGGGCTTTATTTCAGGCAGGAGCGCCTCTATTATCCCGTTTTTTAATTCGGGCCCGATCTGGGCGGCCCTGATGCCGTCCACAACGGCCTCTCGGGCTGCTTCCACCGCGGCGGCCTTTGCTCCATGTCCGGCCTCGGCCGTTTGGATCTCACGGCCCACCGCTTCCACTGCCGCAGTTTTAATGTCAGGCAGAACCGAATCCGCCAGGAAGCTCCTGATCTCGGACACAAGCGGTCCAATAATGGCCGTCCTCACCTCTGACAGGATGGATTCGATAACGGATGATTTGATATCGGGTATCAGGAACTCCGAAACCGCTGTCCTTACCTCAGGCATGACCGCCTCAGCAATACCAGCTTTAACCTCGGGCACAAGGGCGCTTGCCTGGCCGGCAAGACCTTCAAGCAACGCTGTTTTGAGCTCTGGAGCCAATGCCTGGGCTATTATCTGGGCCCCTTTGGAAATGTCCATCCCGTTTGCCGCATCCTGGATGCCTTTGGAAGCCCGGGCGGATATCACCTCTTCCAGCCCTTCCGGAAATGCCGTAAGGGCTGCCGGTCTTGCCGTTACCTCGGTTTTTTCTTTTTCCACGGCCTCAGCAAGGACAGCTTTTTCCTCTACCTGCGGCACGACCACCTCTTCCACATACTGCTCCTGCACCAGATGATCGTTCCCTCCCGTGCCTTCTTCATTCCGGAGGGCCTCCGCGCCGGCCATTTCAAAAGCCAGCCCCGAGGCAAAACCGGACTCTTCCATCATGGTCTGACGGTCAGCAAGCGCTTTTCTGAGCTTCGATATCAGGTCGTTGGACTCAAACGGCTTTATTATGTAATCGTCGGCCCCGGCCTTTTTTATGAGGTCCTCATCCACTGATTCGAACGCCCCGACCATCAATATGACCGGTATCGAACGCGTAGCGGGGCTGTTTTTTACCGTCTGGGCAAGCTGGTAGCCGTTTAAACCCGGCATATCGACATCGGCCAGTATGATGTCCGGCCTGAAAGAGGACAGCGCGTCCAGGGCCTGGGCACCATCGCTTGTGAGCTTCAGGTCGAACCCTTCGTCGGCCAGGACCAGTTCAACGACCTTCCGGATAGTAATGCTGTCGTCAGCAAGAAGGAGCCTCTGTTTATTCATCCCCATTGAGCCTCGATTTTATTGATTCGGCGTTTAAAATGTCAAGGATTCCGCGGCCCTGTCGTCCGCGAAAAAAAGACCCTCCTCCCTTTTCCCGTATCTTTTTGTTTTTTTGCTTTGCTGAGGGCACGCCTCAGCGGGAAGGGCTTCAGCAGCCGCCGCCGTGCCCGGAACCAAAACCGGAACCGAAACCGCCGGAAAATCCGCCGCCCGAACAGGAGAAGCTGGACATCTTTTTGGTCACGTCCGCAGACTTGCAACCCGGACAGAGCGGCTCGTCATCCGCCCTCAACTTAAGATAGGTAAAATCGGCCTTGCATTTGTTGCATTTGTATTCATAAACGGGCATTTTCTCTCTGGCGCTCCTTTCTCTTGGTCAATTAGTAAAATTATAAAACAGCATGACTTTTCCTGGCAAATCAAATCGCTCTGCCGGGCCAACGTTTGACAAACGGGAGCATTGTCAATTATTATTCAAATTCAATGTATTTTCAAGAACTTATAATGAGGCTCCAGGAATACTGGTCTGGCAAGGGGTGCGCCATATTGCAGCCCTACGACATGGAGGTTGGAGCCGGGACATTCCATCCCGCGACCTTCTTCAGGGTTCTGGGGCCGGAGCCGTGGAAAGCCGCTTACGTGGAGCCTTCAAGGAGGCCCACGGATGGCCGCTACGGAGAGAACCCGAACAGGCTTCAGCACTATTACCAGTTCCAGACCATACTGAAACCCTCTCCGGCAAACAGCCAGGAGCTGTACCTGGAAAGTCTGGTCGGCCTTGGCATAGAGCCGCTCAGGCATGACATCCGGTTCGTGGAGGACGACTGGGAATCCCCCACGCTCGGCGCCTGGGGCCTTGGCTGGGAGGTCTGGCTGGACGGGATGGAGATAACGCAGTTTACATACTTCCAGCAGGTAGGGGGCATAGAGCTCAGGCCGATCCCGGTGGAGATAACCTACGGGCTGGAGCGCATAGCAATGTACCTGCAGGAGGTGGACAATGTCTACCAGCTGGAGTGGGCGAAGGGCATAAAATACGGGGACATCCACCACATCTCAGAGGTGGAGTTCTCGAAATTCAATTTCGAGCTTGCCAACACTGAGCTCCTGTTTTCGCTGTTTGACTCCTTCGAGAGCGAGTGCGTGAGGCTTGGAAGGGAGAGACTTGTGCTTCCCTCCTACGAATACTGCCTCAAATGCTCCCACACGTTCAACCTGCTTGATGCCAGGGGAGTGCTCTCCGTTACCGAAAGGACCGGATTTATCGCCAGGGTCAGGAACCTGGCAAGGCTCTGCGCGAGGGCCTACCTAAAACAGCGTGAGGAGATGGGCTATCCGCTTTTGAGGGACACCGGCGGAAACGAAGAAAAACAAATAAGCAATGAAAAAACTTCTCTTTGAGATAGGCATAGAGGAGGTCCCGGCCAGGTTCCTCCCGCAGACCATCGAAAACCTTAAAGGCCTGGCGGCCCAGCGGTTCACCGAAAACGGTATACCGTTTGGCGGGATAAAGGTATTTGCCACGCCAAGGAGGCTTGCGCTTCTGGCCACGGACATGCCTGAAAATCAGCCGGACCGCACAAGGGAAGTGTTCGGCCCTCCGGAGAAGATCGCCTTCGACAAGGACGGCAAACCATCAAGGGCGCTTACGGGCTTTGCCGGAGGACTTGGCCTCCAGCCCGAACAGTTGGTGGTCAGGGAAAAGAATTCTGGCCGGTACATGGCGGCGGTCATTGAGGAAAAAGGCGGCCCTTTAAAAGAGGTGCTCCCCGGACTGCTTAAGGATATGGCCCTTTCGCTGCCGTTCCCAAAATCCATGAGATGGGGAAGCGGGAACATGAGGTTTGCAAGGCCCATAAGGTGGATCACTGCCCTCTTTGATTCCGAAACTCTTCAGATGGACATGGACGGGATAAAAAGCAGCAATATTACCAGGGGGCACAGGTTCCTCTCTCCGGGCGCCTTCCAGATAAAGGATGCTGGGACTTATGAAAAGACCCTGCAGTCGAACTTTGTTATCGCAGACCAGGACAAGAGGCGTGCGTCCATACTTGAGGACCTTCAAAGGCTTGCGGGCACCGTAGGGGGAAAGCCGGTCATAGACGAGAGTCTTCTGAACACCGTGGTCTACCTGGTGGAGTATCCTGTAGGCATGCTGTGCGAATTTCCAAGGGAGTACCTGGAGCTGCCGGAGGAGCTGCTGGTCACGGTCATGCAGGACCACCAGAAATACTTTGCAATAAAGGACGGCAAAGACAGGCTCATCAACCATTTCACGGTAATAAGCAACACCCTCAAGGAGAACTATTTCGTGGTGAAGGCTGGCTCCGAGCGCGTTATAAGGGCCCGCTTCGAGGACGCCAGGTTTTACTATCACGAGGATCGCAGGCACCCGCTTTCGGCAAGGGTGGAAGAGCTTAAAAAAGTGGCCTTCCATGAGCGCCTGGGCAGCCTGCATGACAAGGTCATGCGGGTTGAAAGGCTTGCCGCCAGCATAGCAGAGCGGATATGCCCGGGTGAAAAGGGGGAACCCTTGGAGCTTGCAAAGAGGGCGGCTGCTCTTTCGAAGTCAGACCTGGTGACCGGCGTGGTCAGGGAATTTCCGGAGCTGCAGGGCATTATGGGCAGATACTATGCCATAAACGATGGAGAGCCTGCGCAGGTGGCAGAGGCAATACTGGAGCAGTATCTACCAAGGCATATGGGTGATGCTCTGCCCTCAACAGCGCTGGGCGCAGCCCTTGCCTTGGCAGACAGGCTGGACAACATAGCCGCTTTCTTCCACCTTGGGCTTGCCCCCACGGGCTCCGAAGACCCGTTTGCGCTCAGGAGGCAATCCATAGCCGTTGCCCAGATACTTATCGAGGGCGGCTACGAGCTCGCGCTGGACGAGCTTGTGGACAAGGCGCTTGAGCCGTTCCTGGCCGGACGGCCTGAAGACAGAGATACAAGGGCGTCCATCCTCAGGTTTTTCGAGTCTAGGCTCCCGCAGATATTCGAGGCAAGGGGTTTTGAAGAAGACATTGCCCTGTCCCTGCTTGGCAAAGCCCTGCATGTTCCGCTCAAGGATATAATCGAAAGGCATAACGCCATAAAACGGTTCAAACAAACGCCGCACTACAGCGCGTTCCTTCTTGCCATAAAGAGGGCCAGGAACATCCTGCCCGCAGGCGCTGAAAAGGCGGAGGCTCCGTCTTCCGTCAATGCAGGCCTTTTCAGGGAAAAGGCCGAGGGGGCGCTTTTTGATAACATGGCCGAGGCGGAAAAAACGGTTTCCGGGCTCATTTCGGAGCGCCTTTACGAGGAGGCCCTTGCCGTGCTGTCCGGGCTGACGGTGCCGGTGAACGGATTTTTCGAGGCGGTGCTTGTCATGGACAAAGACGAGGACGTAAAGAGAAACAGGCTCGCCCTGCTTGGCTCATTATGGGCGCTTGCAAGCGGCATCTGCGATTTTTCGAAACTCGCTGAAGTTTGACAAATCTGCGATTTTTCTGATATATAATTACTTGTTCTTTTGGTTCGGTTCCTGGGTAGCTCAGTCGGCAGAGCGGGTGGCTGTTAACCACTTGGTCGGGGGTTCGAGTCCCTCCCCAGGAGTTTTACCTTCAAAAATTTCCTGTCTATTGCCCGGCAGAACAGTGCAGCCGCGATGAAACTGGTTACGCGTTAGACAATGAAACTGCCCGCCAGGATAAAATGGTCGCACATACGGCGGCTTTATGAGGCGCTGGAGCCCGGCCTCAAGGCCTCTCCCCTGAAGCTTGAAAGACCGGAAAGCGGGCGTGTCCTCATTTTGGCCCCGCACATTGACGACGATGTCATAGGCTGCGGTGGCACGCTTGCCAAGCACGCGGAGGCGGGAGACGAGGTGGCTGCGATCTATTTTGCCGACTGCACGCAGGAGCGCATGAAAGAGGCACATGAGGCTGCGCAGGAAATAGGCATCGGACAGATGGAGTTTTTAGGCTACCCCTCAAAAACCCTTCTCAAACAGAAAGACGCAGCCCAAAGACTTAAAAAAACCCTGGATGATTACAGGCCAGATACGGTGTACCTGCCCTCGCTTTTCGACAGGCACAACGACCACCTGGCACTGAACCACATCCTTGCGGGCCTTTACAGGGAAAACCGCTACGGTTTCAGCGTCTGCGCCTACGAGGTATGGACGCCCCTTGTGCCAAACCTCGTGATGGACGTATCTTCTACCTTCCCCAAAAAAAACGCGGCGCTGTCCAAATACAGAAGCCAGCTCATAGCCAACAACTGGGTTGAAGCGGCGGTTTCGCTTAACCGCTACAGGGCCATCGTGAGCGGATGCGGGCAATATGCCGAAGGTTTTATGCGGTATTCCATGGAAAAATATTTTGAGCTCTGGCAAGATGTCTACTCCGGCAAAAAAAGATAAAGACAAAAAAGGCTCAAAAAGGCCGCTGCGGCTGATCACTCTCCTTTCCGGCACCGGCATGGGAGGGGCCGACATATTGGCCCTCGACCTCTCTGTAAGGCTTCGCGGGATGGGGCATCATGTGATATTCTGCTGCCCGCCCGACAACGCGCTGATAGGCGCTGCCCAAAAAGCGGGTCTGGAGATAAAGCTGCTGGGCCGTCAGTCCGCGACTGACAGGGAAAGCCTTGAGGATTTCATCAGCTACTGCGAAATGGAAAAGATAGATATCGTCAATGCCCACCATTCCAAGGGAAGACATTTCCTGTCCGCGGCCAGGTTTTTTCATTTTCTTTCCCCTTTGTCCCGCGCAAGGTTCAGACCAAAAATCGTCTTTACAAGGCACTGCCTGCGGGGAGGCGTGCCGTTTACCGGTTTTTTAACGGACAACCTGGCATGTGACCTGAGCGTCGCCGTAAGCAATGCAGTAAGAAAAAGTTTCCTGCTTGGAGGTACGCTTCCGGGCAGGATAGTTACAGTCCACGGCGGCATAGAGATAAAAAAGTTCGAGGACGTTCCACCTGCAAAAATAGAAGAGGTCCGGGAGAAATATGCAAAAAAAAGGTCCTCTTTCAACATTGGCATCGTTGGGAGATTCCATGAGACCCGGCTGGAACCCGGAAAGCCATCAATAAAGAGGCATGAGGTCCTCTTCAGGGCGCTGGCGAATGAAAACCTGTTCAGGGGCCATGACATCAACCTGCTCGTGGTAGGCCCACAGGACGCCCGTTCGGTCGGCATCATGAAGGAAATGGCCCGGTTAAACGGGCTTGATGAAAGCGTAATCACCGTCTGCGGGTTTCAGGAAGACGTCGCCCCTTTCTACAAGATCATGGACATGAACGTCCTGCCCTCGCCCAGGGAGGGCCTGGGGCTCGCCCTGGTTGAGGCGATGGCGGCTGGGGTGCCGGTCATCGGTGCTGACGGCGGCGGCATAAGGGAGATCATCGCCGATGGCGTTGACGGATTTCTGTTCAGGGCGGGAAACAGCGGAGACCTGGCCGCAAAGATTAAAATGCTTATGAACGATGCGCGCCTGCGGGCGGAGTTTTCCCGAAGAGGCAGTCAAAAGGTCGGGAAGCTCTTTGACGTGGAAAAGAACTCCAAGCGCCTTGAGGATATCTTTTACGGCCTGATTTCCCGGACGTAGGTGGGTACATACCGGCTGCCTGCGCCAGCCTTGGCATTTTTTCAATATTTACCCATTTTTACGGATTGAGATTTTGGTCTGTGTTAGGTTATCCTAAACCCTAGGGGAAGGGGTTGGATTTCCTGATGTGACCGCTGGACGTTTCTTATGAAATAAAAAAATTTTTGTTTTGTCCCGGTGTTTTTTATTTATTTCAGCTTTTTTGTTTTGTCAGGGCGGTGACCGTAATGGGAGAGATTGGGAACATAAGGCAGGAAGATGCGGTGGAATTTCTGAGGGCCTTTACCTGGAGCGCCCCGGACGCCATTGTCCATATCGACAGCACGGGCCGAGTGCTGTTCATGAACGGCGCAGCCGAAAAACTTTTTGGCTACACGCTTGAGGAGATAAGCGGGAAAGACCTGCATCTGATGCTGGCCGCTCCCGAATATCACGACCTTTACAGGACCGGCATGCAAATGTTCTCTGAGACCGGCCAAGGCCCGGTTGTCGGGAAGACCTTCGAATCTATCGCGGTCAAAAAGGACAAGACCCGGTTCCAGGTCGAGCTATCCACCACGCCGGTAAAGGTCGACGGCAAATGGCACGCCGTCGCCATGGTCAGGGACATATCCCGGAGGAAAGCCATCGAGGAGAGCCTCAGGGAATCGAACATGCTTCTGATGAAGGAAATAAAGAAAAGGGACGAAACCGAGGAATTCCTCCGCGAAAGCCAGCGTTTTGTCCAGAGCATAGCCGACCTGAGCCCCAACGTGCTTTACATTTACGACCTGTCGGGACACCAGGTGGTCTACTCCAACCGCCAGATGCTCAAGATAATGGGGTATGACCCCGCTCAGATAAAAAATTTCAAAAACTGGGACCTTGTCAAGCTCATACACCCGGAGGACCTCCCTGTTCTTGCCTCCATGAAAGAGCGCTTCCTTAAGCTAAAGGACGGCGAGATCCTGGAGGTCGAATACCGCATGAAGGATTCCCAGGGCCAGTGGAGATGGCTCATGAGCCGCGACACGGTGTTCACGAGGAGCCCTGACGGATCGCCTTCCCAGATACTTGGCGCCGCTCTCGACGTGACCGTCCAGAAGTCGGTCGAAAAGACCCTGATGGAGCGGGAGGAGCGCTTCAGAAAGGTTTTCGAGGACGGGCCGGTAGGGATGGCCCTCTCCGGATTGGACGGCCATTACATAAAGGTAAACCCTGCGCTTTCCCGCATGTTAGGTTTCGCCGAAGAGGAACTTTGCTCAATGAGCGTTGCGGACATCAGCCACCCTGACGACCTGCGCGCAAACGATGAGCTCCGCGAGCGGCTGTTCAATGGGGACCTGCCTTCCTTCAAGATGGAGAAGCGCTACATAAGAAAAGACGGCTCCAGGATGTGGGCGAACCTCACCGTCTCCCTCGTTCGCGATGAGAACGGCTCCCCCCTTTACTATCTGGGCATGGTCGAGGACATCGGCGCCAGGAAGAAGGCCGAGGAAGACAGGGCGCTCCTTGCAGCCGCAGTCGAATCTGCGGCCGACGCCATGACGGTGACCGCCCTGGACGGCACGATACAATATGTGAACGAAGGCTTCGAAATGATCACCGGGGTCACGAAGAAGGAGGCCCTTGGCACCAACATAAAGGACATGCCCAGAAAGACCCCGGGGCAGGATGGCCTTTCGGGCTTCGAGGACGCCTTTGCCGGCACCATCGCAAACGGCAGCCCCTGGACCGGAAGGTTCGCCATGACCGGCAGAAACGGGGCCCTTCTGCAGGTGGAGGAGACCATCGCGCCTGTCAGGGACCCCTCGGGCAAGGTAACGAACGTAGTGGTCGTAACCAGGGACATAACCGAAAAGCTGCGGCTTGAATCCATTGCCGAGGCCGTCAACACAATGGACAATATCGGATATGTCTTCTCCGGCATAAGGCATGAGATCGGCAACCCCGTGAGCTCCATAAAAATGGCCTTAAGCGTGCTTAAGAACAAGCTGGAGAAGGGATGTAACAGAGAGGTGATAGACACATACCTGGAAAGGGCCATTTCGGAGCTCGCCCGCATGGAATACCTGCTGAAAATGCTCAAAAGCTTCAATGTCCACGAGTCTCCGGAGCTTAAGGACGTGGAAATATGCTCGTTTGCGAGCAACTTCAAATCCCTTGTCCAGGAGGACTTCAAGCGGAAAGGCATATCCATAGGGGTTTACGTCCAGCCGGAGGCGCAGTTTTGCCTGGCGGACCCGAGGGCGCTGCAGCAGGTAATGCTGAACATCATGACGAACGCGGCCGACGCCCTTAAAGACAGGAAGGACCCGAGGATTGAAATAAAAATACTGAAGATGGCGGGACGCATACTTATTCATATCGAGGACAATGGCTGCGGAATGTCACCCAGCCAGCTCAAGGACGCCTTCAGGCCCTTCTACACAACAAAGCCGGAGGGCACGGGGCTGGGGCTGATGCTTGCAAGGAAAATGGTGACCAGGATGAACGGCACAGTGGAGATATCGAGCGTGCTGGGCGAAGGCACCGCCGTAGACATATTCATTCCGGAGGGCACGCATGGAAGGTAACAGCGGAAAAAGCAAGAACATAAGGAAACTGCTCATAATAGACGACGACAAGACCTTTTGCCAGAGCCTGAAGGAATACCTGGAGGGAGATTCAATGGAGGTCCGGGTTGCCAATACGGGGGCTGAAGGCCTGGCCGCAAGCGCCAGGGGCGACACAGACGTGGTGCTCCTGGACCAGCGCCTGCCGGATGTGGAGGGCGACTCCCTCTGCACGTCCATACTCAAATACAATGACCAGACGAAGATCATCTTCATCACCGCCCATGCAAGCTATGACGGGGCGGTCAAAGCCATGAAGTCCGGCGCGTTCAATTACCTGTCAAAGCCCTTCGAGCTGGAGGAGATGGACCACGCCATTGAGCAGGCCATTAGGACGATCGAGCTTGAGAGGATAGAGCAGCTTCAGAGGTACCACAGCGCCAGGGAAAGCGAGGCCGCCGTACTGATCGGCGAAAAAGGAGGGCTTGCCCCCATCTCAAGGCTCCTTGAGTCCGCCGCCTCAACCGATGCCCCGGTGCTCATCACCGGAGAGACCGGGACAGGAAAAAACGTCCTGGCAAAGGCAATACATTACAAAAGTCCGCTCCGGCGGGCGCCGTTCATAAGCATAAACTGCGCGGCCCTGCCCGAAAACCTGATAGAGGCGGAGCTTTTCGGGTATGAGAAAGGGGCCTTCACCGGGGCCGTCTCAGCAAAGAAAAGCATCTTCGAGATGGCCGAGGGCGGCACCCTCCTTCTGGACGAGATCGGGGAGATGCCCATGCACCTGCAATCAAAGCTCCTTGGTGTCCTTGAGGACCACAAGATACGCAGGCTGGGCGGCGAGCAGGTGAAGACAGTGAACGTGCGGATCATCGCCGCAACCGGCAAGGACCTCGAAAAAATGCTCGATACCGGCTTCAGGAAAGACCTCTACTTCCGCCTGAGCGTGATAAGGATACACGTGCCCCCGCTTCGCGAAAGGAAAGAGGACATACCCGGGCTCTGCAAATACTTCCTGGACAAGATACCCGGGGGCAGGGAGATGACCTTCCCGGAGGCGGAGGTACAAAAATGCATGCAGTACCGCTGGCCCGGCAATATCCGGGAGCTTAAAAACATCATCGAGCGCGCAGTCATACTTCAGAGAGGCTCAGGGGTGCTCAAGCCCTCGGAATTGCTGGCCGAACCTATCCCTGCTCCGGTCCCCTGCCCTGAAAATATCCTCTCCTCTGCACCCGAAGGGCTCCTGCCCCTTGCGGAGCTGGAAAAAAGCTACATAAAGCACGCCCTTTCCATTCTGGCAGACAATTATACGAGGACCTCAAAAGCCCTTGGCATCTCCCTTTCGACCCTGAAAAGAAAGGTAAAGGAATACGGGTTAAAAAGAACTACTGGTTCATAATAGACCGTTCATAAGCCTGCTGGCGACCTGTCATCCCGCCTCCCTCCTTTTATCAACTCGACGTTTTTAATCATTTTTTAGATTATCCCCCCTTCTGGCATCGCAATTGCATGTTACAAGATAACATGGACGCGTATACAAAAAATATCCTGCTTGTGGACGATGAGAAAGCGTTCCTGTTAAGCCTCTCTGAAGGCTTGAGCAGCTGCGAGGAAAATTTCAAGGTCTTCACCGCCGAAAACGGGAGGTATGCCCTTGATGTGCTCAGGGGCGGGCCGAGGATAGACGTTCTGGTCACCGACCTCAAGATGCCCGAGATGGACGGGTTCGAGCTCCTCCAGAACATAAGCAGGGATTTTCCGGAAGTCAGGGTGATCGTGCTTACCGCGTTCATAACACCCGACATTGAGGCGCAGATCAGGGCCATCGGCGATTACGCGTGCATGGAAAAGCCTCTAGAGTTCGAGGAACTCAAGGGCAGGATAATGGGGGTGCTGGACTACCCGGGGGGGACAGGAAGTTTCTTCAGCATCGATTACACACTCGAAAAAGACGGCCTGCTGGCCGGGAAATTTCTAGCGTCCTAAGAAGACGCACAAAAACCAAGGAGGCTCAAGATGAAGGGGACCCATGAAGGAAATTTTGCTCTTTTGGAGCGCAAGGACGGGCATCAGCTGGCGGGAGCCGACTACAGCAAGAGCGTAAAGAGCCTCGCAGAGGCGATAATCCTGCAGTCGATGGAAGATTTCTGGGGAAATGCTTACAAGGAAGAAAGCATCGAGTTCTTCAAGGGAGAGGGTTTCAGGGTCTGCGCGGAGATAGCCGGCATGGGCCATGAAGACCAGTCCAAGGTGCTCGAGATGCTCTCTTTGAACGGGGAGCAGCCGTTCGCCTACTGACAACTGATTGTTGAACACGCACTGATAAAAAATAAAACACATGGAGGGCTTTCAGGACTTATGATCAAGATGAATTGCTGGGACTACAAAAAATGCACCAGGGAGTTACGGAACGGCTGCCCGGCCTATCCCAACGCAGGTCGCGTATGCTTTGTTGTCGAGGGCACCAGATGTGACGGAGGGATGCAGGGCGCCTATGCGCAAAAGATACAGAACTGCCGGGGATGCGATTTTTACAGGGGCATGGTACTCGCGAAGAGCATATGACAGCTGACATGCCCCTGCTCCTCCTTTTAAAAAGTTCTTCACCCTAGAA
>JAKAJM010000059.1 GCA_021813765.1 Nitrospirota bacterium
CCGATCTCGCCGGAGGGCAAAAGCATCCTTCGGAAATACGGATTCGGAACAAAATGACCTTTCTGTTTTTGAGGTCTTTTTCGTCTGAATCGGCCGCAAAAGGGGCATGCTGACCATGAGCGCCCATGGGATGTTTTCGCTCAGGCTGTCCTTTCAGGTGGCGCTGGTGGTGACGTTCTTCGCGCTGCTTGCCGGTGTGCCCGTTGCCTACGTGCTGGCCAGGAAAAGTTTCCGGGGCAAGGAACTCCTGGATGCCCTTTTTACTCTTCCGCTGGTGCTGCCGCCGACGGTCACCGGATATTATCTTATTGTCATTCTGGGGCGAAACGGTTTTTTGGGAAGGCCCCTCTATGAGCTTACCGGATGGACCGCAATGTTTACATGGTGGGCTGCGGCGGCGGCCTCGTTCATAGTTTCCATACCGCTTATGATAAGGACCTCCCGCGCGGCGATAGAGTCCGTGGACCAAAAGCTCATTGACGCCTCTTACACTCTGGGACACGGGGAGTTGAGGACGGCGCTTAGCGTGGTGCTTCCGCTTGCAAAAAGGGGGATAATTGCAGGGGCCGTTCTATCCTTTGCGAGGGCTATTGGGGAGTTCGGGGCAACGCTGATGTTCGCCGGGGACATCCCCGGCAGGACCGAAACAATGCCGCTTGCCATCTACAACTATCTGGAAAACGGCGAGTGGGCAAGGGCCTGGACTATGGTCATTATACTTACCGTTTTGTCGGTTTCGGTCATATACATGGCCAACAGGCTGAGCAAAAAATTCTGACAAATGAGCTTGTCGGTCAACATAAAAAAGAGGTTGAAGGGGTTTTCCCTTGATGTAAGCTGGAGCATGGGAAACGAGCTTGCGGTATTGTTCGGGCGCTCTGGCGCAGGGAAGTCCCTGACACTAAAATCGATGGCCGGGCTCATGAGGCCGGATGAGGGAAGCATCGTATCAGGGGGCAGGGTGCTCCTGGACATCCCATCTGGCGTGGACCTTCCTCCCCAAAAGAGGCGCTTTGGCTATGTCTTTCAGGACCTGGCGCTTTTCCCACACATGACCGTGCGCGGGAACATTGAATACGGACTGAATGGAAAAGCCGGCGGTGGCCCTGGAAAAGACCGGGCAGCCGAAAAAGTGAAAGGCATGCTGGATGCCTTTGGTCTTGGCAAACTTGGAGACAAAAATCCTGACGAGATATCCGGGGGGCAGAGGCAGCGCGTTGCCCTGGCCAGGGCGCTTGTTGGCAGGCCGCAGGCCCTCCTGCTGGACGAGCCTTTTTCCGCCCTGGACGCCCCTTTGCGGGCCGAGATGGGAAGGCTTCTGGTGGAGATAAGGCGCGAGTTCGACATCCCCGTGGTGCTGGTAACGCATGACCTGCAAGAGGCCTGCGAACTGGCCGGAAGGCTCATTGTCTATCAAGGCGGAAAGGCCGTCCAGTCCGGGCCGCCTGAAGAGGTCGTCTCAAGGCCGGCAAGCCAGGACGTGGCCTCACTCCTGATGCCAAGGCAGGTAAGGCCGCCTCTTACTGACACTCACGGCGGAAAAAGAAAATGAAAAAGGCGCTTTTTAAGCGCCTTTTTCATTTTCTTGATCTTTTTGTCCGGCGTCCTTTAGAGTTTCTCTATTTTCACGGCGCAGGACTTGTATTCAGGGGTGCCCGTTATGGGATCCCTGTGCGGAGATGTGAGGATGTTTGTGAGCACGTCCTGGTGATGGAATGCCAGGAACACGTTTCCTTCCTGTGAGCGGTCCAACACCCGCACCTTCACTTTTATCTCCCCCCGCCTGGAGGCGACTTTCACCATCTCGCCGTTTTTGATGCCAAGCTTCAATGCATCGGCCGGGCTCAGTTCCAGCAGCTCTTCGGGGAACATCTCCATGATGCCCCTTGAGCGCCTGGTCATCGAGCCGTTGTTGTAATGTTCGCGCCTGCGGCCGGTGATGAGCACGAACGGGTATTCCGCATCCGGGACTTCCGCGGAGCCCTTTTGCTCAAGCGCCATGAACCTGGCGCGCCCGCCCGGCCTTGAAAACATGTCCTTGTAGAGCGTGGCCGTCCCGGGATGGTCTTTGGTGGGGCAGGGCCATTGCAGGCTCCCGTTTTCAAGCCGCACATAGTTGATGCCTCCATAAATGGGGGCAAGGGAGGCTATTTCATCCATGACCTCGGATGGGTGGTTGTACTTCATTTTGTACCCCATCCTGGAGGCTATCTCGCAGATGACCTCCCATTCGGCCTTGCCGGAGACCGGCTCAACCGCTTTCCTTATCCTTTGCACTCTGCGCTCCCCGTTTGTGAACGTGCCGTCTTTTTCCGCGAAGCTTGCGCCAGGCAGCACCACATGGGCGAAACGCGTGGTCTCGGTGTGGAAGATGTCCTGCACTACAAGAAACTCTATCGAGGACAGGGCCTTTCGTATATGGGAGATGTCCGGGTCCGTGTGGGCCGGGTCCTCGCCAAGGATGAAAAGCCCCTTGAAATTGCCCTTTTGTGCCTCATCGAGCATCTCCACCGATTTCAGCCCCGGTTTTGAGGGCAGCTCCACACCCCAGGCCTTTTCGAATTTTTCCCGGACCACGGGATCGGTCACCGGCTGGTATCCCGTGAATGCCGCAGGTGCGGGCCCCATATCGGAGGCGCCCTGCACGTTGTTCTGACCCCTGAGGGCCATGATGCCCGTGGCGCGCCTGCCTATGTGCCCGCAGACAAGGGCCAGGTTGGCCACCGCCATCGCGGTTTCCGTGCCGCTCTGGTGCTCCGTTACCCCAAGGCCGTAGAGGATCATCGCGTTTTTGGCCTCTGCGTATATCTTTGCGGCCTTTAACAGCTTGTCCGGCGTTACCCCGGTAAGCTTCTGGACATGAGCGGGCGTGTATTCCTCAACAGCCGCCTTCAGCTCCTCGAACCCTTCGGTCCTTTTTTCAATGAACTCCTTGTTATAGAGGCCCTCTTTGAGGATCACGTGCACGAGCCCGTTCAGAAGAGCTATGTTCGAGCCGGGCTTCAGATTGAGCCATACGTCGGCCCACTTGACAAGCTCTATCTTCCGGGGGTCTCCGACTATTATGCGGGCCCCGTTCCTTATCGCCTTGTTCACGTGGATGGAGATCACCGGATGGCCTTCGGTGGTGTTCGAGCCGAAGATCAAGAGGGTGTCCGCCTCCGATATCTGGTCGAAGGAATTGCTTGCGGCCCCTGCCCCTAAAGATGTGGCCAGACCGGCCACAGTTGGAGCGTGTCAGACACGTGCGCAGTTGTCGACATTGTTGCTGCCTAAAACCGCGCGTACCCATTTGGAGACAAGGAAATTCTCCTCGTTTGTGCAGCGCGAGGAGGAGAAGGCGCCAACGGCGCCAGGGCCGTATTTTTCTTTCAGCTCGCCAAAGCGTTTTGCTATCAGGTCAAGGGCCTCATCCCATGAGGCCTCGCGGAATTCCCCGTTTGCTTCTTTTATAAGGGGTGTTTTTATCCTGTCCGGGTGATGTATGAACTCGTAGCCGAAGCGCCCCTTTATGCAAAGGTTGCCCCTGTTGACCGGAGAATCGTAATCGGAGGTGACCTTCGTTACCTTGCCCTGCTTTACGTTCAGGAAGAAGGAGCAACCGGTTCCGCAGTAGGAGCAGGTGGTCTTGACCTTTTTTACCGAAAGGTTCCTGCCTGTCCTGGCGGATGGTTTTTCCATAAGGGCCCCCGTTGGGCAAGTGGAGACACACTGGCCGCAGAAAAGGCAGTTCTCCGGTGAAAGGGGCTTGCCGAAAGCGGTGTCCGGCCTTGCGTTAAAACCTCTTCCGGTCATGTCTATTGCCCCTTTGAGCATCAGGTTTTTGCAGATGTTTACGCACCTGCCGCAAAGGATGCATTTGTTGGGGTCGAAGGATATGAACGGGTTGTTGTCCTTTACCGGAAGGTTCCACCGCTCGCCTTTGTACCCATCCGGGGCAACGTCATACATGAAGGCCAGCTCCTGCAAGGAGCAGTCCCCGGTCTTTTCGCAGCGGAGACAGTCATTCGGGTGATTGGAAAGTATGAGGGAAAGCATCGTCTTTCTCAGCCCCGTGAGGTTTTCGCTTTCCGTCGTGATCTCCATACCATCTTGTATGGGCGTTGTGCAGGAAGAAAGCGGCCTGTTTACGCCTTTCACCTCGACCAGACAAAGCCTGCAGCCGCCATAGGCTTCCAGGCGGGGGTCATAGCAGAGGGTGGGGATGAATATGCCTGCCTCCCTGCATACTTCCAGGATCGTCTTGCCTTCTTCGCAATCGACAGGTTTTTGGTTTATAACTACCTTGATCAACTTTCCAGCCTGTTTAGTAGCCAATTTTCCGCCTCTCCTTTCGCCCGCAAGAACTTTCCTGTAAAAGGCATTCAGGATTTTATTTTACCCTGACTAGGGTAAATTTCTCAAACTTTTATCTATAAAAAATAATAATGCGGCTATCACCGGGATTATCATTTTTTACCCGTAAAAGGGTTGACAGCCGGGCGGGCTGTGGTAGAAATGAATAAATCGCCGACCGTTTTTTTACCATATTGCAAATTGAAATCCTGCGGCATTCGCTGACAATAAAGGCTGTTAACGCAAAAAATATGAATAAGACAGAAAGTTTTGTCCGAAAACTCTTTTTAAGTGCCCTTGCTTTTTTTATTCTTGCCTTTTCCCTTGCATACGGGTCGCAGAACAAAGGGGCGAAGCTATACAAGACCAACTGCGCCGGCTGCCACGGGGAAAACGGCATGGGCATGCCCGGCCTGGTGCCGCCCCTGGCGGCAGACCCCGTGGTAACAGACAGGGACCCCGCACAGCACATCCGCACGGTGCTGTTTGGCAAGCAGGGGACGACCATAAATGGCATAAAGTATGTGATCTACATGCCTTCCTGGGCGGGCGAGCTTTCGGATAAACAGATAGCCTCGATCATAAACTATGAGCGCTCAAGCTGGGGGAACCATGCTCCATGGGCCGCGCCGGGCGATGTGGCCAGGATACGGTCAGAAGGCCCGAACCGGTAAAACGGGGAAAAGGTTGACTATTTTTTTTTTGGCCTTTATAATGTGCATATGCACGAAATATCAGGGGCGGAAACGACGGACAAAAAACATGTCTCCCAGGCCTAAGAAAGAGAGGGTTTGCGGGTGCAGCTATATGGGCAGGGCGTTCAAGCCCACCGGCATACCTATGACAAAGATAGAGAAGATAGCTCTATTGAGGGACGAACTGGAGGCCCTCAAGCTTTGCGACCTGGACGGCCTGACCCAGGAACAGGCCGGGCAGAGGATGGGCATATCCAGGGGGACTGTCCAGCGGATACTTGCAAGCGCAAGGAGGAAAGTGGCTGAGGCCCTGTCCGGGTGTAAGGCCATCGTGCTTGAAAACTCTATTTGCAAAGAGGAGGAATAAAAAAATGAAACTTTGTTTCCCGGTCATGGAGACCCGGTCGCTTGACAGCGAGGTTTACGGGCATTTCGGCTCTGCTGCCGCCTTTATTGTATTTGACACTGCGACGAAAGAAGAAAAAGCCGTCTTGAATGGCGACGCGCATCATGCCCACGGTATGTGCAGTCCCCTCAAGGCGCTCTCCGGTGAGAATGTGGACGTCATCATAGTAGGGGGCATCGGCAGGGGCGCCCTGATGAGGCTTAACGGGGCGGGTATAAAGGTTTACAAGGCGTCCGATGGCACGGTAGCCCAGAACATAAAGCTTTTTGAAGAGGGGCGGCTGCCTCTTTTCAGCCCCGGAATGGTCTGCTCCGGCCGTGAAGGGTGCGCGCACTAAGAAAATAACGCCTGGCAAAGCCGTCAAATAAAAACGATATGGAGAGAGAAAGAAAAAGTGGAAAACAAGGAAGAAAACAATAACAAAAATAAAAAATTCGTTTTCATCATCACGCATTCCTACGACAATCCGGACGTAGTGGCCGGGGCCATGCAGCTTGCCACTAACATGAAGGCCTTTGACATGGAGCTTGATTTCTTCCTTATGGACAAGGGGGTGCTGCTTGCAAAAAAGGGGTTTGCCGAAACGCTCTCGTGGCAGAAAAAGGACGAATTTTCACCTGTAGCGGAGCTCATCAAGACCCTCACCGATTTTGGCGTCCGGTTCTACATCTGTGCTTCCTGCGTAAAGCACTATGAGCTGGACAAGGTGGAGCGCATTGAAAATTCGGAGATAAAGCCCGGCTCTTTCCTGGCGGAAATGCTCCTGGAAAGGCAAAACCTTTCGTTTTAGGATATTCAGGTCCCGGCGGCTAGATCACGGGATTTTTTCAGTTTAGGGTTATATCTTTCAGGTCCTTGAGAGGGAGTAGGCGGACGGATGTCAAATTGCCGCATTCTGAGACCATCGCTGTTCTCTTCGCCCTTAGGACACCTTAATGTGGCCGGATCTTCGATTTCGGGCTGAAAAAAAAGGGGCCCACTTCATCTGAAGGGGCCCCGGACAAGTGGGAAGAGGATAATACCTATATAAACAGACTGCTCTGGGACTCCTGGGCGAACTCTATGAACCTGTCCGCGTCGGCCACTTCCACGCCTTCCACCAGGTCTTCCTTCTTGTATCCCATCATCTGCATGGTCGCTGAGCAGGCCACGAACTTGACCCCGGCGTCCCGGCACATCTGAAGCATCTCCGGTATGCCGGCCCAGTTTATATTCTTTGCCAGTTGAGGCAGCATCTCCATTCCCGCAGGCGGAGGGATCTGCCTGTTCTTCTCTTTGTGCAGGATATTGATGCCGCCAAACGCGAAGAATATCCGCACATCCGTATCCAGGGCAGCTGCCGTGGAACCGATCACCAGAGGGGCATATGCCATGTCCAGCGTGCCCTTGCTGGCGATTATGGCCATTTTCTTTGAGTCTCCGTTTCCTGCCATCTGTCAAATCCTCCTTCTCGGGAATGAATTTTGATTCATATTACCAAGAAGGAATATATTTGTCAATGAATATCGAAACTCCTAAATAGCTTCTAAACTCTCTGTTTGATGTTACCTAAAATTTCAATTATAATGCAAATATATTTATGATCCAAGCCGCTCTTGAGGTATGGATGGCTGCCCGCATTGCCCCCCTTGCAGAAAAACGCTTGAGGCCTTGCCGCAACGACGTGTTCCCTGCTTTCCGGGTAATGTCCCTTTTTGATAACGCGGCAATACCGATTTTCGCTTTTTGAGTTCCTTCCCCCCTTCAGCCTTGACAGTGAACTATCGTTCACCATAGAATATGGGCATGAAGAGTGATAGTGAAAGGCTGCTTGGGTTACGCGCGGATGGCATAGCCATGTTTTACAGGCAAAAAGGCAGGATGCCAAGCTTCTCTGAGATCGGGCAGCTTGCAGGCCTGGCCTCCAAAAACGCGGTTTCCAAGCTGGTGGGAAGGCTTGAAAGGCTGGGCGTCCTCATGCGGGATGAAAAAGGACGGCTCATACCGCTTGGGCCGATGCTTGAAAGGCAGCAGGCAAAAACAAAAGACCTGAAGGTGCTTGGCACAGTGGAGGCGGGCTTCCCCAGCCCCGCGGAAGAAGAGCTTTCGGACAACCTGTCGCTGGATGAGCTTTTGATACAGAACCGGGAGGCCACTTTCCTCCTCAATGTCTCCGGGGATTCCATGACCGGGGCGGGGATACTGCCAGGCGACATGGTTATAGTGGATAAGGGGCTTGCGCCCAAAAGCGGAGACATAGTCATCGCCCAGGTAGACGGGGACTGGACAATGAAGTACCTGAGGAAAAGGGGAGGGGATGTCCAGCTCATTGCCGCAAACCCGGCCTATAAACCCATAAGACCCAAAAACGAGCTCAAGATAGCCGGGGTCGTGACCGCAGTGGTAAGGAAATACAGGTAAATTTTTTGTTTTTTCTGGCGGCCTCAACAAGCTGATCAAGGCATCGGGTCATGATTGAAAATCAAAAAAATCAAAAACCTCTTATTGTCCATTCGTGGCCGCAGGCCATACTCCATCTGGATGCTGACGCCTTTTTTGCCTCCTGCGAACAGGCCATACACCCGGAGCTGAGGGGCAGGCCTGTCATAACCGGCAAGGAGCGCGGCATCGTGGCCGCAGCAAGCTATGAGGCCAAGGCCAGGGGGGTGGGCCGCGGGATGAGGCTTTCGGAGGTCAGGGGGGTCTGTCCGGATGCTGTCATAGTCCCATCCGATTACGAGACGTACAGCCTTTTTTCGCTGAGGATGTTTGAGATAATGAGGCGTTTTTCTCCGGATGTGGAGGAGTACTCCATAGATGAGGCCTTCATGGACCTGACAGGGCTCAGGCGGAGCTTCCACGGACCCTATGAGCTGATAGCCGGGAAGATGCAGGCCGCCATCGAGGCCGAGCTTGGAATAACGGTCTCGATCGGCGTAAGCCTCTCCAAGGTGCTTGCGAAGGTGGGCTCCAAACATGGAAAGCCAAGAGGTCTTACGGTCATACCCGGAAGGGACATCCACCTGTATCTTCAAAACATGCCAGTCGGCAAGCTTTGGGGCATAGGGCCAAATACCGCGGCCTATCTTAATAAATTTGGCATCCGTACTGCGCTTGAGTTTGCCAGGAAGGACGAAAAGTTCGTCCGCGGGCATCTCTCAAAGCCTTATCTGGAAATATGGCATGAGCTCAACGGCAGGAGCGTTTACCCCGTCACTCGCGAGTCAAAAAGCGCCTATCAGTCCATCAGCAAGGCCAGGACCTTCACCCCTCCGTCCAGGGACGAGGCCTTCGTGTATGCGCAGCTTTCAAGGAACCTGGAGAACGCCTGCATGAAGGCAAGGCGCTATAACCTGCTTGCCTCAAGGCTTGCCGTCTTTATCCGAAGGCAGGATTTCAGGAGCGAGGGGGTGGAGCTGAAGCTGAACCTGCCTACCGCCTTTCCCGCGGACCTGTCCGGCCCCCTTAGGGAGGGGTTCAGGTATGTTTTCCGCCGCGGGGTGCCTTACAGGCAAACGGGTGTGGTCCTTGGTGGCCTGGTGCCGGAGGGCAGCCTGCAATTCACCCTGTTTGACGATACCCGCAGGATCGAGAAGATGACGCGCGTCTATGAGGCGGTTGACAGGCTGTCCCAAAGATTCGGCAAGTACACTGTCATGCAGGCGTCCTCCCTGCCAGTCAGAGCGCAGGCGCAGCATGAAGGGGAGAGAGGTGACATCCCGGAAAGAAGACAGGGGAAAAATCTCTTCAAGGGCGAAAACGGCAGGCAGCGCCTGGGAATGCCAGTTTTGAGGATCAAGGTCTAGGGCAAACTGGAAAAGTGTGCTTTAATATAGCCATGGGGACGAAACCGAAGATATCTTTATCTTTTCCCATGGCCTTCCCCGTGTTACCCATTTTCCTGTCCGTTGTTTTTTTTGTTTTTCTTGATTTTCTTGGCCCTGTGGCCTGCCTGGCGGGCCAGGACCAAGGCATTAATTCAGGTCTTGCCTTAAGCCGGAAGCCGTTTTTACTGTGCAGCCTTGGTTTCACCGGGCCTGCGGCCCCGCAACTGCACCGGGCCGGCCCTGCAGCCGGGGAGTTTCTGGTTGCCACCAGGCAGCTTACGGACTCTGTTTTCTCGGAGACCGTCATACTGCTGATAGAGTATGGCAAGGACGGCGCGATAGGGTTGATAATAAACAGGCCAACGAAGGTGCCCATCTCAAAACTATTCCCCGAGGTCAAAGAGCTGAAGAAAAGAAGCGACCGGGCTTATATCGGGGGGCCGGTGGAGATGTACAAGGTCTTTCTGCTGCTGGACTCATCTGAAAATCCGCCAGGCAGGTCGCTTCGTATTTTCGATGGCGTCTATATCAGCCCGGACATGCGGACGCTCAGGAAAATGGCATTGGAGAGTAAATCAAAATTCCGCATTTACGCAGGGTATTCAGGCTGGGCCTCCGGCCAGCTTGAAACGGAGATAAGCCGGGGAGACTGGTATATACTGGCCGCCGATGAAAAGACCATATTTGACATGCCAGCCCAGGAAATATGGCCCAGCCTTATCGACAGGGCAGGCATAGAGGCCATGGGCCCAGCCGCGGTCCACGCGCACCTGGCGGCAAAAGAAAAGGGAAAGAGAAAAACGCGCCGGACAGGAAATTATTCCGGGGCCGTTCCCCTTACCCTTGTCCATGTTTCGCTCCTTCCAAAGACAGGCAGAAGGACATAGCCCCTCAGCTTCAGCCGGTTTGGCGAGGCAAGCCGCATGCTGCCCCTGTACGTGTTTCCGCTCTTCGGGTCGTACAGCCTGCCGCCGGTCCA
Source organism: Nitrospirota bacterium (assembly GCA_021813765.1). Lineage (GTDB taxonomy): Bacteria > Nitrospirota > Thermodesulfovibrionia > Thermodesulfovibrionales > JdFR-88 > JAKAEG01. The sequence goes on from JAKAJM010000059.1 coordinate 10,222, forward strand.
TTTATTTTTCCCGGAATACGAAAAACCCTTCATTATCGCCAGACCCATGATGGGGCGGCCCCTTAAGGCGGGGTTTGGATTTTTAATGTCGGTTGGCGGCCCCTTCTTTACCCAGACTATCCTGCCGCAGAATTTTTCTGCGCCGCATTCATAGATCTTTATTTTTGCGTCGCGGTCTCCAGTGAGCCAGACGCCAAGGATGGCGCGGGCCCCGGCCGCCGGGGCCGGAGCCTCGCTGGCAAGAAGCAGGATAAAAACAAGGGCAGGGACCTTGCCTTTAAAAGAGCTCATCTCTCCCTTTTTCTTTTTGTTGCTTTTTTCCCTACGCCCTCAGGTTTTTAAGAAAGCTCAAAAGAAGCCTCACCCCTATACCCGTGGCGCCTTTGGGCAGATATGCCTTGTCCTTGTCCGTCCATGCGGTGCTTGCTATGTCCAGGTGGACCCATGGCGTGTTTCCGGCGAATTCCTTGAGGAAATATCCGGCGGTCACGAGCGAGCCAGACCTGCCGCCCGTATTTTTAAGGTCTGCCGCGTCGCTCTCTATGTATTCCTTGTATTCATCATAGAGGGGCATCCGCCAGACCCTCTCGTTCGTTTCCTCGGAGGCGGCCGTTATCGCGCCTATCAGCTCCTCATCGTTTCCCATCATGGCCATGGCCTCATTACCCAGGGCGATGGAGCAGGCCCCGGTGAGCGTGGCAACATCTATTATGGCCTTGGGGTTGGAACGGGCCGCGTAGCCTATGGCGTCCGCAAGCGCAAGCCTGCCCTCGGCATCCGTATTTATTATCTCCACCGTTTTGCCGGTTATCGTCTTTACTATGTCACCCGGCCTGGAGGCCGAACCGCCAGGCAGGTTCTCGGCCGCAGGCAGGATGCCGGTAACGTCTACAGGCATGTCCAGTCCGGAGGCAGCTTTCATCGCTCCAAGCACGGCCGCTCCGCCGGCCATGTCGTATTTCATTTTTTCCATGCCTTCGCCTGGCTTGATGGATATCCCGCCGCTGTCAAATGTGATGGATTTCCCTATCAGGACAACCGGAGCTTTTTGATTTTTTGCCTTTTCACCCTGGCCCTCATAGGTAAGGACAATGAATTTTGGAGGCTCATGGGAGCCGCGGGCCACCGAAAGGTAGGCCCCCATCCCCAGTTTTTCAGCCTCCTTTTTTTCAATGACCTTCACCTTCACCTTTTTAAGGGAAAGCGCCGCTTCTGCCAGGGCGGAAGGGGTCAGGTCATTTGCAGGTGTGTTCACGAGGTCCCTTGCCAGACGTGTCCCGGCCTCAACCTCCTCAAGCCACCTTATGCGCTCCTTCCAGTCCTGGGCCGAAAGCACCGTCAGGCTTCTCAGGCCTTTTTCATTTTCTTCCTTTTTGTATGCCCCGAAGCGGTACAGGGAAAGCAGCATGCCTTCCACAAAATCCTCCTGGGGGAGCGTACGGGAAAAATTGGAGGTGGAAAGGGCTATGTCGTTAGTACCACGCAGGTCCCTCAAATAAGACGCTGCCTTGCCCCCGGCCCGCCTGGCCTTTTCCCCGGAGGCTTCGCCTTTTTTCCCAAGTCCGGCGAAAAGGACCCTGGAGGGTTTTACCTTCCCATAAGTGTGCAGCAGAAAGACCTCCGCCGGACGGCCCCGGAACTCTCCATCCGCCATCATTTTCGATGGGAGGTTGTCCAGCCTCCGGTCTATTTCTCCGTAAGGGGCCAGCCCTTCATCTTCAAATACAGGCAGGACCAGTGCGTCACAGGAAAAATCTGCGTCTTTTGCGTCCCGTACCGCGATCTTCATTTTTGCGCCAAAATACCTCCCGGGATTTTATTTTCTTAAGGCCGGCGGGAAAATAAAATTCATGAATTCTCTGGATTTATCCCACGTCTAAATTTTAGACCCATCTGCCACGTGCAGCAAGCAGCGGGTTTCTCACGAATTCTCAAATGACCGGAAATCATGTATTATCATACTTCAAAAGGGTCGAAGTATCTTGGGAAAATCGCATCAGGGACCAATGGAGGTTTTTCCGCATGAGGATTTTTGACGACATAACGGGTACGACGGGCGGCACGCCTTTGGTAAGGCTGCGCAGGGTGACCGCTGGAGCGGGGGCGCAGGTCATTGCGAAGCTTGAAAGCTTCAACCCCCTTTCGAGCGTAAAGGACAGGATAGGCGTGGCCATGATAGAGGCGGCCCGGAGCGCGGGGCTGATAGGCCCGGACACCGTAATAGTGGAGCCCACAAGCGGGAACACCGGCATCGCTCTTGCCTTTGCCTGCGCGGCCGGGGGATACAGGCTTATTCTCACGATGCCCGAATCCATGAGCGTGGAGAGGCGCGCCCTGCTAAAGATATTCGGCGCGCAGGTGGTGCTCACCCCCGCCGAAAAAGGCATGAAAGGTGCTATCGAAAAAGCGGAGGAGATCGCGGCCTCCCTTCCCAAAAGCTTCATCCCCCTCCAATTTAAAAACCCCGCGAACCCCGAGGTCCACAGGAACACGACCGCTCAGGAGATCTGGAGGGACACGGAGGGGCAGGCGGACATACTGGTTGCGGGAGTTGGCACCGGCGGCACCCTTACAGGAGTGGCCGGCGCCATCAAGAAGTTAAAACCGTCTTTCAGGGCGGTGGCCGTGGAACCCAGCGATTCGCCTGTCCTTTCCGGAGGTAAACCCGGGCCTCACAGGATACAGGGAATTGGCGCGGGGTTCGTCCCGCAGGTGCTGGCGGTTGACCTCATAGATGAAATAATAAAGGTCTCGAATGAAGAGGCCGGCGAAATGACCAGGAGGCTTGCCAGGGAGGAAGGCATACTGGCGGGCATTTCCTCCGGGGCGGCCGTCCGGGCGGCGGTGGAAGTAGCCAAACGGCCTGAAAACACGGGGAAGATGATAATAGTCATCCTGCCCGACACGGGCGAGAGATACCTCTCTACCTGGGTTTTTCAGGAATTTTTAAAATGATGAAAGGGCTTGATTAATTTATTTTTTTTAAATTATATTGTGTAGTGATGGAAAAATGCCGTATAGCTATCTATGACAGGAAGCCTGAGACTCTTAAATTCCTGGATTCTTTTTTCAGGGGAAGAAAAGAGTATTTGCCTACGATCTTTAACGACGCGGCGCAATTTGAGAAAAGCCTGAAGGCCGGGGCGCATTGTTCGGTTATCCTTGGCACCCGCGGCTGTCTTGAAGAGGCCGTCCCGGTGGTCAAGCGCTCCTCCGTTATAGCCATGGTCGAGGACGACCTGACCGGCGGGCTGGCCCAGGTGATGAAGCACAATATTGAATCTTACCTGCTGGCCCCCTTCAACAAGGAAGACCTGGAGTACAAGCTGAGGCTGGTGCGAAACAGGCAGAGGATTGCCAAGGGGCTCTTTGGAAAGGTCAAGGACCTTGAGGCCATAGTGGAACTCTCTTATCTCATGTCCTCGACCCTGGACCCCAAAGAGGTCCTTAACTTCATGGTCAAAAAAATAGGCGAGACCATAGATGTAAGCCGGTGCTCCATCATAGGGCTGGAGCAGGGGGAAAAGCGGTTCGCGGAGGTGGTTTCAAGCTGTGAGCCCGCTGAATTCAAGGAGCTGAAAATAGACCTTAAGAAATATCCCGAGATACGCAAGGCCCACAGGCTGGGAAAGACCGTCATCATCAGGGACGCGCTCAGGGACCCTCTTATGAAGCCGGTCTCCGCCATTGTGAAAAGCATGGACATAAAGGCGATAATGGTGATCCCCATTTTGTACAGGGACGAGGTAATAGGGAGCCTTTTCCTGCGGACCTCACGGTCCTCGCGCCATTTCACCGAAAGAGAGATAAACTTCTGCCAGGAAATAGCAAGGGCTGCCGTAAACCCGCTCTATAACGCCTTCCTTTTTGAAAGGCTGATAAAAGAGAAGACCAGGCTGGAGAGGCTCTCCATAACGGACTACCTTACGGGCGCTTACAACATACGTTATCTTTATCACCGCCTGGAGGATGAGTTCCAGAGGGCCAAGCGGTACGGCAGCCCCCTTGGCTGCATAATGTTCGACCTCGATTACTTCAAGAAGATAAACGACACTTACGGTCATAAGGCCGGTGACATGGTCCTGAGGGAATTCTGCCAGATAGTCAAAAAACAGATCAGGAAGACGGATGTGTTCGCCCGTTACGGCGGCGAGGAGTTCGTAATGCTGCTCATCCAGACCGGGGCCGAAGGGGCAATGGTTGAGGGGCGGAGATTACGGGAGACGATAAAGAGCCATCGGTTCAAGGCGCTCGGCGACAGGGCCGGGATCACGGTGAGCATGGGCATCTCCGTTTATCCCGATCAAAGGATAAGCCTGTCCGACGACCTTATCACCCTTGCCGACGACGCGCTTTTCAAGGCGAAAAACCAGGGAAGGGACCGCATGGTCCTTGCCTGAACCACGGATCTTTTCCTTTCCCTCGTAATTGGCGGCATGAGCCTTTTCCCGCTTCCGCAGAATACGGATAAAAATTTTTTTGATGCTCCTTTGTTTTTTGATAAAATTTAAAATAAACTGAAGACTGACAGTTTAGTTGTTAATTCCATTCTCGCAACGTCTTAGTTCAAAGCTCTGAAATCCTCTCATTGCAACGCCCGGTTTTTACCGCCAAAAGACCGGCATTGCGTATGACTGTCTGACCGCATTGCCAGCAGGACTGGAGGGAGCCCATGAAGACATTGAAAAAACAGAGCAGGTTTTTCTTTTTCGCCCTTATTATGATCATGGCTGCCGCTTTGGTCCTGGAGGGTTGTGGGAACGAAGGCGCGGGCGCAAACAGCTCGGCGGAAGGCAGCACCGGAAACAGTCAGACAGCAGAAAGCGGCTCTAAAACCTATACGGTAACATATGACGGGAACGGCAACACGGGCGGCAGCGTGCCTGCCGGTCAGGCCGGTTGCAGTCCGGGACAGACAGAGACAGTGCCTGGCAATACAGGCGGTCTCGTAAAAACAGGTTATATTTTTGCGGGCTGGAACACCAAGGAGGACGGCAGCGGGACGACATATACGCAAGGCCAGACATTTATGATGGTCCCGTCAAATATTGCCCTGTACGCCATTTGGACGCAGGACCCCACATATACCGTTACGTACAACGGCAACGGCAACACCGGAGGCAGCGTCCCTTCGGACACAACCAATTACCGGCAGGGACAGACCGTAACAGTGCCTGGAAATACAGGCGGACTCGTAAAATACGGATATTCCTTCACGGGCTGGAACACCAAGGCCGACGGCAGCGGGACCACCTATGCTCAAGCCCAGACCTTTTCGATGGACGCGCAGAATGTCACACTATATGCGATGTGGACCCTTAACCCGACCTGCACCGTCACGTACAGCGGAAACGGCAATACCGGCGGCAGTGTCCCGTCCGACACGACCAACTACGAGCAGGGGCAAACCGTAAAGGTGGCTGGTAATACCGGCAATCTTGTAAAGGCAGGATATACGTTTGAAGGCTGGAACACTAAGGCTGACGGTAGCGGAGACACCTATGGGCCGGGGCAGGCCTTTACGATGGGCACCGCGAACCTCATCCTGTATGCCATGTGGGTGACCCCTGTTTACAGCGTCACTTACAGCGGAAACGGCAATACCGGCGGCGATGTCCCTTACGATCCAACCGCGTACCAGCAGGGGCAGACCGTTACGGTTGCCGGCAATACGGGCCGCATCGTAAAAGACGGGTATTCCTTTACGGGCTGGAACACCCAGGCTGACGGCGGCGGGGCCACCTATACGCAGGGACAGACCTTCACTATAGGCGCCCAAGATGTCACCCTGTATGCGATGTGGACCCTGAACCCGACTTACACTGTTACATACAACGGCAACGGCAACACTGGCGGCAGAGTGCCATCCGACCCGACCGCGTACCAGCAAGGTCAGACTGTTACCGTACAGGGCAATACTGGCAACCTGGTAAATAGCGGCTACATATTTGCGGGTTGGAACACCCAGGCTGACGGCAGCGGGGCCACCTATACGCAGGGACAGACCTTCACTATGGGCCTGGGAAACGTCACCCTCTATGCCAAGTGGGCAACCTCCTTATCTGAATACGCTTACGTGGCGAACCTTGGCGACGGCACCGTATCTCAGTACACGATAATTACAGGTGGTGCGCTGGCGCCGATGACTCCTGCAACAATCAATACCGGGTATTCGGCCGCGTCTCAGCCGTGGTCTGTTGCGGTTGATCCCTCAGGCAGATTTGTGTACGTGGCAAACGAGAGCTACGGCA
>JAKAJM010000060.1 GCA_021813765.1 Nitrospirota bacterium
TGGGCTCCATGTGCCGGAGGAACAGGCAGCGGCCGAAAAAGTTGAGATACTGGGACCTGTGCGGAAGACCGGCGAGCGGGGCGAAAAATTCCATTCCATCCTGGTAAAGGCCCCCTCGGCCCAAACACTGAAAAAAACCATAACGGCGCTGCTTGGAGCTATCAAAGCCGGAAAGGTCACTGTGGACATAGACCCTGTCTAGGGAGGCGCAAGAAAGCAGCGGGCCGCCTAGTGTGGTGTTTCAGAAATAACCGTCATTAGTCTGTTCATTCATACTAGTCAGACCAGTTTCATGTTTTTTGTCCTTGCCGGAGCAAGGATGAGTTTTGCCTCAAGGACGTCCTTGCTGATGGCGGTCTTCAGGGCATCGGCCGAGGGGAATTTCTTTTCGTCCCTGATCCTTTTCACAAAATACACCGAGAGGCTCTCGCCAAGGATGCCCCCCTTGAAATCCATTATGAATATTTCGGGGGAAAGTCTTCCGCCGTTAAAGGTGGGGTTGGTGCCTATGTTCATGACCCCGTTGTATATCCTTCCCCTGAGCCTGGTCTTTACAGCGTATACCCCCTCTTTGGGAATGAGCTCATGCGGGGAAAATATGTTGGCCGTTGGATAGCCAAGGAGCCTGGAACCCCTGCCCGCGCCCTTCTCCACAACCCCCTCTATCATGTATTGCCTGCCCAGAAGCGGGGCCGCCTCATCCACCCTGCCCTTCTCAAGAAGTGCCCTTATGCGGCTGCTGCTTACGACCTGGCCCTTCAGCCTCACGTTCCTGACCACGGTCAGCTTAAAGCCATATTTCTTTCCCCGTTTCCTGAGCAGCTCCGTGGTACCCTTCTTTGCCCTGCCGAATGCATAATTATGCCCCACCACTATCCAGACCGGATGGAGCTTTTCAACCAGTATCCGCTGTATGAAGTCGTCCGGCTCAAGGCCCGCGAACTCCCGGTTGAAATTCACAAGAAGCAGCCGCTCTATGCCAAGCAGCCCCATGACGCGGGCCTTCTCCTCGGGCGGGGTCATCAGGCTTGGGGCCCTTTCCGGAGAGAGGACCTTTACGGGGTGAGGGTCAAAGCTCATGGCCATGGAACTGCCGCCGATGGCCCTGGCGGTCTCCACGACCCTTTCCATTATCCTCTGATGCCCAATATGGACACCATCAAAATTCCCTATGGTGAGGACCAGGTTGGGCCGGACCTTCTTTATCCCCTCAAGTCCCCTTATTATCTTTATTTCCACTTTTTATCTTTTACTTTGCTTTTATGCGACTATTTTCGTTTTTCTTTCCGTGAGGGCGGCCGTCTGCATAAGTTCCTCGAATATGCGCCTCGCCTGCCATACCGTCTCTTCAATCCCGCCCTGGTTGTTTATAACGTAATCGGCCCTTGCGACTTTCTCCAGAAGAGGCATCTGCACGGAAAGCCTCTGCCTCGCGCTTGCCGGGGATATGCCCTGTTCCATAAGACGCTCAAGGGCGGTCCTTTCATCCACGTATACGGCTATCACCCTGTCGAACATCTGCTCATAGCCTTTCTCATACAGAAGCGGTATCTCTATGAACGCCATGGCGGCCCGGGAGTTCTCTTTGAGCGTTTCGTCTATCTTTTTTATCGCAAAAGGATGGATGATGCCCTCCACCGCGCCCCTAACCGCCGCATCGGCAAAGATAAGATCGGCCAGTTTCTTCTTTGAGAGCCTGTCCCCCTCGAAGACGCCGTCGCCCGCAACCTTTCTTATCATTCCGAGCACCTCCGGATCTTCAAGGAGCCCCGCCACTATGCGGTCCGCATTTATGCACAGTGCGCCCATCTCGCCGAAAACCGAGAGCACCCGGCTCTTTCCGCTGCCGTAATTTCCGGTCAACGCCACTTTGAGCATAGGATATTATACAAAAAACGGCAGGCCCAGGGCGGATAAAAACTCCCTAAAAGCCTTGAAAATTAAAAGACTATCCTATATCTTAGAAGATAAGAAGCCCCTGTTTCCCACAAAAACAAAAAACAAAAACAGAAAATATCTCCTGAAGGAGGAGGATCTTATGGGCATAGAACAGATGGACATGAAGCTTAGGGAGTTCGTGACCGGCAAAGCCATGGATGCCAGGGCTGGCGCAAGGGACCTCCTCAGGGCGGGCACCGACAGGAAAAACCTCCTTCTGGTGAAGATGGCCAGGGCCCTCCTTTCAAACGGGGAGGCTCTTATCAGGGAAAACTCCAGGGACGTTGAGGCCGCACGCGCCAAGGGGCTGTCAAAGGCGATGATAGACCGGCTGACTCTCAATGAAAAACGGATAAAAGAGATGGCCTGCGGGCTTGAAGAGGTGGCGGCGCTGCCGGACCCGGTGGGAGAGGTTCTGCATTTAAGGCAGAGGCCAAACGGCATGCAGGTGGGCAGGATGCGCGTGCCCATAGGCGTCATAGGCATCATCTACGAGGCAAGGCCCAACGTCACCGCGGACGCCACCGCCCTTTGCCTTAAGGCCGGAAATGCGGTTGTCCTTAGGGGCGGTTCGGAGGCCATAAACTCAAACCGCGCCATAGTCGGCCTGCTCAGAGAGGAGGCAAAAAAGGAAGGCTTCCACGAAGGGATAATAAACTTCATAGACGTGCCCGAGCGGGAGGCCATAATAGAGATGCTCAAGCTTGAGGGGATAATAGACCTCATCATTCCCCGCGGCGGCGAAGGCCTTATAAGGACCGTTACCGAAAACTCGAGGATCCCGGTGCTCAAGCACTACAAGGGGGTCTGCCATGTATATGTGGACAGGGATGCGGACCTTATCATGGCCCGGGAGATATGCGTCAACGCCAAGGTCCAGCGCCCCGGCACCTGCAATGCGATGGAGACGATGCTTGTGGATGAGGAGATCGCCCAGGGGTTTCTGCCCGATGTGCTTAAGGCAATGGAGGCCAAGGGCGTTGCGGTGAAGGGGGACAAAAAGACGATGGAGATATATCCCTCCGCGCAGGAAGCGAGCGATGAGGACTACTACAAGGAATACCTAGACCTGATTCTGAACGTAAAGGTGGTTTCCGGGATGGACGAGGCAATGGACCACATAGCAAAATACGGCTCCTCCCACTCGGACTCCATTGTGACCATGAACTATGACAAGGCGATGAGGTTTTTAAGGGAGGTGGATTCCTCTGCGGTCTTCGTGAACGCCTCCACCAGACTGAATGACGGAGGGCAGTTCGGCCTTGGCGCGGAGATAGGCATCTCCACCGACAAGATACACGCCAGAGGTCCAATGGGGCTTGAGGAGCTGACCTGCACCAAGTTCATTGTCCTTGGGAGCGGACAGATAAGACAGTAAGAGCCGGCCCCCAGAAAAAAATAAAATAAAAAAACTGAAAATAAATAAAAAAGAAATTTTGCCCGGAGGAGGTAACTTTTTATGTTCATGGAGCGTGAGCTCAAACGCTACAACCGCCAGATGCTCATGGAGGGCTGGGGGGAAGATACCCAAAAAAAACTTAAAGACTCCACCGTATTCATAGCCGGGGCCGGCGGGCTTGGCTCCCCTGTGGCCATATACCTGGCGGTCGCAGGGATCGGCCACATAAGGATATGCGATTTCGATTCCCCGGACTGGTCCAACCTTAACCGGCAGGTGCTCCACAGCCCCTCAAGAATAGGCATAAACAAGGCGGTCTCCGGCAAGATGACCCTAAGCGAGCTAAACCCCGATGTTGAGATAACCGCGTTTACGGAAAAGATAACAGGCGAATCTGTGGATGCTCTGGTGGGCGAGGCGGACATCATCCTGGACTGCATGGACAACTTCCCAACCAGGTATGTCCTTAACGACTGTGCCATGAGAAAGGGCATCCCTCTTGTCTTTGGGAGCATCTGGGGGATGGAGGGCAGGCTCAGCTTCATAAAAACGCCTGAGACCCCATGCCTCAGGTGCATCTATCCGGAAGCGCCGCCTTCCGAGGTGTTCCCGGTGGTTGGGGCCACACCCGGGGTCGTAGGCTCCCTCCAGGTGCTTGAGGCGCTCAAGTACCTTACCGGCATAGGCGAGAACCATAAGGGCAAACTCCTTGTGTGGAACGGTTATAAAACGGAGTTCAAAAGCTACAAGGCATACAAGGACCCCGAATGCGCCTCATGCGGCAAAAAAACAATGTGAAGTGAGCTTTTTGCTTTGTCCCTGAACGACCGGATAAAACGCCTCACCGCTATCGACAAGGCCCACATCTGGCATCCCTTTACGCAGATGAAGGAGTGGGTGGATGGCGACCCGCTCATAATCACAGAGGCAAGGGACTGCTTCATAAAGGACATACGGGGCAGATGGTACCTTGATGGCGTTTCTTCCCTGTGGGTGAACATCCTTGGCCACAGGAAAAAAGAGATCGACTATGCCATATCCGCCCAGCTTGCGAAGGCGGCGCATACCACGCTTCTCGGTCTGGCTGGCGAGACGTCAACAGAGCTTGCTGGCAGGCTGGCAGCCCTGATGGAGAAAAGCTTCGGCCCTTTTTTGGAAGCGCACGACAAGGGAAGAAGGCTTGCACGAGTTTTCTACTCCGACAACGGGTCCACGGCCGTAGAGGTGGGGCTCAAAATGGCCTTCCAGTACTGGCTGCATAAGGGTGAGAAAGGGAAATCACTCTTTGTGTCGCTTGAAAACGGCTACCATGGGGACACGATAGGCGCCGTGAGCGTGGGAGGGGTGCAGATGTTCCATGACGTGTTCAAGCCGCTTCTCTTTGAAACGCTGAAGGTGCCATCCCCATACTGCTACCGGTGCCCTCTTGCGCTCAAGCACCCCGGATGCGGGCTCTCCTGTACCGGCCCGCTTGAAGATATCTTTAAGACCCGCGGCCATGAGATAGCGGCCTTTGTGCTTGAGCCCATGGTACAGGCCGCGGGCGGCATGATCATTTCCCCGCCCGGATATTTAAAGAAGGTAAGGGGGCTTTGCGACAGATACGGCATACTCATGGTGGCCGACGAGGTTGCAACCGGGTTTGGCAGGACCGGCAGGATGTTTGCCTGCGAGCATGAAGGCGTTGTGCCGGACATACTTTGCCTCTCAAAGGGCATAACCGGGGGATATATGCCCCTTGCGGTGACCATAACCAACGATGAGATATACGGGGCCTTCCTGGGCGGCTACGGAGAGCTTAAGACCTTTTTCCACGGGCATTCCTACACCGGAAACCCCCTGGCCTCAAGCGCAGCACTGGCGGTGCTTGAGGTCTTCGAGAAGGAAAAAGTGATCGAAGGGCTGGCCCCGAAGGCCGATCTTATGGGGAAAAGGCTTGAGCTGATAAGCGGTCATTGCAGGGCCGGGCACGCGCAGCGGCTTGGGCTCATGGGCCGCATCGAGCTGGTAGCGGACAAATCGCTCGGAACGCCTTACCCCTGGGAGGAGAAAATGGGCTGGAAGGTGGCGCTCCGTGCGCTTGAAAAAGGGCTTTTCATACGCCCGCTTGGCAACGTCATAGTACTTATGCCGCCGCTTTCCATAAGCCTTGAGGACCTGGACCGCATGATGAAAATAATCCACAGCTCCATACGCGAAGCGGCAGGCCCGTAAAAAAAGGCGCCTGAAAATACGGACCATCTTATTTCTTTGCCTTTATATGTTATATTCACATGGCTTACTTGAGGCGGTATAATGTTCAGGTAGCTCGCTGACTTTTTATGCCTGGGGATTTTTCGCAAAAAAATTTTAAAAATTTCGCATAAAACAAATTTCCCTAAAGGAGGGGTTTTGGGATGAAGCACTTCAGCGACGTAGTGGAGACAAAAGGCACTGTTTCGCTAAAGGACAGGGCCGCTTTCATTGAAAACCTGGATGCCTATCTTTACGAAGCAGTGTTCGAGCCGAGCGCCGAACGAAAGGCGGCCCTTCTGACGGCCATAAAAGAGGCTGTTAAGGCGGAGGGCGTGATTCCCTGCTCCATCCATGACTTCTACATGGAGATGGGCAGAAATTACGCAGGCATAACCGTGCCGGCCATAAATATAAGGGGGCTCACGTACGACGTGGCGAGGGCGATATTCAGAAAGGCGCTTGAGCACAAGGTGGGAGCGATGATATTCGAGATAGCCCGCTCCGAGATAGGCTACACCAAGCAGAGGCCGCTTGAGTACTCCACGGTTATATTGGCTGCAGCCCTGAAGGAGGGCTACAAGGGCCCCGTCTTCATACAGGGGGACCATTTCCAGTTCTCGCTTAAAAACTACCAGAAAGGCAAAGAGGGCGAAACGGAGTACATAAGGGGACTGATAAAGGAGGCGATCGACGCCGAGTTCTACAACATAGACATAGACGCCTCGACGCTCGTTGACCTCTCCCGGCCCACGGTCAAGGAGCAGCAAAGGCCAAACTTCGAGCATACCGCGATGCTGGCGGAGTTCATAAGGGGCATCGAGCCATGCGGCATCCATGTCTCAATAGGCGGGGAGATAGGTGAGATCGGGGGCAAAAACAGCACCCCGGATGAGCTTTCCGCATACCTCGAGGGGTTCAACGAGAGCTTCAAGGGATCCGATGGTTTAAGCAAACTGAGCGTGCAGACCGGCACGTCCCATGGCGGCGTGGTGCTTCCGGACGGCACTCTTGCCAAGGTGAAGATAGATTTTGATACCCTGAAGGTGCTCTCCGACATGGCAAGAAAAAAATACAGCCTTTCAGGCTGTGTGCAGCACGGGGCCTCCACCCTGCCCGAAGAGGCATTCGACATGTTCCCCAAGACCGGCACGGTGGAGGTACATCTGGCCACCGGCTTCCAGAACATAATTTATGACAGCAAGCACCTCCCTCAGGACTTTAAAAACGAAGTCTATCAGTTCATAAAGACCGAGTACGCCTCTGAAAAGAAGGATAGCGAGACGGAGGACCAGTTCATCTACAAGACCAGGAAAAAGGGATTTGGCCCGCTCAAGCAGAAATGGTGGGACCTTCCGGCCGGCATACGCAATGAGATAATGAAGGAGATCGAGGACAAGTTTGAGCTCCTGTTCGACAAGCTCAAGGTGAAAAACACAATGGACCTCGTAAACAAAAGCATAAAGCCGGTTGCGGTCAGGAAGGAAGTCCTTCTCTAGCCGGAAAGGATAATAAAAGAGGCGGAAACAAAATTTTTTCTTTGTTTCCGCCTCTTTTTATTTTCGCTTACGCCAGACCCTTTTTTTTATTTCAGTATGTCCTTTGAGCCGCTTACGACCGCCAGTTTCTCCAGGTTTTTAAGCGAGCGCTCGTGGGCTTCCCTGTCCATTGAAGAGACGCAATCGGACACCACGACCGGATAAAACCCCCTGTTTGAAGCATCGCGCGCCGAGGACTCTATCCCGATCTCCGTTGCGATGCCGGTAAATATAAGCGTGTTTATGCCCCTTGCCCTCATCATGTTCTCGAAATTCGTCCCTATAAAGATGCTCGCGGCGGGCTTTTCCAGGACGATATCGCCATCTACGGGGCTGACAAGGCCGGATATCTCCCTTTCCCTTGATCCGGGCGCCATGAAGGAAGGCAGTTTAGCGGGCTCCTTCACATTAAAACGCCTCATCATGGAGTATATCTGCCAGGAGGACCGGAACCCTGCGGGCGGCGGGGTGATGAGGGTGTACACAACGGGCATCTTCTTCCTGAGCCTTTCTATAAACGGCGCCAGATTGGCAAGGAACTCATCCCTGTTGAAGATCCTGTCCACAAGGCCGTTCTGGACATCCCAGACCACCAGGCAGGAATGAGAAGGACCGGTTATTTCCTCAAGGTTTTCGTAAATGACGATGCCATCTGCTTTCTTCATTACGGTCTGTACCCCTTCACGGCGGTCTCAAGAAAAATTTTTTTGATCAGTCAGACGCTGGAGAAAGAAAATGGTCGGGGCGAGCCGATTCGAACGGCCGACCTCTCGCACCCCAAGCGAGTGCGCTAACCAAACTGCGCTACGCCCCGATTACCTCAAAAAAAGAAAAAGAAAAAATTTAAAACTGCTCCAGGATTTCGCGAAGGCGGTTTCTTATGTACTGCAGACTGCCAGGCGATAAGGCCGCTTCTTCCTTTTCTTCTTTCGCTTCCCTGAAGCCTTCCGATCCCAGTCTGAGCCTTACCCCTTCGATAGTGTATTTATGGTCGTAAAGGAGCTCTTTGATCCTCAGTACAAGGTCAAGGTCCTTCCTGACATACACCCTCTGGCCGGACTTGTTCTTCCTTGGCCTCAGGAACGGGAATTCAGATTCCCAATATCTTAACACATAAGATTCCACTTTTGTCAGACGGCTTACCTCGCCTATCTTGTAGAAGAGCTTGTCCGGGAGCTTTTTCTGCTCCGGTCCGCTACTTGCCTGAGCCCTTTGCATCCTGTTTCTCTATGACTGCCTTCATTTGATTGCTGGCCCTGAACGTAAGCACCCTCCTGGGAGTTATCTCAAGCTCATCTCCCGTCTTGGGATTCCTCCCCCTCCTTGCCCTCTTCTGCCTGACATTAAAGGTGCCGAAACCGGAAAGCTTTACGCTTTCTCCTTCCCTGAATGCCTGAGAGATCGTCTCAAATATGCTCTCCACTATCGTCTGGGCTTCCTTCTTGGAGAGTCCCACTTTTTCAAATATTATTTCAACAAGGTCAGCCTTTGTCATATGCGTTTTTAACCGCCTGCTTAATATTTTTTCCTAATTATATTGAGGACATACAGAGTTGTCAATAGAAATCTAAGAAATTGATGCCAAAGACGCCCGCTCTTGCCCTGCACGGGGAGGAAACGGATAACCCGTTATGAATTATTGAAATTTCCCGCCGGGGATGATATTCTATTTGGACGGGGCTGTAGCTCAGTTGGGAGAGCGCTTGAATGGCATTCAAGAGGTCGTCGGTTCGATCCCGATCAGCTCCACTTCCATTTTAAAAAGGAGGACCCTTAAAATGGCTTGCAAAGGCAAATGCGGCACAGGCAAAACCAAGGGCAAAGAGGCTGACAAGGGGACCAAAAAGAAGTAAGTGAAATTAAAAAGGGGGCTGGACAAGAAATTTTTCTTTCCGGCCTCCTTTTTTTGCGCAAAAAAATCCGGGTGTTCTGTTCAGGAGCGCTTGCCCACCGAGAAGGCCTTCCCTAGCTTGCTGCCCACCCCGTAGTAAAGACGGCTTTCAGGAGTGAATATAAGAGGCCTCAGTTTTTCGATGTCAGGCGCGGTGCCCTCTTCTGACAAGACGGTCTCGTCTGCCTTTACGTCCATTATCTCGCCGATGAACTGGGTGTGCAGGCCTATCTCCACCGTCTGCAAAAGCCGGCATTCTATTACAAAGGGGAACTCGCCAACATAAGGAGCGTCCACGGCAGCACCTTTGACGGGGGTAAGCCCTGTCGCCTTGAACTTGTCCTCGTTCTTGCCGGATACCATACCGAAATAATCCGCCTCCTTTATATGCAGCTCCCCGGGTATGCTTACCGTGAAGGCCTTTCTGAGGACAATATTTCCGTAGGAGTACGTGGCCTTCCTCAGTGAGACGGCGATAGCCGGGGGCACGGAACAGCAGACCCCGCCCCATGCCGCTGTCATCACGTTTGGCCTGCCTTCTCCGTCATACGTGCCCACCACCATCACGGGCGTGGGATAAAAGAGGACTTTTGCCCCGAGGGACTTTTTCATCTTTTCGCCTCCTTGGCTTATATTTAAAAACGGGGTTTATTTTTGAGATAATAAAACTCCCCTTTGGTCCAGGTCAAGGGGAAAAGAGCTGTTTGTCCCCTGTTTCGAGGGCGAAAAAAATTTTTCGGTGCCCTTTCAACTCGCGTGTTGTATAATACTTTTTCCGGCTTGGAGAAAAAGCAATCGGGGCGTTCTTTCTGACTGATTTTTTATCCGGCACCTGAAAAAATAAAAAATTCCAAGGGCAGATCAAAGGAGCGGCGAAAAAATGGGACTGATAAGCGCTTTAAAAAATCTGTTTATGCCGTCTGAAGAGCCTGCCAGGCCTCAGACCGGCCGTAACGATCCGTGCTGGTGCGGCAGCGGCAAAAAATACAAAAAATGCCACCTTGCCGAAGACGAAAAAAAACAGGCGAAAAAAAACGCGGCCGCCTGCTCTGGCAACACCTGAAAGGCATCCCATTAAGCTGAGTTCAGCCTGTTTGCCTTTACTGCAAAAAGCTTTTTTTGTTAATATGTAGTGTTGTGGAGAGGTGGCCGAGTCGGTCGAAGGCAGCCGCCTGCTAAGCGGTTGTGGGGGTAACACCTCACCCAGGGTTCGAATCCCTGCCTCTCCGCCATAAAAGAAAAATTTTATAAGCCATCAAGGAGGACATTCACATGTTTAAAAAAGCAATTCTGGTCCTGGTAGCATTGGCGCTGATTGCCGGGTTTGCCTCGTGCAAGAAAAAGGAGGAGCAGCCTGCGCAGCAGGCGGCACCGGCGCCGCAGCAGATGCCGAACATAGTCATGCCGCAAGGCGGGCCGCAGGTGGTCGTGCCGCCGGACGTGAAGAGCTCCTGGAAGGCCGTTACGCTTGTAATAGTTGACAAGGCCACGGGGAAGACTACGGAGGCCACGGTCAATATCGGCTCCGATTACACGATACCCGGCTCCAAGATGAATGTTCATGTGGTCAGCTTCCTGCCTGATTTCAGGATGTCCGGCACCCAGATAACCTCTGTTTCCAATGAGCCCAACAATCCGGGCGCCCAGGTAAAAATATCCGACAACGGGAAAGAGATATTCCATGGCTGGCTTTATTCGAAATACCCGGCCATCCATCCGTTTGTGAACGACAAATACGGGGTGACGCTCAAAGAGGGCATCAAGAAATAAAACGCGGGCGGAAAAAAAGTTCTGCCCTTAGCGCAAGAGAGGTCACCATATAAAAAGGGACCCTGGTTCATTCCAGTGTCCCTTTTTTATTCTGGATTGCCTTCCCTCAGCTTCTGCCGCCTGAGGCAAAGGCTGCGGGAATTACCGGGCGGAAAAAGTTTGGCATTTCGCGTTGTTGCCGCTGGCAACAACGTCTATCCCGTCAGCTGAGCATTCCAGGTTCTTGTTAAATTTGCAGTTTTCTACTTTACAGGCTCCCACCGCTCCCGTTTGGTCCACGCCTCCCTTGCTTGAACTCCTGAGGTAAGTGTCGCAGTAGGGTTGCGGCCCTCCAATCGTTATGGCCATCGCGTGGCACTCGTTCCCGTGTTTGTTGTACGAACAATCGGCTACGTTGCAGCTTTTGATGACGGCCATTTGCATGGTTACACTTGTTGGCATATGGATACACCTCCTTTTACAGCCCTTCATGGACTTTTCTTCTTTCTGATGATTTCATTCTATCAACTGTCCGCCGCGTGTCAACAACATGGCGTAAAACGGGACTCCCGCTAATTCCTAAACCGGGTTATGATTTATAAATGGAGGAAACCGGAGAAAAGAAGAAGCCTGCGCCGGAGGGCTTGCATGACTGCCTGATAGTCGGCGCCGGGCCTGGCGGGCTCCAGGCGGCCATCTATCTTTGCCGTTACGGCCGGAGCGTGCTTATTCTGGACAGGGGGGGAGGCAGGACAAGGCACGCAAAGCAGATAGAGAACTTCCTCTCCCATCGGACGATCTCCGGACAGGAGCTTATCGAAAAAGGCATGGCCCAGGCGCAGCTTTTCGGCGCCCTCATGGAAAGACAAAAAACCGTAACCTCGGTCGAAAAAAGCAAAGACGCTGGTTTTCCCCTTTTTTTGACCGGCACGGCAGACGGAGGGCTTTACAGATCTAGGTCGGTCATAGTGTCAAGCGGGGCACAGGACTTGCTGCCCAGGATAGGGAACCTGCACAAGTATTTTGCCTTGAGCTTTTTCACCTGCGTTGATTGCGACGGATACAGGACCATTGGCAAAAAAACTGCCATAGTGGGAAGCTCCGAGGGAACCCTTCGGCTTGCCCTGGCTGTAAAGCAGATGTATGCGGATAACGTAACTGTCGTCCTGGACGGCTATTCCCCTCCACCCGGATATGCCGAAGAAATGGCGCAGGCGGGAATAGAGATAATTTACGATGCTCCAGCCAGCCTTTCAGGCCAAGAAGCCTTGAGCTCCATGGAACTGAAGAGCGGCAGGCGCATACCCTGCGAGGCGGTGCTTTCAAGTTATGGCTACAGGCTCAATGACTCATTCCTTGAAAAGCTGAAGGCTGAAGGCCGCCTTAAGATGGACCCAAGCGGCCAGAAGTACGAGACCAGCCGCCATTTCGAATCCAGCGTACGCGGGCTATACATCATTGGCCCGCTTGCCGGAAGCGACCAGGCGATCGTTGCGGCCGGCGAGGGCGCCATTGCGGCCATGGACCTGAACAAATGGCTCATCGAAATATATTCCGGACTGTAAAAAAGAGCACCTTTTTTTCATGCTATAATTGCCGATGCCGATATCTTTGTTCATATTCGACCTTGACGGCACGCTCGTCGATACCCTTGCCGATATAACGGAGTCCCTGAATCACGCACTTGCCGCGGCGGGACTGTCCGCCTTGTCCAAAGGACGCGTGAAAGGGCTCATTGGCGAGGGGGTGGGCAGACTGATAGAAAAAGCGGCCGCCGGGCAGTACCCGCGGGCGGGCCAGGAAATGGTCCGCGAGATACGGGAAAAATTCATTTCACATTACCGCAGGCATCTGCTTGATCATTCGGAGGCATATCCCTGGGTCCCTGAAGTCCTCAAGGGGCTGCACGGGTTTAAAAAAGCGGTCATATCGAACAAGATGTACCCGCTCACAAAGAAGATCCTTGAAGGGCTCGATCTTGCCGGGCATTTCGACCTGGTGGCCGGGCCTGAAGCGGCAAGTGAACAAAAACCGTCTGCGGCGCCGGTGCTTTATGCGCTTGACAAGCTTAAAACGCCTGCCGGTGATGCCGTCATGGTGGGCGACAGCAGGTTCGATATAAGCGCTGGCAGGAACGCAGGGGTAAAGTGCACGGTGGCGGTCACTTATGGCTACGGAAAAAGGGGAGACCTGCTTAAGGCCGACTACACGATAGACAGCATCGACGAGCTGGTTGCCACCCTTTACCGCAACGAACCAATGCTTGAGAGGCGCAAGACCCCCCGCGACTAAGCCGCCGCGGTGGAGCTTTCAGCCTTGCCGCTTTTCTGCTTTTTTGCCATTGCGGCCTCCAGCACCGCCGTGGCGTTAAAGGTGCCGCTTATGGCCTGCACCGGGCACTTCTCCGTGCAAATGCCGCACCCTATGCACTTTGACTGGTCAATGGAGTGCTTCTGCTTGAGCACGCCGGATGCGGCATCCACCGGACATACCTTCTGGCAGATGTTGCAGCCGATGCAGTTGTCCATCACCTGGGCCTTTGCCCTGTGCGGGATATAGTCCTTTATGGCGCCAGTCGGGCATTTTGAGACGCAAAGCCCGCATACCTTGCACTTGCTCACATCTATCTTAGCCAGGTTGCCGGAGACATGCACGGCCTCAAACGGGCAGACTTTCTCGCACATTCCGCATGCTATGCAACCCACCTGGCAGTTCTTTCTGGTGTCCACTCCTTTGTCCTTCGAATGGCAGGCAACAAGCACTTCCTTGGAAGCCGGAAGCACCTCTATGACCTTGACGGGGCAGGCGGCCTCGCATTTGCGGCACCCGGTGCACTTAGTGATGTCCACGAAGGGAAGCCCTTCATCGGTCATGGTTATCGCGCCAAAGGGACATACCTTTGCGCAGGTGCCGTAGCCAAGGCACCCATACCTGCAGGCCTTGTCGCCCCCGCCCGCAAGTATCGCGGCCCGGCAGTCCAGAACGCCTTCATACTTGTATCTCTCCTTTGCCCTGGAACGGCCGCCTTGGCACATGATCCTTGCAAACTCCGGCTCCTTGATCACCGCCGCCTTGCCGGTAATCTCCGCCACTTGATGGGCTACGGTTTCCTTGCCGGGCGCGCACAGGTTGGCGGGCACGTCCTCCCTGGCCACCACCGCCTCGGCATAGCTCTGGCAGCCGGCAAAGCTGCAAGCACCGCAGTTTGCCCCGGGCAGGACATTTCTTACCTTTGCCACCTTCGGGTCCACCTTGACTGCAAACTTTTGTGCGGTAATCGCCAGGCCAAGCCCGAAAAGGGCACCCATGCCCCCCAGAAAAATCAGGGTGAACTTTATTATCTGGACCGGATCAAATGAAGGCTCTCCGGCCGCACTCCCGCTACCTTCCACCAGCGGGACCAGGCTATGCGAACTGGCCGCCCTTATAACATCCCCAATCTGTCCCAGGATGCCTAAAATCCCGTGCAAAAGCATTTTTTCTATTTCACCCCTTAATTAATAAACTTTATGCTTTAAATATTTTATCATCCGGCCTAAAGCGTAATCAAACCGGAAAAACCCACGAAGGCCAGTGCGATCAGTCCCGTAAGGATGAAGGCAATCGGCAGGCCCCTGAACGGTTTTGGCACATCCGCAAGCTCCAGCTTTTCCCTGATGCTGGCCATTATTATAAGGGCAAGGGCGAAGCCCAGGCCGGAGCCAAGCCCGAAGACCAGCGACTGTATGAAGGAATATCCCGAATCCGCGTTGATGAGCGGCACGGCAAGGATGATGCAGTTGGTAATGATAAGGGCCAGGTAGATGCCAAGCTTGTAATAAAGGCCTGGGGCCACCTTCCTCATCATCGTATCTGCCGCCTGGACAAAGCCCGCGACTATGACTATGAAGACCAGTATCTTAAGGAACTCAAGGTGATACGGCGCCATGACGAAGTGATAGGCGACCCAGCTCAGGGCGGAGCTTATCACCATGACGGAGGTGAACGTTATGCTCATCCCCGCGGCCGTATCCATCTTCTTGGTTGTGCCCATGAAGATGCAAAGCCCCAGGTACCTGGTAAAAACGAAATTATTGACTAGCGAAGCCGCAACTAAAAGCTCAAGGAGCTTTTCCATTTTCTTTGAATCCCCCTGTTAATGCCCGCCCCCGGAGGCGCCGTGTCCCCCGAAGAACCTTATATCTATCCAGTTGAAAAACCCCATCAAAAAGCCCACGGCAAAGAAACCGCCGGCAGGCAGAACGAACAGCAGCACCGGCTTGGAAGACACAACCGGGAAGCCAAACAGGGTGCCGCTTCCAAGGAGCTCCCGGAAAAAGCTTATGGCCACCAGGGCAACCAGGAAGCCTAACCCCATGCCAAGGCCGTCAAAAAGCGAAGGCAGAAGCTTGTTCTTGCTGGCAAACAGCTCGGCCCTGGAAAGTATTATGGCAAAGGCCACTATCAACTGCAGGTAAAGGCCTATCTGCTTATAGACAGGATAGGCAAAGGCCTCCAAAAGCAGGTTGATGGCCGTCACCCATGTGGCTATGATGAGAATGTATGCAGGCAGCCTTATCCTCTCGTGTATAAAGTTCCTCACCAGCGATATAGAGACGTTCGCCAATGTCTGTACGAAAAACACCCCTATGCCCATTAGCAGCCCGTTTTTAAGCGAGCTGGTAACGGCCACGGCCGGGCACAGGCTGAGCGCGATCCTGAAAACGGGGTTTTCCCCGAAGATGCCGTTTTTCAAAAGCCCTATGTAACTGGTCTTGCCTGCGGTGCTCATTTGGGCCCTCCTTGAGTGGTCGTCCCGTCCACGCTTCCGGGGACATAAGTCTTCATCAAAAGTTTAAGGCCGGTCCTGACACCCTTGGTGCACGCCTTGCTGGAAATGGTGGCCCCGGTGATTGCCTGTATCTTTGTGGGGTCAGGGGTCTTCACCACGACCAGCTGGTCCAGCGTCTTTCCCTTGAAGCGGTCCTGGAAATATTTCTGCTTCACGTCATCGCCCAGGCCCGGGGTCTCCTGCTCGTCGAGGACCTTTATGCCTATAAGGCGCATGGTGGGGTCTGCGGCCACCATCATTTTTATTATGCTTGAATACCCCTTGCTGTAAGAGGTGGCAATGTAGCCGATGGGCTTTCCGTTTTTATCCTTTGCCACATAATAATGCGCGGTCTTGCCTGGCAAAGGCTCGTAAGAGCCGGCAGAGTTTATGACGCTTGCCTCCGGGATAAGGGATTTCAGGGCCTTTTGCTTCTCTATTTTCTCTATGGTCTTTATCCTGGGCTCAGTCCCGGCATAGACGAAGGCAAGCACGGCACCAGACAAAATGAACACAACGGCCAGGTTCAGAGTTATCTTGACCAGGTCTTTCATGCCCGCACCTCCCTGGCACCGAAGGGCTTCGATTTGATCATGCGGTCCAGAAGCGGGGCGAAGCAGTTCATAAGCAGTATGGAGAACATAACCCCCTCAGGGAAGCCGCCTATAAGCCTTATAATAACCGTTATGAGGCCGCACCCAAGGCCAAAGAACACCTGCGCCTGC
>JAKAJM010000005.1 GCA_021813765.1 Nitrospirota bacterium
ATCTCGTTTTCCGCCACGATATACCCGGCATGGCAGGCCGCAAGGCTTGACCCCATAGAGCCCCTGAGATACGAATAGTTTTTTACCCTTTTTGTTTTTCGAAAAAGCGGGTCAGTAGATGGAGCGAATCTTCCCTGTCCTCATGTCCAGGATGACGGTGTCCACGTAGCTTTTGCCCCTGAAGATGTCTGCCTTAATGAAGTGGTGGCCTATCTGCCCTTTGATGACCGCCGTATAGCCGCGCTTGGCAAAATAATCCGAAAGGGCGCGCTCCGCCTGCCGCTCGTTCATCACGTTTTTGCAGATCCCGTAGGCAGCCCCGCAGCAGTTTCCGTAATAGAAAAAGAAGAAATGGCTCCTGACCTGTACTTCCTGGGCATATGCGGCGCTTGAAATGCTCATGATGGCAACAATTGAGAAAAGCAGGGCCCTTTTCAGTTTCTGCATCCGGCAAACTCGAACATATGTGGCTGTTTTCTGATTTTTTTAGTTTTTGATGAATGGGAGGGAGGGAGGGGGTTTTCCCTCCCATTCATTGCCCCCGTTACCGGGGGCGAACTGTGAGGCCACATGGGCCCCGTCCACAAAAGGATTTTATCCGGAAGTCACCTTTTTTGTCTATGGCCATCATCATGCTCTTAATTTAAAGTCCAGCTTTGAAGAATATTTGAAGGAATTGTGAATAAATTGTGAATCAGGCGGTGTAGCCGGGACACCCGGTAAATCCGGCGCACCCGAGCTTTCTCAGGCGGCATTCCGCATTGAGGCAGGCCCGTCCTGCCCCGGGCTGGCCGACGGAGCGCACCGGCTTGAAAGCGGAGGGTTTTTTCTGCTTTTCCTGCCCCGTCCCTTCCACCTGGCGGACGGCCGGGCTTTTTTTCAACGGAATCGTCTTTGATGTTTTTCTATTCATTAATTATGATTATAACGGACCTTTCGGCCTCTGTAAAAGGGAGCTTGAACCGGAGCACCTCATGCTTTATCCCGGCCAGTTCGGAGGCGTACGAAGGCCCCTTGCTCAGGATGAAAAAGCCGCCTTTCTTAACTATGCCAGCCGCTTGCCGGATAAAATCCCCGGCCTTGAAGAGCGCCCTTGTAAGGGCTGCATCAAACGGGGCCATGCCGTGCAGGTCCTCCAGTTTCTTCTCCACGACTGCCGCCCTCTCGAGGCCCATCTCCCGTATCATGTGCCTGAGGAATACCGCTTTTTTCCAGGCAGGCTCTACCAGGGTGACGGAAAGTGCGGGGTCAAGCAGTTTAAGGACCAGGCCGGGAAAGCCCGCCCCGCTGCCGATGTCCGCTATGTTGCTGCCGCGCCCCTCTATCGCCTTAAGATAGATGGCGGAGTCCAGGAAATGCTTTATTATTATCTCCCTGTCCTCCCTGACGGCGGTAAGGTTATGGGTGCGGTTCCATCTTTTTAGCTCAGAGAGATAGAACATGAACTTATCCACTGTCTCCTGAGCAAGCGGCGGCAGTCCGATCAGGGCGGCGCCTTTTTCAAGAAGCTCTGCGTTTTTTTGCATGTTCACTTTCAAGGGGAGGACATCAGAGGGCGTCCCTGCCGGGCTTTTTGTTTTTTGCTCTTTCCGTTTCCGCTGCCCCTTCCTTTGCCTTTTTCTTTTTAGGCCCCGCAGCCTCCCTTGCGGAGGCCACCATCAAAAGCATCAGGGCCGCCGGGGTCATCCCCGGTATCCTGCCGGCCTGCCCGAGGTCCACGGGCCTTACCTCCTCCAATTTTGAGACAAGCTCATTTGAAAGCCCCGGCACCTTCCTGTAGTCGATCGAGGCGGGTATGGGCCTGTCTTCGGAGGACTTGAGCCTTCTTACCGCATCGAACTGGTTTTTGATATAGCCTTCATATTTGATCTCCGTTTCCACGAGCATGCAAGCATCGGGGGAAAGCGCGCCGGTCGGCGGAGGAAAAACCCTGCTTACGGCCTCGTAAGTGACCCCCGGCCTTTTAAGCAGCTGTTCCAGGGTCGCCCCTTCGGGGCAGGTATTGCCTGCGGGGCGGTCCTGCCCAAGGGCCTCATCCAATATCCCGCTTGCCTGCAAGGGGGTTGCCCTGAGCGTCTTTAATCTTTTTATCTCGCCAAGGACAAAGGCCTTTTTCCGTGCGAACCGCTCATAATCCTGCCGGCCAAGGAGCCCTGCCTTATGCCCTGTCTCACAAAGCCGCATGCCGGCGTTGTCGTGCCTCAGAAGGAGCCTGTATTCGGCCCTGGAAGTAAACATCCTGTAGGGCTCGGAGGTGCCCTTTGTCACCAGGTCATCTATAAGCACGCCTATGTAGGCCTCGTGCCTGGCCAATACGAGGGGCGCAAGGCCCCTGATCCTGAGCGCGGCGTTCATTCCGGCCATCAGCCCCTGGGCCGCGGCCTCCTCATAGCCCGAGGTGCCGTTTATCTGTCCGGCAAGGTAGAGCCCTCCGATCTTTTTGGTCTCAAGGGAGTGGTTCAGCTCCGTCGGGCTGACGTAGTCGTATTCGATGGCGTATCCGGGGCGCATGATCTCCGCCTTCTCAAGGCCGGGGATGCTCCTCACCAGCTCTATCTGGACGTCGAAGGGCAGGCTGGTGGATATCCCGTTTGCGTAATATTCGGAGGTGTGCAGTCCCTCGGGCTCCAGGAACACCTGGTGGCGTGTCTTTTCCGGAAAGCGGACCACCTTGTCCTCAACCGAGGGGCAGTATCGTGGGCCGGTCCCCTTTATCCGGCCGGAGTACAGGGGGGAGCGGTCCAGGCTCTGGAGTATCTTCTTTTTTGTCTCGTCCCCGGTGTACGTTATATAGCAAGGCAGCTGCGGGTTGGAGATGCCCCCGCCCCGGAACGAAAAGGCCACAGGCGGGTCCTCGCCAGGCTGCGCTGCCATGCGGGAAAAGTCTATGGTGTTAGCGTCTATCCTGGGAGGTGTCCCGGTCTTGAGCCTGCCCATTCGCAGCCCCAGGCCGCGCAGGGAATCGGAGAGGCCGACAGACGGGAACTCTCCCGCCCTGCCTGCCTCGTGCGACTCCGTCCCTATGTGGATAAGGCCCTTTAAAAAGGTCCCGGTCGTTACAATCACCGCCTTTGCCATGCATGAGACGCCAAGGGCGGTCCGGATGCCGCGGACCCTGCCGTCCTCCACTATCAGGCTTTCAGCCATGGCCTGTTTGACATGCAGCCCGGGAACTGACTCTATCGTTTTCCGCATGGCAAGCTTGTAGAGGAGCCTGTCCGCCTGGTGTCTCAAAGACCAGACTGCCGGGCCTTTTGAGCGGTTCAGTACGCGGCTTTGAATGCAGGCCGCGTCAGATATCCTGCCCATCTCGCCCCCCAGGGCGTCTATCTCCCGCACCAGGTGGCCCTTGGCCAGTCCCCCAATCGCGGGGTTGCAGGAAAGCTGGGCTATATTGTCCAGGGTGAGCGTAAAAAGACAGGTCCTCGCACCCATGCGGGCAGCGGCCAGCGCGGCCTCGCAGCCGGCGTGTCCAGCGCCTATCACGATAACGTCATATTCAAAGGAAGTGTCCATTTCAGTCTTTTATTATGACAGAAAGCGGGGCCTGCGTCAGATTTGCGGTGCACGGCGGTGTATCTGCCTGCTCCTTCCGTTCAGCGCGCGGTTCCGGGCGCAAGCGGACGGCCCTGTTTAGTTGCCGGTAAGGGCGAATATCAACCCCTTGTCAGGATGCGGACCGCCGGTATCCGTCCGCTCTTCGCTTCTTTCCAGGAACTGGCAGATACCAGCCCCGCAAAAAAATCTGGTGCGGACCTGCGCCGCCGTTTGACTTTGCCGCCAGACGGTGCGATAATAAAACTGGAGTTTCAGAAGTAAGCACATGTTCCGGTTTCTCTATAAAGTCCGCAAAAAAGGTTCAGGTTGTAGCCTTTCTGATTTTCCCTTTCCCACAGCCGTTTCTGAAGCTTTAATCTGCTTGTCGGAAGGAGGTATCAGAAATGGCTGAAGGAACCGTAAAGTGGTTCAATGAATCCAAGGGTTTTGGCTTTATAACGAGCAAAGACGGCCAGGATTATTTTGTCCACTTCTCCTCGATAAAAGGCGACGGCTTCAAGACGCTTTCAGAAGGCGACAGTGTCGTCTTCGATGTGGAAAGCAGCCCGAAAGGGCCAAAGGCAGTAAACGTCGTAAAACAGTAAAAAAACCCGGACACCAGGCCCTCCGCGTACGCGGAGGGCCTGCACCAATAAAACTGGCTTCCCGGAAGGATCTGAGAAAAGAAAAAAACGTGATAAGACAAAACCATTTTGCGAAACTTGAGCAGATCAAAAAGAACAAGCTTGCCGCGGGTCTGCTGCGGGACCGGTTCCCGAAGGTCTCTGGCATCGTCATCCAGATGACCTATTATCACGGATCCCACCAGACCCTCATGGAACGCACCGTGAATTTCTGCCCGTCTGATTACGCCTATTTCAATATGGCATGTATGACCAGGGGCTGTGAAAACGGCGGTTTTGATCTTTCCTCCGTCATAAGAAACCTTGTAAAAAAGGGCGGCAAAAGCGCAAAGGGCGAGATCTGCTGCGAGGGCCACAGCCCAGACCTGGGGGAGGGCCATGCCAGCATCGCTTACAAAGTCAGCATCAGTTATGCCCACAAGCGCTCACCCGGTTTGAAAAAATCCCCCCAATTGACAAGCTTTTAAAAGTTCCATTATTGTAAATGTAACCTGCTGGCCCTGAATTGTCTTCGAGCCTTGACAACTGGCCGCGGGTGGACGAACAAAAACTCTTAATGAAGAAAATAATAAAAAAAGTTAAATCCCGCACTTTTGGCTCACCGCGGCTTTTTTTGCCGCCCGGAATAAGAGGTCATGAGGCTGCCTGACTGGGTTAGGACGCGTTACCCCTCCCAAAGCGTCCTTGAACTGAAGAAATTCCTTCGCAAGCAGGGTCTGCATACGGTATGTGAGGAGGCCAGGTGCCCCAATATGGGGACATGCTTCTCCCGCCCGGCGGCCACCTTCCTGATAATGGGGCCCAACTGCACCAGAAATTGCGGGTTCTGCTCCGTGGATTCCGCAGCGCCATCTCCCCTTTCACCGGACGAGCCAGCCAGGCTGGCTGAGGCCGCGAGCCTGATGGGCCTTAAATATGTGGTGATAACATCTGTGACCAGGGACGATCTGGAAGACGGAGGCGCGGCGCATTTTGCGATGTCGGTAAGAGCGGTGAAAGAGGCCATTCCAGGCGTAAAGGTGGAGGTGCTTACCCCTGATTTCGGAGGCAGCCGTGAGGCGCTGGGCACCGTGCTTGAGGCGGGTCCGGATGTTTTCAATCACAATGTGGAGACCGTTCCCAGGCTCTATCCCGTTGTCCGCCCCCAGGCGGATTACCGGAGAAGCCTTGCAGTTCTTGGCAACGCGGCCCTTGACGCCCCGCAAATACCTGTAAAGTCCGGTTTCATGCTGGGTCTTGGCGAGACCCGGGACGAGGTGATGAGGCTGATGGAAGACCTTAGGGCGCAGGGCTGCAGGATGCTTACGGTCGGCCAGTATCTGCGGCCTTCCAAAAAAAGTCTGCCCGTAAAGGAATATATAGAGCCCGGGAGGTTCGAGGAGTTAAAGGAGGCTTCCCTTCAGATGGGGTTTGCTTCCGTTGCTTCCGGTCCCCTGGTAAGAAGTTCAATGAACGCGGAGGAATATTACCGGCATGTATGAGTTCAACCGAATAAAACGGCTTCCACCATATGTATTTGCGATAGTGAACGCGCTGAAGATGGATGCGAGGAAGCGCGGAGAGGATATTATAGACCTGGGAATGGGCAACCCCGACATGGCGTCCCCGGACCATGTAATAGACAAGCTGTGCGAGGCTTCAAAGAACCCCAAGAACCATAGGTACTCTGCCTCGAAAGGCATAACGCAGCTCAGGGTGGCCCTGACGGAGTGGTATAAGAAGCGCTACGATGTGGACCTGAATCCGGAGACGGAAACGGTGGCGACCATAGGCTCAAAAGAGGGGCTTTCTCATTTTGTCCTGGCCACCATCCAGCCAGGCGATGTGGTCATGGTGCCTTCCCCCGCGTACCCCATCCACCCCTACAGCGTGATCATCGCCGGAGGCGAGACCACGAGCGTGACTGTGGGCAAGGGGATAGATTTCATGGAGGAGATAGAAAAGTCCTACAAGAGGACCTGGCCCCGCCCGAAGATGCTGATAATAAACTTCCCTCACAATCCTACAACGGAGGTGGTCCACGGGACGGAATTTTTCCAGAAGGTGGTGGACTTCGCAAAGGAGAACAACCTTATAGTGGTGCACGACCTGGCCTATGCGGACCTGGTGTTCGACGGGTACAAGGCCCCGAGCATACTTCAGGCGAAGGGGGCCAAGGACGTGGCAGTTGAGTTTTTTTCTTTGACAAAGAGCTATTCGATGGCGGGCTGGAGGGTGGGCTTCTGCTCCGGCAACAGGGAGCTTGTGGGCGCCCTCATAAAGATAAAAAGCTACCTGGACTACGGAATGTTCCAGCCGATACAGATAGCCAGCATAGTCGCGTTCCGCGGACCGCAGGACTGCGTGGAAAACTACCGGAAGGTCTACCAGTCCAGGAGGGACGTCCTTATAAAGAGCATGAAACAGGCGGGCTGGGACATAGAGCCGCCAAAGGCGACCATGTTCGTGTGGGCGGAGATACCGGAGGCGTTCAGGCACATGGGTTCGCTTGAGTTCTGCAAATTCCTCATAAAAGAGGGCGGGGTGGCGGTCTCGCCGGGCATCGGGTTCGGTGAGGGAGGCGAAGGGTTCGTCAGGTTCGCGCTCGTGGAGAACGAGCACAGGATAAGGCAGGCCGCAAGAGGGATAAAAAAGGCCTTCAACGGAAAACTCTGATTAGAATTGTTTGATCGCCGCCAGGCCACGGCCTATGATGGATCAGTGATGCATTATTAGAGCTTATCATTAACTTGCAATTCCCTGCGGCTTGCCGCAGGGTGATTCATTACCTTCGCGCTGACGTGTTCCGGATCATACTCTTGGTTTCGCCAGCACCTCAAGGACCCGCAGGTCCAGGAACCTCTTTGATACGGCGGACTTTACGAGCAAGACGGTGTCCGCCCCCCGTGCCGTACCGGCTACCGCTAGGATCTCTTCCCCTTCCGGTATCAGTCCGGCATCGGCGGCCATCATTACTATCTCCAGTGCCACCTTTGACCCTTCCCCGAAACGTTTCAGCGACTGGGCAATTATCATGGTGGGATAAATGCCGTTGAATTTGTGGTTAAGAGAGGTCTCAAGCGAGTGCGTGAGCATGGGGCCGGTAAATATCCTTATGCCCAGCGAGGCTATCTTTTCCCTGGTCTCATGTTCCAGGTCCGTTGTATTTGGCTCTTTGAAACCCGCCGAATGAGTGACCGCAACGATGTTCACGCCCCCGCCCTGCAACGCCCCGCCCATGGCAAGGGCCGTATCGCCGGTCGTGGTGGCCAGGACAAGATGTTTATATTTATGATCTTTGACCGCCTCTTTTACAACCGAGACACAATCCCCCGTATTTTCCCTGCCTGGCTTTTCAAAATAAACCGTTTTTTTTATGATCATGCCTTAAAAAACCTCCTTGTCCGGTTATTTTGCTAATTATAATGGAATATGCCGGTTTTGTTTGACATCAATTATTTTATGGTAGAATTGGAAATTAAAAACGGAAGGAGGGGGAAACCTGAAGGAATGATAAAAAAAGCTGTTTTCCCGGCTGCAGGTCTCGGCACCAGGTTCCTTCCTGCCACAAAGGCGTCTCCAAAAGAGATGCTTCCGTTGGTAGACAAGCCTCTTATCCAGTACGCGGTTGAGGAGGCCAGGAGTTGCGGCTGTGAGGAGCTCATAATAATCACAGGCAAACAGAAGAGGGCCATCGAGGACCATTTTGACTCTGCCTTCGAGCTTGAAGACGTCCTTATGAAAAAAGGGAAGAAAGAGCTGCTTGATATGGTGCGCAAGTTGAGCCATATCAATTTTGCTTACATAAGGCAAAGGGCGCCCCTTGGGCTTGGGCACGCGATACTCTGCGCCAAACCTTTCGTGGACGGCGAGTCGTTTGCGGTGCTCCTTAGCGACGACGTCATTGATCCTGGTTCGGACCTCCTTTCTAAAATGATAAAGTTGGCCACTGCAAAAAAGGCCCCCGTGGTGGCCCTTGAAACAGTGGAGGAGAGCGAGGTCGAGAAATACGGCATCATAGAGGGAGACGACGAAGGAGGGGGCCTTTTCAGGATACGGAGCCTTGTTGAAAAGCCCAAACCCAAAGATGCACCCTCGCGGATGGGAGTCATCGGCAGATATATACTTACTCCCGATATTTTTGCTATACTCGAAACCCTTGCCCCGGGCAAGGGCGGAGAGGTCCAGCTTACTGACGCACTTAACATGCTTGCAGCGCGCAGACCGGTTTATGGTTATCTTTTTTCGGGCAAACGCTATGATGCCGGCGATAAGCTGGGGTTCCTCGAAGCCACGGTGGAACTCGCCCTGAAAGACAGGGCCTTGAGCGTGGATTTCAGGAAGTTTCTTGTCAGACTTATGAATAATGAATTAACCAGGGCAAATGAATAAAGAAAAAGAAAATGAATTATCGCGCTGAGATCATCCGCGTCATGGTGGAGGACGATGTCCTTGCCCCTCCGGTGGACATCTATGAGGCCGGTGATTCCCTGGTTATAGAGATGGACCTGCCGGGCATGGGGCTTGAGGACATACGCATCAGGGTATCCAGCGGCTGTCTTGTGATAGAAGGGGAAAAGAAAGAGACGGACCTGGCCGAAAGGCCCCGGTACATATGCATGGAGAGGAGTTTCAAGAGTTTCAGGAGGGCCATACAGTTTCCGGTCCCGGTGGAAGAGAAGGGCGGAAAGGCCGCCTACAGGGACGGGGTCCTTACTGTAAGGTTTCCCAAAAAACAAAAAATTGCCACGGGAGAGGTGGAAATAGACATTGAAAGATAATGAGATCAAGATGGAGGACGTCGCGAACGCCCAGCTCAAGGAGCCGGAGATACCGGATACGCTCCCTGTCCTGCCCATTCGCGACATAGTCGTCTTTCCCTACATGATAATCCCTCTTTTTGTAGGCAGACAGATTTCCATAAACGCCATAGACAACGCGCTTGCGGGCAACCGCATGGTGTTGCTGCTTACCCAGAAAGACATGGGGGTGGAGACACCCGGCACCGGAGACCTCTACACGGTCGGCACGGTCGGGCTCATCATGAGGATGCTTAAACTGCCTGACGGCCGGGTGAAGATACTGGTGCAGGGAGTGGCCAAGGCCCGCGCAACGCAGTTCACGCAGAACGAGCCCTTTTACAAGGCAACCATTGAGAAGATCAAGGAAGAGAAGGCGGCTGGAAAGCTTACCATAGAGGTCGAGGCCCTTATCCGGACCGTAAAGGAGCAGCTTGACAAGGCGGTCTCCCTGGGTAAAAGCATAATACCCGATGTAATGGTGGTCATAGACAGCCTGGACGATCCGGGACGGCTTGCGGACCTGATCGCCTCCAACCTTGGGCTTAAGACGGAAAGCGCGCAGGAGGTCCTTGAGATAACGGACCCCGTGGGCCGACTTAAGAAGGTAAGCGAAACGCTGGCCCATGAGATAGAGCTCCTGATAGTGCAGCAGAAGATACAGACCGAGGCCAGGGGCGAGATAGACAAGACGCAGCGGGAATATTTCCTGAGGGAGCAGCTCAAGGCAATACAGAAGGAGCTTGGCGATATTGACGAGCGCGCGGAGGAAATAAGGGAATTCCAGGACAAGATAGGAAAGGCAAAGATGCCGGAGAAGGTCGCAAAAGAGGCTGAAAAGCAGCTTCGGAGGATCCAGAAGATGCACCCCGACAGCGCTGAGTCCGCCACGATAAGGACCTATCTGGAATGGCTGGTGGAACTGCCGTGGTCTAAATCCACAAAGGACAAGCTGGACATAAAACTGGCGCAGAAGGTGCTGGATGAAGACCACTATGACCTGGAAAAGATAAAGGAAAGGATACTTGAGTACCTTTCCGTGAGAAAGCTGAAGGCAAAGATGAAAGGTCCCATCCTCTGTTTCATAGGCCCTCCCGGCGTGGGAAAGACCTCGCTCGGAAAATCCATCGCCAGGGCGCTTGGGCGCGAGTTCGTGAGAATTTCGCTTGGCGGCGTCAGGGATGAGGCCGAGATAAGAGGGCACAGGAGGACGTACGTCGGGGCGCTTCCAGGCAGGATAATCCAGGGGCTAAAACAGGCGGGCACCAACAACCCCGTCTTCATGCTCGATGAGATAGACAAGATAGGCACGGACTTCAGGGGAGATCCCTCTTCCGCGCTCCTTGAGGTGCTGGACCCGGAACAGAATAACACGTTTTCGGACCATTATCTGGGGGTGCCTTTTGACCTGTCCAACATAATTTTCATAACCACCGGCAACGTTGTGGACACCATCCCCGGCCCCCTGAGGGACCGGATGGAGATAATCTACTTAAGCGGCTATACGGAGGAGGAAAAACTTGGCATCGCCAAGAATTATCTTGTCCCTAAACAGCTGGACGCCCACGGCATAACGGAAAAGACGCTGAAGGTGTCCGATGACGCCGTAAGGCAGGTCATCATGCAGCACACAAGAGAGGCCGGCGTGCGCAATCTGGAGCGCGAGATCGCCCGCCTGTGCAGGAAGATAGCCAGGGAAATAGCCGAAAGCGGGAATGGGGCAGGGAAGAAAACCTTCCAGATAACTCCCAAGAACCTGGACAAATACCTGGGGGCGCCAAAATTCCTCCCCGAAGAGGAGATGGAAAAGGACTACGTGGGTGTCGCCACGGGTCTTGCCTGGACGGAGGCGGGGGGCGACATCATATACATAGAGGCAACCACGATGAAAGGCAGAGGGCACCTTACGCTTACCGGCCAGTTGGGCGACGTCATGAAGGAATCCGCCCAGGCGGCCGTAAGCTATGTCCGCTCCAGGGCCGGGAGCCTGGGAATAAAGGAAGACCTTTTCGGCAAGGTGGACATCCATATACACGTGCCGGCCGGGGCCATACCAAAGGACGGCCCGTCGGCGGGGATCACCATGGCCACCGCCATAGCGTCGGCCCTTACCGGCAAGGCCGTCAGAAAAGACATCGCCATGACGGGAGAGGTCACCCTGCGGGGCAGGGTGCTGCCCATAGGCGGGATAAAAGAGAAGGCCATAGCGGCAAGGAGGATGGGCGTCAAGACTGTGCTGGTCCCCAAGAGGAATTTAAAGGATCTTGACGAGCTTCCCAAGTACGTGACCAGGGATCTGACGTTCATACCGGTTGAGACCATGGACGAGGTCCTGGCGCACGCCCTTAAGGAAAAGAAGAGGAAGACGGAAAAGAAAAAACACAAAAAAGCGGCATGAGGCTCAGGCAACTGGGTGAGCAGGCCCTGCTGGACTGGATAAGGAAAAGGGCCGGGCGGAAGGAATTTTCCGGCATCTCCGGCGGAGGCAGAGGTCCTTTGCTTCTTGGCATCGGCGACGATGCCGCCGTCTTTCGGGTAGGAACAGGCGGGAAAAAGAATAAAAATAAAAAGGCCCTGGCTACCTCGGACATGATGCTTGAGGGCGTCCATTTCGATCTGCGCTACCAGACGCCTTACCAGTTGGGCTTCAAACTGGTCTCCGTGAACGTAAGCGATATTTACGCCATGGGAGGCCAGCCCCGCCTGGCTTTCTTTGAGATAGGCGCACCATCCGAAACCCCAGTGGAATTCGTCAAACAGCTATTTGAAGGTGTCTTTGACGCCCTTCGCGTCTATAAAGCGCAGCTTGCGGGGGGGGACGTCTGCGCCTCGCGCTCCGGCCTTGTGCTCAATATGAGCGTGATAGGCGAAGGGGAAAAGATCGTCAAAAGAAGCGGCGCCAGGGCCGGCGACCGCCTCTACGTTACAGGCCCTCTAGGGGATTCGGCCTGCGGGCTCGCCCTGCTAAGGAAGATAGGCCGGCCCGTCCCTATCGGAAAATACGTCCCTATGGGAAAACCAGTCTCAACCAAAAAAAAAGGCCTCCCCGCCCCATCAGCCCCACCCGATAGTCCTCTGCCGTGGGATATAATGAGGCCGCTTCTTGAAAGACACCTCATGCCCCTGGCAAAAAGGCCCCCAAAAAATGCCACAGCCATGATGGACATAAGCGACGGCCTGCTGATAGACGTGATAAGACTTTGCAAAGAAAGCGCCGTTGGTGTCAAAATATATGAGGCCAGCATCCCGGTGTCTCCGCAGATGAGGCAGGCCGCCCAGACCCTGGGCATCGATGCGCTTGCGCTGGCCAAGACGGGAGGGGAGGATTATGAGCTTCTCTATACCGCGGAAGCCGGCAAAGAGGACGGCGGGATACTGATCGGCGAGATAATAGGATCAGGGTACTATATGGCTGCGCCATCCGGGGCCGACAAAAGCAAAAGTAAAAGTAAAAGATTCAGGGCTGGAGGGTACGAGCATTTTTCGGATGTTTAAAGAGAGGTTCAGGAGCGTGCTTTCGCTGAGAGAGAGCCCGCGCCGCATTGCCGCATCCCTGGCCATAGGCATCTTCATAGGGCTTTCCCCTCTTTTTGGCGTCCATACGGTCATCGCCATAGCCCTTATCTACGCGCTCAGGCTTAATATGACCGCCACGATGACCGGGGTATATGTGACGAACCCCTTTACCGCCATTCCGATCTATACGTTTGCCACCTGGGCCGGCTCCAAGTTCCTGGGGATGGAGTTCATCCCGGGCAGTTTCAATTTCGGGCATATCACACTGTCCAGTTTCACCGGCGAGCTCAGGTATCTTTTAAAACCGTTCGTTGTCGGCTCTACAGCCGTTGCCGCGTGCGCCGCCACCGCCATGTATCTCATAATGCATCGGCTGTTGTCCGGGCCGGGCAAAGATCCGGGGAAAAGTGCAGAATAAAAATACCTTATCTTTTTACCTCCTCAGCCTTGGGTGCCCCAAGAACTTGGCGGACTCTGAAAAACTCACCGGAAGGCTTCGCATGAACGGGCTTCTGCCGGTCTCCGTTCCGGAAGAAGCAGACGCCCTGATAGTGAACACCTGCGGGTTCATAGAGGCCGCAAAGCGGGAATCAATAGAGGAGATACTCAGGCTCGCAAAGCTGAAGGGAGAACAAGAAGGCAAAAAAGGCCCAAAAAACAAAAAAAACAAAAAACAGAAACTCATTGTATTCGGATGCCTTGCCCAGAGGTATAAGGAAGAGCTCCGGAAAGAGCTGCCGGAGGTGGATGCCATATGGGGCGTGGAAGCGGGCGATGAGATCTCGGACTATTTAACCGGAGGGCTGGCTGGCGGTGCGGAATCAAAAAACGGGCGGCAAGAGAGACCGGAAGAGGCAGACGGGCCGGTTTTTTTACCCTCAACCTTCCCTTATGCCTATCTCAAGATATCGGAAGGCTGCAAAAGGAGATGCTCTTTTTGTACAATCCCTCAGATAAGGGGCTCTTTAAGGAATTTTTCACCCGATTCGATACTTGCCCAGGCGCAGGGTTATATCAAGGCGGGCATAAAGGAGCTTGTTGTCGTGTCCCAGGACACGGCAAGCTATAAATTCAAAGGTTACGGGCTTAAGGAGTTGATCAGGGACATATCTTCCATACCGGGGGATTTCTGGGTGAGGCTGCATTACCTGCATCCCTCCGGCGTGGACCAGGGGCTGCTTGATGCGATGGCCGGGGAGAAGAAGGTGGTAAAGTACCTGGACATGCCGCTTCAGCATTCGGAGCCCAGGATATTAAGACTGATGGGAAGGGGCGGATACGGCGGAGAATATTTCAGCAGGCTCATCAGCCGCGCCAGGCAGACGATGCCAGGCCTTGCGGTAAGGAGCTCCTTCATAGTGGGGTTCCCCGGCGAGACCGGTGAGGAATCGGAAGGTCTTCTGGATTTCATCCGGCAGACCGGTTTCGAGCACGCCGGGGCGTTCATCTACTCCAGGGAGGACGGCACTGCGGCCGCGGCGCTGGTCAATCAGCTGCCCGCTGCGGCAAAGAAAAGGAGATACGAAAAGTTCATGAGCGCCCAGGCCGGGATCAGCCTGGAGAAAAACCAGGCCCTGCGAGGGCGCAAAATGAAGGCCATCGTGGATGAGGTGGACGGGAAGTCCGCCATATGCAGGCTGGCCTCCCAGGCGCCCGAGGTGGACGGCGTTGTGTTCGTGGATGGGGAGGGGCTCAAGGCGGGCGATTTCGTGCGGGTGCTCATAACGGAGGCATACGATTATGACCTTAAAGGAGAACTTTTTTCTGAAATAGGGTAAGCCCCGAAAGGAGAAAAACAAAAACTTTTCAAATCAGAAATAAAGATGGGAAACTGGATGGATGAAGAGATAACGGATGAAGGAAGGTTTTTTTTGAAAGGTCTTTTGGGCAGGGTCCCATGGCTGCACCTGCTGCTTTTTGTCCTCACCATATTCAGCACGCTTGTTGCGGGCATGGTGCAAAAGGGAATTAACCCGCTGAAGGATCCGGGGATGATCTATAAAGGGATACCTTTTTCAGCCACGCTTATCCTCATACTTCTTTCGCATGAGCTTTCCCATTATTTCGCCTCCAGGAAACACAACACCGTGGCTACCCTGCCGTTTTTCATCCCGGCCCCCACCCTCATAGGCACATTCGGCGCCGTGATAAAAATGAAGTCCCCTATCCTCACAAGAAGAGCGCTTGTGGATATAGGGGCATCGGGGCCCATTTCGGGCTTCCTGGTCTCAGTTGCCGCATGTGTTATCGGGCTCCACTACTCCTACGTAATAAGGGGTCCGCACGCGGCCCCCGGCATAGAACTCGGGAACTCGCTGATCTTTTATCTTTTGACAAAGATAATGGTAGGCAGCACCGCCGGGGGGGACCTCGTGCTGCATCCCATGGCCTTTGCCGGGTGGATCGGTTTTTTTGTGACATTCCTCAACCTGCTTCCGGCGGGCCAGCTGGACGGCGGGCATGTGGCCTACGCCTTCCTGGGCCCCATGCACAAGGCGCTTTCCAGGACCCTGGTGGGCCTGCTTGCCGTGATAGGCATTTTTTTCTGGAAGGGATGGATCGTCTGGGCGGGCCTTCTTATGATATTGGGGCTTAAACACCCGCCCGTTTACCACTGGGAGGTCCCTCTTGAGCCCTCCCGGAAATATATAGGACTGGCAGTGCTTGTTATTTTTCTCCTGACATTCATTCCCACCCCTTTTAAGGTGACTATGTAATAAAAAATATGACGCCGGGATAATCATAAATATGATATTTATTAACCACAATATATTGTGTCTCTTTCCCTTCCATCCGCCTAAATAACCCAGCCTAAAACTTTTAATAAAAGATTTCCTTTTTTTCTTGACAACTTATGGCGTGTTTCCCTATGATTTAGTGGTAAAACGTGGGGAAAGGTGGTTTGAATGTCCGGTTTTTCGGGCAAGTATTATTACGCGATGGACGAAAAAGGGCGGCTCATGATACCGGCGCCTTTCAGGGACATCGTTTTAACAAACTACAGCCCTCAGCTAATGGTCGCGAACTCCGCCTTCGACAGCTGCCTGAACGTGTATCCGCTTGAGGAGTGGCAAAAGCTTGTGGACAAGGTGAGGCTGCTTCCCCGTTCGGACAAGTCCGTGAGGTATTTTTTGAGAAAAGTAATAGCTTCCGCCGTGGAGACAGCGATTGACAAGCAGGGCAGGATACTGGTGCCTTCGGCTCACAGGCAGGACACCGGTCTTGACGGCGAGGTGGTCCTTGTGGGGCAGGTTGAGATGATAGAGATATGGAGCAAGTCCGCATGGGCCCAGGAGACGGACTCTTCCCGCGTGGACAGGGATGTGCTTGAGGCGTCGCTCAGCCGTTATGGGATATAGCCCTGGATATGATCGCGCATCTTCCCGTTATGCTTCGGGAGGTTATGGAAATACTGGAGCCGGGAAGAGGGGGCGTATATGTTGACGCAACGGTGGGACTTGGCGGGCACTCGCGGGAAATGCTCAGGCGGATGGGGCCTCAGGGCTCGCTTGTCGGCATTGACAGGGATGAGGAGGCGCTGAAGATGGCCCAGGCGGCGCTGGCCTCTGAAAAAGGAAAAGCGGCCTTTGAACTGAGGCACGCCAGGTTTTCGGAGCTTGATTCCGTGCTCGACGGGCTCGGGATAAATAACATTGACGGCATCCTCTTTGACCTGGGGGTCTCGATGTTCCAGCTTAAAGGGACGGACAGGGGGTTTTCCTTCAACTCGGACGAGCCCCTGGATATGCGGATGGACAAAAGCTTTCCTCTTACCGCGCGCGACGTCCTGGACACCTATTCCGAGGCGGATCTGCGGAGGATATTCGGTGAGTACGGCGAGGAGCGGTATGCGGGCAGGATCGCCAGGCAGGTGGTTTTTTTAAGACGGAAAGGCACACCGGTCAGGACCGGAAGGGAGCTGGCCCGCGTGGCGCTGAGCGCTTATCATCATGGCGCCGGGGGGGGGAGCAGGGAGAAGATACATCCGGCCACCAGGATATTCCAGGCGTTGCGGATAGAGGTGAACAGGGAACTGGATGAGCTGAAGGCGGGGCTGGATTTTTCCATGCGCCGTCTCTCAAAGGGCGGAAGGATCGCAGTCATCGCCTATCATTCCCTTGAGGACAGGATAGTGAAGCATTTCCTGAAGGGCGCGGCTGCGGAGGGCAAATGCCTTCTGCTTTCGAAAAAACCGGTAAGGCCGGACCTGCGGGAGATAAGGGAAAACCCTGCTGCCAGGAGCGCCAAGCTAAGGGGGGCCGAAAGACTATGAGAGCAGGCATGAGAGACGGGGGAAGTATGTTATCATATTTTGTCAGGATGTGTGCGTGTCTACTCATTGTCATCGGCTTTTTCGGGTTGGTCTGGCTTCGCTCCAGCATACGCGATCAGGAATACGAGATCGGTGCGCTCGAAAAGCAATACCGGAGTGTAACGCGCCATATGCAGGACCTCGATGCGGAAAGGGCCACGCTTTTTTCCGTTGCACAAACCGGCACGGTCGTTTCGGAAAAACTGGGCATGGACTTTCCTGACAGGACCAAGGTGTTTTACGTAACAAGGGACAGGGGGAATGTCCCTTACGAGGCGGCCTACAGGCAGTAGGCGGCCTGTTTTTTTGCCGTAAGCTTTTTTGGGGGAAGATTTTGGACCGTTTCATGGGCAAAAAGCAAAGCAAAAAGAAAACAAAAAAACAAAAACCTTTTTCTGAATGGCAAGAGCACTGCTGCTTAGTACGGCGATAACGTTCGCCTTTTTCATAGTTCTTGTGAGGCTTGGAGAATTGATGCTTCTGGACCACCAGGAGCTTGCGGCCAAGGCAATGAGCCAGTACCAGAGGGAGAGCCATATTGAAGCGGGAAGGGGCCAGATATATGACAGGCGCGGCAGGGAACTGGCGGTGAGCCTGGATGCCCGGTCCCTTTACTGTGATCCCGCGCAGGTGAAGTCGCCGCACCAGGTGGCAAGGGAGATATCAAAGGCCATCGGCATGAGCTATTCCAGGGTTGCAGCCAGATTGGCCCCCGATGGGAAAAAGCGTTTCGTATGGATCCAAAGAAAACTTTCCGATGAGCAGGCGGACGCCTTGAAGGCCATGAAGCTTGGTCCCGGACTGGGCTTTGTGGATGAGTCCCGGCGGTATTACCCGGAGGGTGGGCTGGCCGCACAGGTGCTTGGCTATCTGAACATGGACGACCAGGCGCAGGACGGAGTGGAGAAGGAATACACAAAGACGCTCACCGATAAGGGCGGCAAGGTGGTTGTGGAACGGGACGCGACAGGGAAGATACTTTCCCAGGGCGTAAAGATGGAGTCCAAGGGTGACAACGTGGTGCTCACCATAGACGACGGGCTTCAGTACATCGCCGAAACCGCCCTTGACGAGGCGATGGAAAAATGGAAGGCGCAGTCCGCCACCGTGATAATGATGAACCCGTACACGGGGAGTATACTGGCCATGGCAAGCAGGCCCAGTTTCAACCCCAATGATCCTGGCGCATTTTCCGCGGCCGGAAGGAGAAACAGGGCTATCATGGACGTGTACGAGCCGGGCTCCGTGTTCAAGATAGTCATGAGCTCGGCGGCGCTTGAAAGCGGGGTCGTCACGCCGCAATCTGTTTTCGATTGCCACGGAGGCAGATATACCGTGGGCGGCAGGACGTTCCATGACGTCGAAAAAAACGGCATGCTCACCTTCGAGCAGATAATACAGAAGTCGTCGAACGTGGGGAGCATACAGGTGGCTCTGAAGCTCGGGGCCAGCAGGTACTTTAAATATCTGAAGCTTCTGGGGTTCGGGCAGAAGACCGGCATAGACCTGCCCTCCGAATCAGGCGGCTACGCAAGGTTCCCGCGCACGGATGTGTCCCTTGCTTCCATGGCCATAGGCTACGGGGTCTCGGTGACCCCCCTGCAGGTGCTCAGGGCTTATGCCGCCATTGCAAACGGGGGCTATCTGGTGACCCCGCACGTGGTCTCCCGGATAACGTCGCCAGATGGGCAGGTCATAAGCAGTTTTCAGGGGCAGCCAAAAAGAGTAATAATGCCGGAGACCGCCGCCACCTTCAGAAACATACTCAGTCTGGTCACCCAGAAAGGCGGCACCGCGCAGGAGGCCGACGTTGACGGCAATGCCGTCTGCGGCAAGACGGGCACGGCTAGGCTCTTTGATCCGCAGACCGGCAGATACTCGGACAAATACGCCAGCACTTTTGTGGGCTTCGTCCCTGCCCGCGACCCCAAGATAGCGATGATAGTGGTGTTCAAGGGCGCAAAAGGGGCGATATACGGTGGAGTGGTCGCGGGGCCTGTGTTCAGCAGCGTCGCTGAGAAGGCCTTCGCTTATCTTAACGTTCCGCGGGACGACGCGGACCAGAACAATATTGTTCATACGGGAAAGGATTTTTCAGGGCATGGAGTTGTCTACACTCCTTGAAGGAGTAAAAATAAAGAGCATCAAAAACGGCGAGGGCCTGGAAATAAAAGGGCTCGCGATAGATTCCAGGCGCGTGCGGGCCGGGGACCTTTTCTTCGCCCTCAGGGGCGGCAAGACGGACGGCAACGCCTTTATAAAGGACGCTGTCCGGAAGGGGGCAGCGGCTGTTCTGACCGACCAGAAGCCAGAGGAAGAAGCGGTCCTTTCTTC
This sequence comes from Nitrospirota bacterium, assembly GCA_021813765.1. Lineage (GTDB taxonomy): Bacteria > Nitrospirota > Thermodesulfovibrionia > Thermodesulfovibrionales > JdFR-88 > JAKAEG01. The sequence goes on from JAKAJM010000005.1 coordinate 19,122, forward strand.
GGCCGCCGTGATCCAGGTGGAGGACGGGCGGGCCGCTCTGGCCAGGGTGTCCGCCAATTTCCATAAAAATCCCTCGGGCAGGCTCGCGGTCACAGGCATAACTGGAACGAACGGCAAGACCACCACGGCGCTTCTTATCCACGGCGCCCTTGGACGGCTCGGCAAGGGAGCCGGGCTTATAGGGACGATAAAATACATCGCCGGGGGCAGCGAAAAGCCCGCCCCGCATACTACCCCCGAGGCGCCGGACTTCCAGTCCCTGCTGGGGGAGATGGCGGAGACCGGACAAAGCCATGCGGTGGCCGAGGTCTCCTCACACGCGCTTGCGCAAAAAAGGGTGGACTACACGTCTTTCCGGGTGGCCGTGTTTACGAACCTCACCAGGGACCATCTCGACTACCACAAGACGATGGAAGATTATTTCGAGGCCAAAAAAAGACTTTTTTTCGATTTTAACTTTAACGGTCTGCTGGAAGAGGGCGGCTGTGCGGTCGTAAACGTTGATGACCCTTTTGGCAGAAGGCTCGCCTCGGAGTTGGCGGGAAAAGGGACTGTCCTTGCTTACAGTGCCGCCAATTCAGTAGATAAAGAAAAAGAAAATGAAGGGATAAGCTCCATAAGGGCGGAGAACGTACAGAACATGGCATCGGGGCTGCGTTTTGACATCCTTTACCAGGGCGGGAGGTTTCCGATAAGCTCCCCTCTCATAGGGGCGCACAATGTATACAACCTGCTTGCGGCCTTCGGGGCGCTGGCCGGACTCGGTTTTGACGCGCAGGAGGCCATACGGGGGCTGGAATCCCTTAAGGGCGTCAATGGCAGGTTCGAGAGGGTGGAATGCGGACAGGACTTCCTGGGCGTCATAGATTACGCTCACACGCCGGATGCGCTTGAGAGGCTGATACAGGCCGCCCGGGCTGTTTCTGGAGGAAGGGTCATCACCGTGTTCGGGTGCGGCGGAGACCGGGACAAGGGCAAGCGCAGGGAGATGGGGCGTATAGCTGCAACCCTTTCGGACGAAGTCGTTATCACCTCGGACAACCCGCGCAGCGAAGACCCTATGGCTATTATAGGAGATATAAAAGAGGGCATACCGGCCGGCAGGAACAGCCATTATATCGTGATACCTGACCGCGCGGAGGCCATCGAAAGGGCGATAGGCATGGCCCGCACGGGAGACGCAGTCCTTATTGCGGGCAAGGGACATGAGGACTACCAGGAGATAAACGGCATGCGTAGTCCTTTTAGCGACCGCCTTGCCGCCATCAAGGCCCTGGAGAAAAGGAAATGACGTTTTTATTCCTGGACATTAACGAGATACTGGAGGCCACTGGCGGAAGGCTTCTGCAAAAAGGGCCGCTTCATTTTACAGGCGTAAGCACGGATTCCAGGGCCATAGGGGACGGGGAGCTTTTTGTAGCCCTCAAGGGAGACCGGTTCGATGGGAATGATTTCTTCGCTACGGCGCTTGAGCGCGCGGCGGGGGCCATCCTAAGCCGGGAGCCCGAAGGGCCGCCGTCCTCCGGCAAGAGCATCGTGCTTGTGCCGGATACTTTGAAGGCCCTTCAGCAGATGGCCCGCCGGATACGGATGAAAAGGCCTGACATGCCTGTGGTAGGTGTCACCGGCTCCAATGGCAAGACCACCACCAAGGAGCTTACGGCCCGCGTGCTTGAGAGAAAAAACGTGCTTGGGGCAAAAAAGATCGCTGTGCTTAAGGGCCGGGGCAACCTGAACAACCAGATAGGGCTTCCGCTTAACCTCTGCCGCCTGGAGCCCGGGCACGGGGCCGCGGTACTGGAGATGGGGGCAAGCAGGCCGGGGGACATAGAGGAGCTTTGCGGCATAGCCGTACCCACCCACGGGATCATTACCAATATAGGGCCGAGCCATCTGGAAGGATTTCCCGGAGGCATGGAGCAGATAGCGGACACAAAACTTGCTCTTGCCAGGGCCTCGAACACGATCATCTATAACGCAGACGACCCGCTGCTGCGCAAGGCGGTGGAGGAAGAGTTCCTTGGGCGGAAACAAAGGGGAAAAACGCTCATAAGTTTTGGCATCCGGGAGGACGCACATCTCAGGGCCTGCGGCATAGAGATGGGGGCGGATGGTTTTACATCGTTCGGGTTGTCAGCGGGCGGGCCTGTTGTCAGGGTAAGGCTGGCCGCGCCCGGGCTTTTCAATGTTTATAACGCCCTGGCCGCGGCGGCCGCCGGGCTGGCGTTCGGCGTGGGGCTTGAGGATGCGGCGAAGGCCTTCGAAGGGTTTTGCGGCGTGCCCATGAGATACGAGATAAAGAAGGCCGCGGGCGCAACGTTCTTAAGCGACGTGTACAACGCGAATCCCGCCTCCATGGAAGAGGCGGTAAAGGAGCTTGTAAGGCTCAGGAGCAGCAGGGTGGTGGCGGTGCTTGGGGACATGCTTGAGCTTGGGGGCCACTCGGAGGAGACTCACAGAAGACTTGGAGAGCGCCTTGGCGTGCTGGGCATTGACGTATTCATAGCGGTGGGGCCGATGATGGCGCTTGCCCTGGAGGAGTTCAAAGCCAAAGTCAAAGAGGGCAAAAACGAAAAAGGCAGGATCGCGATCGCCTGCGCGGATTCCGCACAGGCTGCACAGGAGCTCATGGCTTCCTTGAGGCCAGGCGACACGGTCCTGATAAAAGGATCAAGAGGAATGAAGATGGAAAAAGTCCTGCCCGAGGAAAGGGAAGCTGATGCTTTATAGTCTTTTTTATTTTCTGCACGACTGGATAAAACCGTTCAACGTGTTCAGGTATATAACTTTCAGGGCGGCGTTGGCCGCCTTTACCGCTGCCGCCATTTCCTATTTTATTATGCCCGCGTTCATAAAGTGGGCCAGGAACATCGGAAATACGCAGTCCATACGGCAGGACGGCCCTTCCAGGCACCTCTCCAAGCAGGGCACCCCCACGATGGGAGGCATTGTGATCGCGGGCAGCATACTTGTCTCGATGCTTTGCTGGGGCGACCTGCAAAACGGCTATGTGCTCTTGATGATGCTTGCGACCGCCGGGTTTTCCTCCATTGGGTTTTGGGACGACTACCTGAAAGTGGCGAGGAAAAACCCGAAGGGGCTGGCCGCGAGATATAAATTCGGGCTCCAGATACTGCTTGCGCTGGTCCTTGGGGCGATCGTCTACCTGAACCCGCATGACCCGTATGCCGATATGCTGTCCATCCCCTTTTTCAAGAAATGGCTACTGCACTTCGGCATTTTCTATATCCCGTTTTCGGTGCTGGTCATGGTGGGCTCGTCAAACGCGGTGAACCTGACGGACGGGATAGACGGCCTTGCGATCGGGCTGGTGGCGATAGCGACCCTTGCAAACGGCGTTCTCATTTATATATCCGGGCACAGGGGGCTTTCCGAATACCTGCATGTGCTCCATCTGCCTTATGTGGGCGAGCTCACCGTATATTGCGGAGCCATGTTCGGCGCGGCGCTTGGTTTTCTGTGGTACAACTCCTATCCCGCCGACCTCTTTATGGGGGACGTGGGCTCACTGGGCCTGGGAGGCGCTCTGGGCACCCTTGCCGTGATATCGAAGCAGGAGATAATCCTTGCAGTGGTGGGCGGGGTATTCGTGGTCGAGACAATTTCCGTGATATTGCAGGTGACGTCCTTCAAGCTCACGGGCAAGAGGATATTCAGGATGGCCCCTATACACCATCATTTCGAGCTTAAGGGCTGGGCGGAGCCGAAGGTGATCGTAAGGTTTTGGATAATCGGGATAATACTTGCGCTTCTGTCTCTGACTACGTTCAAGGTTAGCTGAGCGGCGGGCAAGGTTAGCTGGAGGCATTTTATTTGGAAAAGGAAATGACAGTGACCGGTTTTGAGGGAAAAAAGGTCTTGATATTCGGGCTTAAAAGAAGCGGCGCGGCATCGGCGCTCGCCCTTCATTCCCTGGGCGCGAAGGTAGCCGTTACGGACATGAAGACAAAAGAATCAGGAGAACTGGCGGAAGAGCTGAGCAGACTGCCCGAAGGCATCGGGCTTTTCCTGGGCGGCCATCCCCAGGAGGCCCTTGAAGGCGTGGACCTTGTGGTGGTGAGCCCCGGAGTGCCCATGAACATCCCGGCCCTCACTCTGGCCGCCCGCTCAGGTATTGAGATCATAAGCGAATTGGAGCTTGGCTTCAGGCTGTTTAAAGCGGCGGACCCGCTTACCGATTTCTACGCCATCACCGGCACCAACGGAAAGTCTACGACGACCGCGCTTCTGCACTATATACTGGAGAGGTCCGGCAGGCGCGCCCTCCTTGCGGGCAACATAGGATATGCGCTTTCAGGCCTATTCCCCGGGAATTTATTTCCAGGGGCATCACCGGAGGCGGCCGGGCGGGAAGGCAGCTTTCCAGTCGTAGTCGAGGTGTCAAATTTCCAGCTCGAAGGCATACGGGATTTTAAACCCAGGATATCGGCCATTCTGAACCTGGCGCCCGACCACCTGGACCGGTACAAGGATGTTTCCGCCTACTATGAGGCCAAGATGAAAATATTCGAAAGACAGGATGACGGGGACTACCTCGTTTTAAACGCCGGCGATCCGAACACGCAAATAATAAGCGGCAAACTGCAAAAGGCCGGGTCCGATACGAAGGCCATGCCGAAGGTCGTCTGGTTTGGCAATGGGGAAGACAAAACAACAAAGATATTCGGGCTTTATTCAATGCGCGGTTCTGTTTACGTAAACCTGCCCGGCATGGACATTGAGCTCATCAAGGCCGGCGATATCAGGATCAAGGGCGCGCACAACCTGGAAAACGCGATGGCCGCGGGGGCAATGGCCCTCTTGGCCGGGGTGCCCGCGGAGGCCGTGCGCACTGCCCTCATGGAGTTTCCGGGTTTGCCGCACCGGATGGAATTTGTAAGGGAGCTGGACGGGGTTTCCTATATAAACGACTCCAAGGGCACGAACCCGCCCGCCGTTTTGCGCTCCCTTGAGAGTTTTTCCGGACAGAAGAAAGAAAACTCCATTATACTCATCGCCGGGGGAAGGGACAAAAACGGGGATTTTCAGAGCCTTCGCAATCAGGTCGAAAGGAGTGTAAAACTCCTGGTGCTGATAGGGGAGGCAAGCGGGAAGATAGCGGCCGCCCTGCAGGGGGCCGCGCCCATGGAATATGCCATGGACCTGGCGGAGGCGCTTAGGATATCGAAGGCGGCCGCCCGTCCAGGCGACGTGGTGCTGCTTTCTCCGGCCTGCGCGAGTTTCGATATGTTCAGGGATTTTGAGGACAGGGGAGACAGGTTCAGGGAGGAGGCGCGGAGGCTTTGATAAACAACCCCGGACCCGGATATTCATTTAACAATATGTCTGTTTCCGGCAAGCCGGACAGGATGCTTATCATCCTGACCGCAGCGCTCGTTCTTTTCGGAGCCCTCATGATATATTCAAGCACAAGCGTGGTCACCTACGCGATGGAAAAAAGACACGCCACTACCTCCCTGTATTATTTCAAAAGACACATGCTGACCATAATCATGGCGCTTGTTGCGGGAGTTGCCGCCTACAAGGCCAAACCGGGGTTTTTGGGCAGGTTTTCGCCGCTTTTCCTGGTTATCTCAATGGGGCTTCTGCTGCTGGTGTTCACAAGGTTCGGCATAACGGCCGGAGGGGCCAGGCGGTGGATCAGGTTGTGGCCTTCCACTTTTCAGCCCTCGGAGCTTGTGAAGCTTGCGATGGTCATCTTCCTGGCTTGGTATCTTTCAAGAGATTTCTTCGAGCCGGACAATTTAGGGAAGGTCCTTCTGCCCGTGGGGGTAATGGGCGTGTTCCAGGTGGTCTTTTTAAAGCAGCCGGATTTCGGCGGGACCCTTACACTTGGTTTTCTCACCATATCCATGCTTTTTCTGGCCGGCGCCAGGCTCAGGTATTTAGGGTCGCTTTTGCTGGGTCTCCTTCCGGCCGTCTATTATCTTGCCCACAAGCCTTACCGCTGGAGAAGGATAATATCCTTCCTGAACCCCTGGGCGGACGCGCGGGGCGAGGGCTTTCAGCTCGTCCAGTCCCTTATAGCCCTTGGAAGGGGCGGGTTTGGCGGCGTGGGATTGGGGAAAAGCATGCAGAAACTCTCTTTCCTGCCCGAGATGCACACGGATTTCATATTCTCGATAATCGGGGAGGAGCTTGGCTTTTTTGCGGCGGGCCTGGTGGTGGTGGCCTTTTGCGTCCTTTTCTTAAGGAGCGTGCGCATCGCAAACAGGATGAGCGAAAAATACCACTTTCTCCTGGCCTGGGGCATCGCGCTTATGATAGCGCTGCCTGCGTTCATCAATTTTTGCGTGGTCACTGGGCTTATGCCCACCAAGGGGCTGCCGCTTCCGTTCATAAGCTATGGGGGCTCCTCTCTTATCGTAAACCTGATGGGGATGGGCATACTGCTGAGGCTTTCGAAGGGCGAGCCGCCCAAAGCGGCGCCTGACCGTCTCAAGGATATGCTTGAAAAGAAAAAAGCGAGGCGCAGCGTATATGGCGCAGGGTTTTAGAGGATGAGGGTTGTCATAGCAGGCGGAGGGACGGGAGGGCACCTGTTTCCTGGTCTTGCCCTGGCCGAGGAGCTTGAGAGGCGGGCCGGCGCGGAGATAGTGTTCATGGGCACGGAAAAGGGGATCGAATCAAAGGTTGTGCCTAAAAAAGGCTACCAGATCATATTTCTGCCCGCAGAAGGGGTGGCGGGCAAAGCGGGCCTTTCAAGGCTGAGGGCAGTGGCAAAACTGATGGCATCGGTACTGAAGGCAAAGAAACTGCTTGGCTCCATTGAGCCGGACATAGTTGTGGGCACCGGCGGATATGTTTCCGTAAGCCCCATTGTTGCGGCATGGCTTTCATCCATACCCGTTATCATCATGGAGCAAAACGTATATCCTGGCGCGGCGAACCGCTGGCTTTCAAAGATCGCGGGCGCGGTGGCCGCCACATATATGGAAAGCACGCAATATCTGCCCAAGGGCAAAACCTTTCTGACAGGCAACCCGGTTAGGGCGGAGGTTCTCTCGGCCACAAGGGAGAATTCATTCGGGCTTTTTGAGCTGGAGCCCGAAGGCCTTTTTACGGTATTTGTATCCGGCGGGTCCGCTGGGGCCACGAGCATCAACAAGGCGGTCACCGGCGCGCTTGAGCACCTGCAGGATATGAAGGAGCACATCCAGTTCCTGCACCAGAGCGGACAGCGGGACTATCAGGCGGTAAGGGAGGCTTACAGGCGGCAGGGCTACAGGGCCATGGTAGTGCCCTTCATTTACCAGATGCCGGAGGCCTATGCGGTGGCGGACCTGGTCATATCCAGGGCCGGGGCGACTACGCTTGCGGAGCTGACGGCGCTTGGCAAACCGGCCGTGCTGGTCCCGTATCCGTACGCCGGCGCGCACCAGGAGTTCAATGCAAAGAAACTGGAGGCCTTCGGGGCTGCAAGGCTGCTCATGGACAATGAGCTCTCCGGGGAGAGAGTGGCCCGGGAGATAATGGGCCTTGTTGAAAATGAGACTGAAAGGAACGAGATGGCCGCCAGGAGCAAGGCTGTCGGACAGCCGGAGGCCGCAAGGAAAGCGGCTGAGCTTGTGATGAGCCTCGCTAAACTGAAAAAGAAAGCATGAGGGTTTTTCTTATTTTGAAAAGGAAGGTAACAGATGTACAAGCGGTATAAGTCCATTCATTTTATAGGTATAGGCGGCATCGGCATGAGCGGCATAGCACAAGTGCTTCAGACCCTGGGCTACCGTGTGACAGGCTCGGACATGAGGGCCTCAGAGACAACGGAGAGACTGGCCTCAATGGGCATAGGCATTACCATAGGGCATAGCCCTGAAAACATAAAGGACGCGCAGGTGGTCGTCATCTCTTCCGCCATCGGGAGTGAAAATCCCGAGGCAATGGAGGCATTAAGGCAGGGTGTGCCGGTGATCCCCAGGGCCGAAATGCTCGCGGAGCTGGGCAGGCTCAAATACGGCGTGCTTGTGGCCGGAAGCCATGGAAAAACTACCACCACGTCCCTTATTGCCACTGTTGTTGCGAAGGCCGGCCTTGACCCCACTGTGGTCATAGGGGGCAGGCTGAATGCCCTGGGCAGCAATGCGCGCCTTGGACAGGGGGAATTCCTCGTGGCGGAGGCGGACGAGTCCGACGGGTCTTTCCTGAAGCTCTCACCCACCATAGCCGTCGCCACCAACATAGACCGCGAGCATATGGAGTTTTTTAAATCCATGCACGCACTGCGCGGCGCTTTTCTTGAATTCCTGAACAAGGTCCCGTTCTACGGGCTTTGCGTGGTCTGCATCGAGGATGCCCGCCTGAAAGAGCTTGTGCCCGACATCAAGCGGCGCACTCTCACCTACGGCTTTTCCGGGGATGCAGACCTGAGGGCGGCCAATGTCGCAAAGGGCGCGATGAGCATAGAGTATGACGTTTTGCTGAAGGATAAAAAACTCTTCAGGGCCAAGCTTCCCATTCCGGGGGATCATAACGTCCTTAACAGTCTTGCCGCCATAGGCGTGGCCCTGGAGCTGGACGTTACCCCCGATGCCATAAGGGACGGACTTCAGGCCTTCCAGGGAATAGGCAGGAGGCTTGAGCTCAAGGGGCGCCCCTCCGGTGTGAGCGTTTATGACGATTACGGCCACCACCCGACCGAGGTGCGCGCCACGCTGAAGTCGCTGAGAGAGGGGACCGGGGAATCAAGACTTTTCGTGGTCTTCCAGCCTCACAGGTTTACGCGCACCAGGGACCTGATGCAGGAGTTCGCGGTCTCATTCGGCTGCGTGGACCATCTTCTTTTGCTGGATATCTACGCGGCCGGCGAGCGACCGCTTGAGGGGATAACATCAGAGGCGCTTTTTGGGCTTATAAAGCGGGAAACAGGGGAAAAGGGCAGGCCCTTTGTTGAATATGCCGGGCAGGTCGGCAAGGCTGTCGAGCACCTGCTCAAAAACGTTGCCACGGGGGACGTTGTCCTTTCCCTGGGAGCGGGAGATGTATGGAAGGTCTCTGAGGCCCTTGTGCAAAGGCTTTCTAATTGATATGCGAAAGCGGGCTGATTGATATGAGCAGGCTGGGTAGAAAACAAAAAATGAATTTTCATGCGGAGGATCTCCGGGCGGAAGTATGAAGGCAGGACGGCTTTATAAAGAGATAAAAGGGGCGGAAGTCATGTTCGGCGAGCCCCTGGCTGGCCACACCTCGCTTAACATAGGCGGGCGGGCGGAGATATTCGCCAGGCCTGTGGACGCCGAATCCCTTTCGCGGCTTTTGGGGTGCGCCGCCGGCTTGCCTGTAATTTTAATGGGAGGCGGCACCAACCTGCTTGTGGCGGACGGTGATATAAAGGCGCTTGTGATCTCGACCGGTGACATGAGGGGTATAGAGATATGCGGGGGCCGGGAGGATGGCGGCGCGATCATCTCGGTTGCGGCGGGCGAACCCCTGAAAAAGGTCCTGGCCTTCTGTTTGCAAAACGGCCTTTCGGGCCTGGAACCCCTTGCGGGCATACCCGGAAGCATCGGGGGCGCTGTGGCAGGGAACGCCGGCGCGCACGGGCTTCAGATAGGGGCGCTCGTACGAAGCGCGCTCGTTGTGGACCTTTCGGCAAGCGCAACTGTAAAAAAGGTGTCGAACGAAGACCTGGGGTTCAGATACAGGGGGTCTTCCGCCCGGGGGCTGATCACAAATGTGGAGATCGCCCTTAAAAAGGGAGAACCTCAGGAAATAAAGAAGCTGATGGTCAAAAATTTCGACCTGAAGAAAAAGACCCAGCCCCTTGCCGCCCGCTCGGCTGGCTGTGTCTTTAAAAACCCGGAAGGATTTTCGGCGGGCAGGCTCATTGATGCAGCCGGGTTTAAAGGCGCGCGTGTGGGAGACATAGAGGTAAGCAGGATGCATGCGAATTTTTTCATTAACAAGGGCAAGGGGACCGCGGCGGATTTTACCGAGCTCATGGGCAAGGTTCGCGACGGGGTGTTTAAGCGCTCGGGTGTATCCCTGGAGCCCGAGATAAGAATGTATTTGGGGGATAAAAATGCCGGTAACTGATAAACGGATCGGGGTCCTTGCCGGAGGCCTTTCGGCCGAACGGGAAGTCTCTTTAAAAACGGGAGGCGCCATCTACAACGCTCTTCAAACGCTGGGCTACAACGTCTGCCTCATAGACGCAGGCAGAGACATGGCCCAAGCCCTCAAAAGGGAAAATGTGGAGGCCGCCTTCATTGCGCTTCACGGAGGCTATGGAGAGGACGGGTCCATACAGGGGTTTCTGGAGGTGGCAGGCATTCCATATACCGGCTCCGGTGTCCTGGCTTCGGCCCTTGCCATGGACAAGGAGTTTTCAAAGAGGATGTTCAGGGCGCAGGGCCTTCCCGTGCCCGAAGGGGCCACCCTGGACAAAAAAGATATTTTTTCCTCAAAGACCGGGGCCTTAAGTTTGGAGCTGGATTTTTCACCCCTGCCATGGGTGGTGAAACCGGCCACCGAGGGGTCCAGCATAGGGGTGAGCATGGTAGGCAGCAGGGAAGAGCTGGCGCCCGCTCTTGAGAAGGCTTTTTCATTGAGCGGCCGCGTGATAGTGGAGCGCAGGATAATGGGAAAAGAGGTGCAGGTGGGCATACTTGGCGGACGTGTGCTGGGGTCGGTCGAAATAAGGCCCTCCCTGGATTTCTACAGCTATGAGGCCAAGTACACCGGGGGAAAAACCCGGTATATCCTGCCCCCGGAGGTGGATGCCAAAAATCTGGAGGAAGCGCACAGGGTGGGGCTTGCCGCCCACAAGGCGCTTGGCTGCAGGGGGGCCACGAGAGTGGATCTGATCCTGGATCAGGAGTTAAAGCCGTGGGTGCTGGAGGTCAATACCATACCGGGCATGACGGAGACGAGCCTTCTGCCCAAGATCGCAAAGTTGGGCGGGCTTGATTTTCCGGCCCTGGTGGAGGAAATCCTCAAGGAGGCAATAGAAGGGTGAGGGGAAAAAGAGGCAAGGAGAAAAAGAAAAAAGGTTTTTCCTTTGTTTCCGCCGGAAAGTTCCTGCTTCTCAGGGTCCTGCTGCCTGTGGCGCTCGTTTTTGCCGTTTGCGCCGGGGTTTTGGGTTATTTGAAAGGAAGCGGCCTGTTCCCGTTGAAGCAGGTGGCCTTTACCGGAAACAAAAATCTTTCGGACAGGGACCTTGCCGCCCTGCTGGGAGTTCACGTTGGGCAGAACATGTTTGGCCTTTCCAAACAGGCGCTCAGTGAGAGACTCCTTGCCTCCCCGTGGGTAAAGATGGCGGCAGTGAGAAAAGAGGCGTTAAGCGGCAGGATAGTGGTGCGCGTGGAGGAGAGGAAACCCTTCGTGATAATAAAAAGAGATGGGGTAATGTGGCTGGCCTCCAGGTCCGGCAGGCTTCTCGAGCCTGTAAAGGCGGGCTCAGTGCCTTTCCTTCCCGTTATTGTAGCGGATGTGAAGAACTATCCGGATACCTTGAGGGAGGGCATTCTTCTGGCCAGACGGCTTAAAGACCGCGGATATTTTTCCCGCCCGGTCACGATACTTGCCAATGCCGCTCCTGAAGACCTGTCCATGCAGGACGGGGATGTGAAAGTGCTCGTGGGCTTTGGCGGTTACAACCAGAAACTAGATAAGCTGGCCGAACTTGAGAGCGAGATACAAAAAAGGAATATCAGTGCCAGCTCGATAGACTTGAGGTTCGCGAACCGGGTAATAGTGACGCCTGTAACGGAGACCATCGTAAAGTGATGGCCCCCATTAAAAAAAGTCTGGTAAAAAAAGGCGGAGGGGAAAAATTTTGAAAGGGCGGTACATCGCCGGCATAGACGTGGGTTCCACGAAGATATGCGTAATGGTGGGACGCGCCGGACGGGAAGGGCTTGATATAGTCGCGGCGGGAACGGTGCCGTCGCAGGGGTTGAGAAAAGGGGTCGTCATTGATATCGATGAGACCGCCAACTCAATAAACATGGCCCTCAGAGAGGCCCGGTCCGCCTCCGGCATAGACATCGGGAGCGCATATGTCGGGATCTCCGGCAGCCATATTAAGAGCGCCGAGAGCTACGGGGCCACGGGAATAAGGGAAAAAGAGGTCCGGCAGGCGGACATAGAACGGGTGATAGACGCTGCAAGCGCGATATATGTGCCCCTGGACAGGGAGGTCCTGCATGTGCTTCCCTCCGAGTTCATCATAGACGGGCAGGACGGCATAGCCAGGCCCTTGGGTATGGCCGGAGTAAGGCTGGAGGTCAAAGTCCAGGTACTGACCGCCTCCCATGCGGTGCTTGAGAACCTGGAACGCTCACTCGATCGCGCCGGCCTCAAGGCCACGGAAATGGTCTTCCAGCCCCTGGCAAGCGCGCTTGCGGTGTTGAAAGAGGACGAGCTTCAGCAGGGGGCCGTGCTTGTGGACATGGGAGGCGGCACGACCGATGCGGCCCTTTTCAAAGGGGGCACGCTCCGCTGGGCGGGCGTTATACCGGTTGGGGGCGCCAATACGACAAATGACATCGCTGTGGGACTGAAACTGCCGCAGAAAGAGGCTGAAAGACTGAAGAGGCACTACGGCGCGGGGCAGGAGAAGGTCAACCTCTTTGAAACGGAAGAGAGCATCGAGGCCAGGAGCATGAGCGGGAAACCCAAGCAGATATCCCAGCCGGAGCTCGCGAGGATAATACGGATGCGCATGGAGGAGCTTTTCGAGATCCTTAAAACGGATGTTGAGCCCCAGATCATAAAACACCAGCCGCTCTGCGCCGTTATAACGGGAGGCGGCAGCCAGATGAGGGACATCGCGGGCATGGCGGAAGGATGGCTGGGCATCCCCGTAAGGACCGGCTTGCCGGAGCGGGTGCGCAGCACCGTTTTGAGGGAGACCGTAAGAGACCCCCAATATGCGGCAGCCGCGGGGCTTCTGCTTTATGGGCTGGAGAGAGAGGGAGGGGACCTCATCAGGGAAAGCCCTTTAGCGGACTCGCTGGAGACGGTAAAAAGGACCATGGCCGAGCAGGGCCGCGCGCTGGCCCGGAGATTATTTGGCAGGATGCGCCGCTTCCCGGCGGAGGGCGCTTAAACGGATCGGAATTAAAGGATTTTCTATTTTAAATAAATTTTTAAAAAGGTTAAAAATAAAAAAATTTTTGAAAGGAGAAGGAAAAGGCAATGTTCGAACTCGAGGAGATGAAAAGCGAGATGGCCAGGATAAAAGTAATAGGTGTGGGCGGTGCGGGCGGCAATATGCTCAATAACATGATCTCGTCCAACCTTAAGCACGTGCAGTTCGTGGCGGCCAACACTGACGCGCAGGCCCTGGGGGTCTCGCTGGCATCGAGAAAGATCCAGCTTGGGGAGGCTGTAACTCGCGGGCTGGGAGCGGGTTCGAAACCGGACACCGGCAAGCAGGCGGCCATTGAAAGCCGGGATGAGATAATGGAGGCCCTGAAGGGAGCCGACATGGTGTTCATAACGGCGGGCATGGGAGGAGGCACCGGGACCGGCGCTTCACCCGTGATCGCCCAGGCCGCAAAGGAAACCGGCGCGCTTACGGTTGCCGTTGTCACCAAGCCCTTTTTCTATGAGGGAACGGCAAGAAGGCACAACGCGGAGGCCGGGATCAAGGAACTGGAAAAAAGCGTGGACACCCTCATAGTGATACCAAATGACAGGATAAGCTATGTCGTGGACAAGGGGACTAGCCTTCTGGAGTCCTTCGCGCGCGCCAACGACGTGCTCAGGCAGGCAGTGCAGGGAATATCGGACCTCATCGTGGTGCCCGGGCTCATCAACCTGGACTTTGCCGATGTGCGGACGATCATGCAGGACGCCGGCAATTCGGTAATGGGCATGGGGTCGGACTCCAGCGCAAAAGAGGCCACCAAAAAAGCCATCACAAATCCCCTGCTGGAAAACTCCTCCATCGAGGGGGCAAGGGGGATACTTGTCAATATCACAGGCGGACCGGGATTGTCTCTTAAGGACGTGGAGGAGGCGGCCAGCCTGGTGTACGATTCCGCTCACCCGGAGGCAAATATAATTTTTGGCGCGGTCATAGACCAGGAGATAGAAGCGGAATGCCGTGTCACGGTCATCGCGACCAGCTTCGCTCCAAAGAAGCAGAAAATGGAGATCCCGGTGAAGAAATGGGCCCCGCCCGCCCCCGCTGCCGCGCCCAGGGAGATGCCTGCCTCGCTGAAAGGCTCCCAGCGGATCCTGGCAAAATCACTCAATGCCGCGCCTCAGAACGGGCAGGAGGAAGAGAAGCCCGCGGTGGAGATGAGCTACGAGGACCCGTTCGATATCCCCACCTTCCTGAGGAAAGAGAAATTTACGCTCCCTAACGGGTGAAAATAAAGAGCTTTCCCACCGTAGCGGGGCCCCTTTTCCCCCAAAGGGGCCCCACCCTCCCACTCTTTTTCCAATGACGGAGCAAAACCCGTCTTGAAATTTAAATGAAGAGGCCCGCTTTTTTTAGGGTCTGCCCCCATTAATTTAAGGGCGGAGAGGGCGGGTAAAACACTAAAGTTTCCGTTTGACATTTGATTCGATGTATGCCATATTTACTGCATCGGAGCTTTCGACAAATAAGGGCTCAAGGCTCGATGAGAGATCATTTGCAGCCGGTTTTATTTGCAGATCCGAAATATTATTTTTCCTTAGGAGGAAGTAGCAGATGTCGAGTGGTTCAGTTAAATGGTTCAATGAGGCTAAAGGTTTTGGGTTTATCACCACGGATGACGGCAAGGACGTATTTGTCCACTTTTCAGCAATCTCCGGTGAAGGTTTCAAGACCCTTGGCGAAGGGGACCAGGTAAATTTTGACATCGAGATGGGTCCCAAGGGCCCCAGGGCTGTCAACGTCGTAAAGGTCTGAAAAAAGAAAAAAACCTCTACCGAAAGCCCCCGGCCTTCCGCCGGGGGCTTTTTTTTTGGTAAGATTTTTGGTCCTTCCCTGTTTTTTTGCTTAAAATGTTGTTTTTTCTTAAAAAAAATAGCGCTATCTCTTAAAATAATAAGATCAATGAGCCAGTCGGGCCTGAAGACGGCATGGGAGAAGATCAGGGAGGCGGTAAGCGGGGAGCTGTCGAGGAATGCAGGCGTCCCGTTTAAGGACGGTGCATTTGTTTTTCCCTCCCTGGGCACGGACTTCCTCGTTTATCCGGAAAAAGACAAAGAGGCCATAGAGGCGTCCTCAGCGCAAGGGGAGGCCCTGATGACCAAATTCGGTTATTTTTTCAACCATGTCTGCCTGTGGTGGCTTGTTTACGCAAAAGGCATACCGCCTACCGGCAGGCTGGTAAGGCCGGAGGACTTAAACGGGGGAGCGGCCTTTTTCCGGGGCTCCCATACCCTCCCTCTGGATGGCCTAGCACGACGTTATGGCAGCGGCAGTGAGGAGTTTTTAAAAAAAGGTTTGGCACTGGGGGGCGAAAGATGCGATCTGGCGGACGCATGCATAAAACTCCATCCCGCCCCCGGACTTCCAATTTATCTGCTTCTGTGGCTGGAAGATGAAGAATTCCCGGCCAGGGCAGGCGTGCTCCTGGACTCATCGGCCGGGATCGTCCTTCCCCTGGATATAATCTGGAGCGCCATCATGCTCTGTCTGCTGGCCATGTTTTAGATCAGAAAAGACATGGGCGGGAAAAGACAGAAACTATTAAGGAAAGCGGACGGCCTTCTTTCAAGGGAAAAGGGGACGGTCTTTAAAGGACCAGGCGGAAAGTTCAACATCTGCCTGGTCTATCCGAACACCTATCACGTGGGGATGTCCAACCTGGGTTTCCAGGGCGTCTATGGCCTTCTGAACGGGATGCCGGACGTGCTTTGCGAGCGCGCCTTCCTGCCGGACGCGGAAGACATGGAGGACTATCTTAAGGGTGGAGAAGAGCTCTTCAGCCTTGAATCCAAAAGGCCGCTTAAAAGATTTGATATGGTGGCCTTCTCCGTGTCCTTTGAAAACGATTATCCTCATATCCCGGAGATACTGGAGCTGGCCATGATACCGCCTTTGGCCAGCTTGCGCGGCGCCAGAGAGCCGCTGCTTTTGCTTGGGGGGGTGGCCGCTTTTTCCAATCCGGAACCGCTGGCAGATTTCTTTGACGCCATTTTCATAGGAGAGGCGGAGGCCCTTTTGCCGCCTTTTTTTGAGGAGGTAAGGAAAAATCTTTCATCTGCCGGGGGAAGGCGGGGTTTTTTGGAGAAGATAGTCTCCGTGCCGGGCGTCTATGTCCCTTCTCTTTACAATGTGTCCTACGGGCAGGAAGGCACGATCTCGGAGAGAAAACAGGAGGTCCCCCATGCGCCCGTTATGGTAAGGAAGCAGGTCTCGCCGGAGCTCGGAATGAGGCACGCCATAACAACGCCCGATACCGAATTTTCGAATATGCGGCTCATAGAGCTGATGCGCGGATGTCCGTGGAGCTGTTCTTTCTGTCTTGCCGGGCAGATCTATAACCCGCCAAGGAGGAGGCCGCCTGAAGACATTAAAAAAGAGATAGATGAGGCGCTTTCTGCTGGCCAGAGGGTGGGGCTCATAGGGCCTTCGGTCTCTGACTATCCGGGGCTTCCCGGGCTCCTTCAGATAGAGGGGGTGGATTTCTCCATTACCTCCCTCAGGGCGGGTGCAAAAAGCATTGGGCTTTTGCCCTATCTGAAGAGGCACAAAAGCCTATCGATAGCTGCGGAGGCCGGTACTCCAAGACTTCGCAGGCTTGTGAACAAGAGGATCACGGAAGAAGACATCCTGGAGACCTCGCGGGCCATCCTGGAGGCGGGCATGAACCTGCGGGTCTATTTCATCATCGGTCTGCCCACGGAGACGGATGAGGACGTGGACGCTCTCATAGCCCTGGTGGGGGAAATAAGAAGCAACTCGCCACGCGGCAAGATCACCCTGACGGTGAGCACCTTTGTGCCAAAGCCTTTTACCTGCTTTCAGTGGCACCCGATGGAAAAGCCGGAGGCGGTCAAGAAACGGCTTGGAAGGATAAAAAAGTCATTGAACGCCTTAAAGGGGGTCTCCGTCTTTCATGATGTTCCCAAATACGCAATGATGCAGGGTGTATTTGCGATGGGAGACAGAAGGCTTTCCTCCGTCCTTCTGGCCATGGCAAGGGAAGGGCTGGACTACAAATCGGCGCTTAAAAGCGCGGGCCTTTCGGAGGAATTTTACATCTTCAGGCAAAAAGACGCGGGGGAGCTATTGCCGTGGGACTTCATAGACTCGGGCGTTAGCAAGGAGCCCCTCCGCGAGCAGTACGAGAAGCTTATTCTGGAGGCGCAGGAGTAAAGGATCTACCACTCCACCGTTTCCCATTGTCTTCTGAACTCCAAAAACCTGCCCTCCGTTATCGACTCCCGCATCTTCCTGAAAAACTCCTGGTAAAAATGTGTGTTATGGATGGTGTTCAGGCGCATGGACAGTATCTCTTTGCTTAAAAAGAGGTGTCTAAGGTACCCCCTGGAGAAATGGGTGCATGTGTAGCAGTTGCAGCGCGCATCAAGCGGAGACGGATCCTCCTTGAACTCTGTCCTTTTTATGCTGATCCTTCCCTCCGAGGTGAAAAGGGTGCCGTTCCTGGCGTTTCTTGTGGGCATGACGCAGTCGAACATGTCAAAACCGGCCCCCACTGCCTCCATGCAGTCTTTGAGGTCTCCTATGCCCATGAGGTATCTGGGCTTGGCAGTGGGCAGCAGCGGGCCCATCAGGTGCATGGTCTTCCACATCTCTCCTTTTGGCTCTCCCACGCTTACTCCGCCAACCGCGTATCCCTCAAAGTCCATTTCAAGCAGCCCTTCAAGGCTCTCCCTGCGGAGGTCTTCATAAGAGCCGCCCTGAATGATGCCAAACAGGGCGCTTTTGCCGGCCTCCGGCATGCTTTTCTTTTTCTCCAGGCATTTGAGCGCCCAGAGGGCGGTCCTCCTGACCGCTTTTTGCACCTCCCCGTGCGTGACAGGCCAGGGTGGGCATTCGTCAAAGGCCATGAAGATGTCCGAGCCAAGCGAGGCCTGTATCTCTATGGCCAACTCCGGCGTCATGAAATGGGTAGAGCCGTCAATATGGCTTTGGAATTCCACCCCCTCATCCGTTATCTTTCTAAGCAGGGCGAGGCTGTAAACCTGGAAACCGCCGCTGTCCGTAAGTATCGGCCTGTCCCAGCACATGAACCTGTGCAGCCCTCCAAGGTTTTTTATAAGTCCGTGCCCGGGCCTCAGGTACAGGTGGTAGGTATTTGAGAGGATGATCTCCGCACCTGCCCCCTTAAGTTCGTCAGGGCCAAGAGCCTTCACCGTGGCGTTCGTGCCCACGGGCATGAACGCCGGGGTATGGATTGCCCCGTTTTCCGTTTCGATAAGGCCGGTTCTTGCCGCGCCGTCTTTTTTCAGTATGGTGAAATTCATTATGCGTCATTGATTTTAACGGAATTCCGTTTTTTTTGATTTTTTTGATTTTTGGAACAAAAAATAAATAAGAGTTTTTTGAAAAAAGCCCCATCTTGTGGCAATATAGTATTTTGGGCTTGAACCTCAACGAGTTTGAAAAAGCAAGTATATTTTAATTAACATAGTAAACTTATAATTTTTGGAGGGAAGAACTGCGAATGCCCGATATGATCGAGATTAGATGGCATGGAAGAGGGGGCCAGGGGACAGTAACGGCCGCCAAGGTGCTGGCCGATGCCTGTCTTAGCGGCGGCAGGTATGTGCAGGCCTTTCCCGAGTACGGTCCTGAGAGGGCAGGCGCTCCGCTGAGGGCGTACAACAGGATAAGCGACCACGAGCTCAGACTTTACTGCCCTGTTGTGAACCCCAGGATCGTGAGCATTGTGGATGCCACCATAATAGACGCCATGGACGTCACGGAGGGCGCCATCGATGACGCTATCTTCGTAGTCAACACCACGAAGGACCCGGCGGAGATGAGAAAGGCGCTCAAGGCGAAAAGTACCCAGAAAGTCTTCACGGTGGATGCCACCGACATAGCGATAACGGAAATAGGCAGGCCGCTTCCAAACTCTCCCATGCTGGGCGCGGTCGTAAAGGTTTCGGACCTCGTAAGCCTTCCGCATCTGATCGAGGAGGTCAGGAAGAGCTTCGGGAAAAAGTTTGCGGAGAAGATAATAAACGGCAATCTCAAGGCCGTTGAGAGGGGATACAAGGAGGTCAGGGAAGGATGAAGAAATGGACGGAACTGGTCCCCGGCGCCGTTGTACTGGAAGCGGGAAGCTCGGCCAGATTCAAGACCGGCTCCTGGAGGACGTTCAGGCCCAGATGGGTGCCGGAAAACTGTATACAGTGCCTGATGTGCTGGCTTTATTGCCCGGACATGGCCGTCAATGTAGTAGACGGCAAGATGACCGGCTTTAACTATGATTACTGCAAGGGCTGCGGGGTATGCGCGAAGGAATGTCCCGGAAAACAGGGTAAAAAAGCAATAGTAATGGAACCGGAGGGCAAATAGGAATGGGCAAGGTAGTCGCGGTCACCGGAAACGAAGCCGTAGCAAACGCCTTGAGGCAGGCGGACCCCGATGTCTGTTCCCTCTATCCCATAACCCCCCAGACGGACATCGTTCAGAGGTTCTCCTCTTTTGTGGCCAATGGGCAGGTGCAGACTGAGCTTCTGAACGCGGAGAGCGAACACTCCGCGATGTCCGCCGCAATAGGAGCGGCGGCTGGGGGCGGCAGGGTCATAACCGCCACTTCCTCCCAGGGACTTGCCCTTATGTGGGAGATGCTCCATATAGCCTCTGGCATGAACCTGCCTATAATAATGCCGCTCGTGAACAGGGCCCTTTCTGCCCCGCTGAATATCCACGGGGACCACTCTGACGGCATGGGCGCGAGGGACACGGGCTGGGTGCAGCTCTGGAGCGAAAACGCGCAGGAGGCGTACGACAACACCATCATGGCGTTCAGGATAGGGGAGCACTTGGAGATAAGACTGCCCGTTATGGTCTGCATGGACGGCTTCATAGTGAGCCATTCCATAGCCAGGATGGAATACCTGGGCGATGATGAGGTGAAAAACTTCATCGGCCCTTACCAGAAGGTCAATCCGCTTCTGGACCTGGAGCATCCCAAGAGCTTTGGCCCCCTTATCCTCACCGATCTCTATCACGAATACAAAAGGCTTCAGCATGAGATAATGGGGCGCGTCAAGAACGTTGTCCTCCAGGTCTCGGATGAGTTCGCGAAGCAGTCGGGAAGGAAATACGGGCTTTTCGAGTCCTACAGGCTGGAGGACGCCGATATCGCGCTTGTGATACTTAACTCCGCGGCGGGCACCTCCAAGGATGTGATAGACGAGTTGAGGGACAAGGGGATAAAGGCCGGGCTTCTCAAGCCCAGGCTTTTCAGGCCCTTCCCTTACGCAGAGATCGGGCAGGCGCTCAGGCACCTTAAGGCCGTCTGCGTCATGGACAGGGCCGACTCGTTCGGCGGTTACGGTCCGATGTTCATGGAGATAAGCTCCGCCCTTTATCAGGCGGATGGCGAGGGCCGGAGACCGAAACTCATAAACAAGATATACGGCCTCGGCGGAAGGGACTATATGCCGGGTGACGCCAGAAAGGTGCTCCTGGAGCTGAACGAGATATCCAAGGGCGCTCCGCTTGGAGCCGTAAAAGAATACATGGGAGTGAGGGAATAAAAATGGAAACCAGGGAGCTGTTGAAATGGTCGGCCCAGGTCAAGCTCAGGGAAAAATCCAAGCAGGAGGAGCGCTTCGAGCACGGGCACAGGATGTGCGCGGGCTGCGGCGCGCCCACGGTGGTGAAGATGGTGCTTATGGCCACGGAGTACCCGGTCGTTGTCTCCAACGCCACGGGCTGCCTGGAGGTCTCCACCTGCATACAGGAGTTTACGGCCTGGAAAACCCCGTGGATACACACCGCATTTGAAAACGCGGCAGCCACGCTCTCCGGGGCCGAGACGATGTACAGGGCGCTTTTGAAAAAAGGCAAGATGCCCGACAACGTTAAGTTCATAGCGTTCGGCGGAGACGGGGGCACATATGACATAGGCCTCCAGAGCCTTTCCGGCGCGATGGAGCGCGGCCACGACATGCTTTACGTCTGCTATGACAACGGGGCTTACATGAACACGGGCATACAGCGTTCAAGCGCCACCCCGCTTGGGGCCGACACCACGACGTCGCCGGCTGGCTCCGCGAATCCGGCGGGCAAGCTCCAGGCAAGGAAGGACCTGACCCGGATAATGGCAGCGCACGGGATATACGCCGCCCAGGCCAGCCCCTCTCACTGGCTGGACCTCATGAACAAGGTGAAGAAGGCCCACCAGATAAAGGGCGCCAAGTTCATTAACATAATCGCCCCGTGCAACCGCGGCTGGAGGACGGCTACGGACAATTCGATAGAGCTTTCGAGGCTCGCGGTGGAAACCTGTTACTGGCCGCTCTACGAGATAGAGGACGGCAAGCTGAAGGTCACCGTGGTGCCGGAGGAAAAGAAACCGGCAGACCAGTTTTTCAAACTTCAGGGCCGGTTCAAACACCTTTACGCCCCAGGGAATGAGGGGATGCTGGAGAGGATACAGGCGGAGATAGACAGGAACTGGGAGAGACTTCTGAAAGAGTCCGATCAGGCCTGCTGACGGCAAAAACAAAAACAGCCTGAGACAGCAATAAAAAAGGGGGCCTGAATTTTTTTGCCCCTTTTTTTTGCTCTTATATTTTGTGTGAGGCGTACGGCTTTCGCTCCGCTAAGCGCCGTCTCACCTTATTTGCCAGAATATCGTGTATGCCGCGCCGAATCTGCCGGGTTGCCCGCTATTTAATGTGACGCGCCCGCGGCTCCTCTGCGCTCACGCCATCCGCCCTCCCATGCATAGTTGCCCATAGGAATCTGAAGCGCCTAAATAAAAAATCTCAATACCGGCTTTCGTACCTCACGCTGGTGCAAACTTCCCTTACTTGGTCTTTTACGAGCCTGCCGTTGTCCCAGACCCGTTCCCTGACCTTCCTGCATCGCGTGTGCTCGTCCGGATAGTACACATCTGACTCCGGGGTGGCCCTGTAAACCCCTTGTCCATTGTCAGTCCTGTATTCAACGGGCCTACCGGTGTAGACCGCCTGCTGATTGGCTTTTACCGCTATATCGGTAAGTGTGGCCCCGGCCACCGCTCCAAGCGCGCCGCCTATGACGCCTCCCCTCCATGGGTTCCTGTCAAGAAGCGCTCCCGCAATGCCGCCAATGAACGCCCCCACCCCGGCGCCCTGTCCCTGCGGCGTCTCGCAGCCGTAAGTGAATATGCCCAGCGCAAGTAAAAGTGCAACAGCTGTCAATCTCTTCATGATTTTAAA
Organism: Nitrospirota bacterium; assembly: GCA_021813765.1. GTDB lineage: Bacteria > Nitrospirota > Thermodesulfovibrionia > Thermodesulfovibrionales > JdFR-88 > JAKAEG01. The sequence continues at coordinate 41,439 of JAKAJM010000005.1, forward strand.
AATTCTCCTGTCTCCCCCTCCGTCTATCATGTGGACCCATATTATTATGCGTAAACTCCGGCGAAGCTTTGTGTAACCATTGTCACTCGTGCCCTTTTAAAAAGTCATCAGCGACATATATTATGGGACAAAAGGCGGATTTTCTCAATATCGGGATATCCAATCCGTCTTGACATCCGGCGCATCTTTGTTTGACATCCCCGCACCTGCGGATTATACTTAGACAAGCATAAAATGCCCTAGGGGGAGGTCCCGTTTCTGCCGCAGTTGCCGTTTTTTGGCGCTGGCAGGCGGACAAGGCACCTGAGACTCCACGCGAGAACCCCTGGAACCTGATGCGGGTAATGCCGCCGTAGGGATTAGGGATCAAGCGTCATTTCTATTTGCGGTATTTTTATTTTTTAAAAAAATGACCGCATCCCTTTTCTCCAGGGGATGCGGTTTTTAATTTTAATTTTTCCCAAATGGGTGCATATGAGATTGAAGGTAAACGGGGAACCGATGGATTGCATGGCGGAGACGGTTCAGGCGCTGCTTCAGGAGCTTGGCGTCAAGGCGCAGGCCGTGGCCGTGGAGGTGAATTTCTCCATTGTAAGCAAAAAGGATTTCGGCGCCTTTCCCTTAAAGGAAGGTGACCAGGTGGAGATAGTCAATTTTGTGGGGGGCGGATGAAATTTTTTCCGCTTTTCCCTCTCCCAATGGGAGAGGGCCAGGGTGAGGGAAGTAAAAGGATAAAAGGGTTGCGGAGAAGACAGTTCGAATTTCTCTGTCATTTGTAACTTGCCGCGTGCCACTTATTTCTTACAAGGAGGATAGATGGAAAAAGACGGACAGAAGGATAAATTGATCATAAAGGGGATCGAGTTTAGCTCCAGGCTATGGGTGGGTACAGGGAAATACGGCAGCCTTGAGGAGATGGCGCAGGCACTTGAAGCTTCGGGCACCGACGTGGTGACCGTCTCTGTCCGCAGGGTGGATCTGAAGCGCACGGCTGAAAGCCTCCTTAACTACATAGACCTCAAAAAATACAAGATACTTCCCAACACCGCCGGGTGCTACACTGTGGAAGACGCCCTGAGGTACGCGAGGCTTGGCAGGGAGGCCGGTCTTTCGGACATGGTGAAGCTGGAGGTCATCGGAGATGAGAAGACCCTGTTTCCCGATGTGATAGGCCTTCTTCAGGCCACCGAAACCCTGGCCAAAGAGGGGTTTATAGTCTTCCCCTATACGAATGACGACCCTATAATGGCAAAAAGGCTGATTGATGCCGGGGCCGCCTGCGTTATGCCGCTTGGCGCGCCGATAGGTTCGGGCCTTGGCATCAGGAATCCTTACAACATAAAGATAATACTTGAGACGGTGGCCCCGCGCTGCGCCCCGCTAGGTTGTCCTGTTGTGGTCGATGCCGGTGTCGGCACCGCCTCGGACGCCGCGATAGCGATGGAGCTTGGCTGCGATGCGGTTTTGATAAACACGGGGATAGCCGGAGCAAAGGACCCTGTTGCGATGGCGAGCGCCATGAAGCATGCCGTTCTGGCGGGCAGGCTCTCCTGGGGGGCGGGCAGGATATCAAAAAAACTGTACGCGACCGCAAGCAGCCCACTGGAAGGGATGCTTCTTTAACAAGAAAATTGAAACCGGATTTCAGGCTCTATCTCATAACGGACGGAACACTGGCGCCGGATATTGAAGACGCCGTGGAAAAGGCCCTCGACGGCGGAGTGAGAGCGGTGCAGTTAAGGGAGAAGGCCATGCCGGTAAGAGATCTTCTGGAACTGGCCTTCCGGCTGAGGGTACTTACAAAAAGCCGGTCCGCTAGGCTCTTTATAAACGACAGGGTGGATGTGGCCCTTGCCTGCGGGGCGGACGGTGTGCACCTGGGTGGCCAAAGCATACCCCCGGAGGCGGTCAGAAGGATACAGGCAGTCGGAGAGATACAGGGCGTTAGAAAGATACGGGGAAGCGGAAAAAGAAAAAGGCTCATGGTAGGAGTCTCGGCCCATTCGGTGGAACAGGCTGCCGCCGCCCAAAGGGGAGGGGCGGATTTCGTCACCTTCGGGCCCGTGTTCGAGACCCCATCGAAAAAGGCATATGGGGCGCCTCTCGGGCTTCAAAAGCTCAGGGAGGCGGCAAGCGTGCTTGACATACCGCTTTTTGCGATAGGAGGCATCAAGAGCGGCAATATTAAAAGCGTGACGGAGGCTGGCGCATATGGCGCCGCCCTTATCTCGGGGATATTTGGAGCGGACGATATAAAGGGGGAAACTTACAAGTTCATGAGGACACTGGAATGAAGACACGGATAGAGCTTGCGAAGGCTGGAATAATAACGGACGAGGTCAGGGATGTTGCACTCAGGGAGGGGATGGAGCCCGAAAAGCTCGCCATGGAGATAGCGGAGGGCCGCGCGGTGATCGCCAGGAACTCCGGGCACGGCATAATTCCCCTTGGAATAGGCAGGGGGCTTAAAACCAAGATAAATGCCAACATAGGCACTTCAAGGGACAGAGATTCTCTTGACGAGGAAAAGAAAAAACTCGATGTGCTGGCCAAATACGGGGCCGATGCGGTCATGGACCTCTCCACAGGGGGAAAGATAAAAGAACTCCGGAGGATGATCCTCCGGGAATATCCGTTCTGCTTTGGCACTGTGCCCATTTACGAGGCGGCCGTCAAGGCGGTGGAGACCCTCGGGATGATAAAGCATATGAGCGCGGACGACATGTTTTCAGCGGTCGAGGAGCACGCTGAAGAGGGCGTGGATTTTGTGACCGTGCATGTCGGCATCACCCGGAAGGCCATTGAAAGGCTCAAGATGGAGGGGCGGGTGCTGGATGTGGTAAGCAGGGGAGGCTCGTTCCTTTTCGAGTGGATGATCTTTAACGGCCGCGAAAACCCTTTTTATGAAGACTACGGCAGGCTCCTTGAGATAGCGAAGAAGTATGACCTCACATTGAGCCTTGGCGACGCCATGCGTCCGGGCTGCCTGGAGGACGCAACGGACAGGGCCCAACTGGAAGAGCTCCTTGTCCTTGGAGAGCTGAGGGACGCCGCGCTCGATGCGGGGGTGCAGGTGATAATCGAGGGGCCGGGCCATGTGCCTCTGAACCAGGTGGAGCTGAACATAAAACTGCAAAAAGAGATATGCAAGGGAGCGCCCTTCTATGTGCTTGGCCCCCTTGTGACTGATATCGGCGTAGGGTATGACCATATTGTGGGCGCGATAGGGGGGGCGGTGGCCGGCGCCGCCGGGGCGGACTTCCTGTGTTACCTCACCCCGTCCGAGCATATCCGGCTGCCAGATATCGAGGATGTGAAGGAGGGACTAATAGCCTCAAAGATAGCGGCCCACGCGGCGGACTTGGCGAAGGGCATACCAGGGGCCATGGATAAAGACAGAAAGATGGCCCGCATGAGAAAGGCGCTGGATTGGGACGGCATGATAGGCATGAGCTTTAACCCCGATAAGGTGTCCGGTTACCGCGCGGCCGTTCCTCCGTCCGAAAAAAATGTCTGCTCGATGTGCGGAGAGTTTTGCGCGATAAAGACGGTTGAAAGGGCCTTGAAAGGGAAATAAAGATCCAATCGGGGACCCCCAAAAAACAAGCTCTTCGGATCTATGGGACGGATGGCATTCGCTCCACTAAGTGCCGTCTCACCTGGTTGGCCGGAATTTCGTTTGTACCGCGCAGGGTCTCACTGTGTGCCGCAATGTGACGCGCCCGCGTCACCCGCTGTGCTCACACCATCCGTCCCCCCCGGGTTCCCGGATTTTTAAATTCCCTGGATTTTTAACTTGCAATGAAGTAAAGTGCCCACAGAAATCCATGAGGAACCAAAAACAGGAAACTACTATTCTATGATGCTCAGGGCGGCCCCTGCGCCGCGATGGACAATCTCCATAGTGACGCTTCCTCGGATGAAATGGCTGGCCTTATCGTGCTTGCAGTGGCCGATAAGCAGTGTTTTGTAGCCGCCGCTTCTGGTCTCATCCAGGATGCGGTCCGCCGCGTCCACGGTGTCCGAGGCGTCCTTTATGATTATCTGCTCGCGCCTGATCCCTTTTTGCACGAGGGCCTCAAACGCCTCTCTGAACGCAGGTTCAAACCGCTTGCGCTGTTCTTCCCTCCACTGCTCAAAAAACCGCCTGCGTTCTTTCCTTTCCTCTTCGCTTAACACATGCCCTTCATCCCAGAAGACGGCGGGTACGGGGAGCACATGAAGAAGGGTTATCTGAACGCCGGCCATGCCTGCGAAATGCTCCGCCGCGTACCTGACCGCCTTCATGGAGCACTCCGAACCGTCAATGGGGATGAGCATCTTGTTCATCTTGCCCAAAGTGTATCACGACTTGCCGGCCTGAACCAGCCGCCCTTAGCGGCGTCGCCATGTGAATTTTTTCTTTTTTGCCTTTTTTGCCCTTTTGCCAGGGGCCGGTTCTTCACTGTAAAATATTGGATGGTCCAGGCTAGCGGCATAGTGAAGGCATATGGAAGGCATGTGCTTTTTAATGGGGCATCTTTCACATTGGGCCCCGGTGAGCGCGCGGGACTTGCCGGGAGAAACGGCTCCGGCAAGACCACGCTTTTCCGCATGATAATGGGCAGGGAGCTGCCCGACGAGGGCTCTATCAGCATACCCAGGGGCTACAGGGTAGGGCATCTCTCCCAGCAGATACTCTTTGCCGCCGGCACGGTCCTCGATGAGGCGATGCTGGGGTTGGCGGCAAAAAACGGCCCGGGCAACGGGGACAGCGGTTTTTCGCTGGAGAGTGAGGCCTATAAGGCCAAGACTGTGCTGATGGGGCTTGGCTTTCAGGCTGAAGATTTTTCCCGGCGGCCTCTTGAGTTATCCGGCGGTTTCCAGGTCCGGCTGAACCTTGCGAAGCTCCTCCTTGAGGAGCCGGACCTCCTGCTTCTTGACGAGCCCACAAACTATCTGGACATCGTTTCTTCCCGGTGGCTGGAGCAGTTCCTCAGAAACTGGAAGGGCGAGCTTATGCTTATAACCCATGACAGGGATTTCATGGACTCGGTCACTACCCATACCATAGGGATACACCGCGCAAAGATAAAGAAGATAGCGGGCGGCACGCATAAGCTGTATGAGCAGATACTGGCCGAGGAGGACATCTACGAGCGCACCCGCGCAAACGATGAAAAAAGGCGCGGTGAGCTGGAGGAATTCATAAACCGGTTCAGGGCCCAGGCAACCCGGGCCAGCGCGGTGCAGTCCAAGATAAAAGGCCTTCAAAAAAAAGACAGGCTGGAAAAGCTATCAAAGGAAAAAGGGCTTGAGTTCGAGTTCAACTATGCCCCGCATGAAAGCAAATGGCTGCTGAAGGCGGAGGACATCTCGTTTGGCTATGCGCCTTCAGACCCGCTTTTCAAGGATTTCAGCCTTTCCGTGGGCAGGAGCGACCGCATAGCCGTCATCGGAAGAAACGGGCAGGGCAAGACCACGCTCATCAGGCTTCTGGCCGGGGAAATGGAGGTCTGGACCGGCAGCGTGAGCTACGGTAGCAAAACGGTCCCGGCCCATTTCGGGCAGACGAACGTCTCGCGGCTGGACCCTTCAAAGACCGTTGAAGAGGAGATACTGGCTTCAATGCCGGAACAAAGACGCGGGGCCGCCCGCAGCATCTGCGGGGCGATGCTCTTCGGGGGAGACGATGCCCTCAAGAAGATATCCGTCCTTTCCGGAGGAGAGAAGAGCCGCGTCCTCCTGGGAAGGCTTATTGCCCAGCCCGCAAACCTGCTTTTGCTGGATGAACCCACAAACCATCTGGACATGGAGTCGATCGACGCTCTTGTGGAGTCGATAGGGGCTTTTGAAGGAGCCGTGGTAATGGTGACCCACAGCGAGATGGTATTGCGCGCCCTGGCCACGCGCCTTGTGGTCTTCGACGGAGGCCGGGTAAAGGTATTCGAAGGCCCATACGAGGACTTTCTTGACCGGGTGGGCTGGGAGAGCGAGGAGGCCGCCCCCCTCAATTCCAATAGATCGCCGGTAAATGTGGGGCCGTCTGGAAAGGATGCCGGCAAGGCTGCAAACAAAAAAGAGATAAGGCGGGCAAAGGCGGAGCTCATCACCGAGCGCTCCAGGGTGCTTGGGGCCTTTCAGTTAAAGATCAAGGAGGCGGAGGAGAAGATAATCCGCTTCGAAGAACAGGTCGAAAGCGAAAACCTGGCGCTCATCAGCGCCTCAACTAAGGGTGACGGCGGGGAGATAAAGAGGCTTTCAAAGTCCATCCATGAGGCCAAGGGGAAGATAGAGACGCTTTTTGAAGAGCTCGCGGCGTCCACGGAGGAACTGGGGATACGGCGCTGCGAATTCGAGGAACGATTGGCCGGACTGGAAGCGGGGAACCCGGAGAACTGATATCCTCAAGGGATTTTTTATTTTTCAGTGGCTCTTTTCTTTTTCTTTAGGTCCTTTTCTCTTTTTGGGGGCCATTTGCGAATGTGCATGAACGCGCAAAATCTTCAATATGAACAACGGCTTTTCGCACCTCTTCGCCTGGCGGCAGGGAGGCTTCGAGCGCCTTGGCGTAACGCCTCCTTAAAAACAGGCGGAAGGTTGTCTTGAAGTTGATGCTGAAGACCCAGGAGAGAAGCAGGAGCTTGTAATCATTCAGGCTCTTTACAAGGGAGATAGGCACAACCCGGTTTTCAAGGACAACCGGTATTATCTCCAGGGAAACCCCTCTCCCCTCGGGAAGGCCCAGGCCAGCCGCTGTAGCCCTGTGTTCCTCGGGCTGGGCAAAAAATTCGAGCATGACCTTCCAGATATCCAGTTTGTCAGCATCGCGAACGAGCTTAAGAAAAAAAACCGTTCTCCGGTCCAGCCTGGGGATGGCGTACGCGTTATGGTATTTCACGGCCTGCAGGATGAGAGCCCGCTCGCCGCGGTCCAGTCCATCGGGGAAAAAATTCTCTTTTGCCAGGATCTCCGCTCCGAGGAGCCCATGGTTTACCGAAGTCCTGTCATCGAAGGTCCTGAAATCCGAGTATTGGCGGAACCTGCCTATATCGTGCAGCAGGGCCGCGGCCCTGGCTATGAGGGAATCGTTTTCATTCAGGCCTTCCCCCCGGCAAAGGAAACCCATGTCCCGGCATACGCTGAGCGTGTGCCTACGTTTAAGGGCGATGTTGCGCTGCTCGGACGGGTCCTCCATCCGGTTGGCCTGGACATATTTTAAGAACAGTCTTTTCAGACGGGCAAGGTCCTTTTTTGTCATTTTGTTTTTCATTTCCTCTTCAGAACAGCTTTTTTGTTTTATAATGAGCCCGGTTTTTATTTTCAAAAAACAAAAGAAGCTCAACCTCGAACAGCCCGGCGCCCGCCTAAACGGCCCGGCGCAAAGTGAGCAGCGTTATCTCCGGAGGCATGTCGAGGCGCACCGGGAGCCAGATGGTGCCAAGCCCCCTGTTAACATACAGTGCGGCTGCCCCGTGACCGGCCCGTTCCTGCGCCGATTGTCCCCGTTCAGCTCTGCCCGGTTTTAATTTAACTGTCCCCGGCCGGCCGGCTTCGCGTTCTCCCTCTCCTTTAAAAGGGAGGGTGTACATTCCTGCCACGAATTTCGTGTAGAAAAGCGCCGGGCTCAGTTCTTCGCCGTCGATCCCGATGCTGATCTGGCCGCCGTGGGTATGGCCGGCAAGGCTCAGTTCTATCCCCATCCCGGCCGCCCGGTAAAAGGAATTGGGGTTGTGAGAAAGCAATATGTTTGGCATGTCCCCGCGCACCAGGGGCTCTACGCCTTCAAGCATGTGCGTGTACCCGGATAAGCCCTTCTCCCGTTGGTAATCAACCCCGATGATATTGATCTTTTCGCCCTGAAACTCCAGGACCTCATTCTGTTTTCGCAGCAACCTCATTCCGTTGCGATGAAACAGCTCCTGCGCCAGGTGCTCCGCCCTGGCATGGCCTTCGTGGTTGCCGTTACAGCCCCATACTCCCAGAGGCGCGCGCAGCCGTCCCAACTCGGAAATACAATCTTCCAGAGGATCGCCCTTCCAGGTTATAAAGTCGCCGGTGACAACGGCAAGGTCCGCATCCAGCCGGTTGGCCATTTCAACTGCGCGGCGCACTTCCGCACGGGACATGAAATCTCCTATATGGATGTCGCTGAGCTGCACGATCTTCAGCCCGTCCAGTTTTTCAGGCAGGTCCGCGACAGGTATATCGGACCTCCTGACATGGTAGTTCAACCGGGAGAAGAAGCCGTATGCGAGGGCAGGGAACGGAGCGGCCCCGGCCAGAAAAACGCAATAGCGCAAAAAATTCCGCCGGGATCTTTCCAGGGACTTTCCCGGACAGGGACCGCGAAGGGCAGGCACGGCTTTCCCTGCCAGCCACGCGGTGAGCCGCACCGCGATCACCCCCAGCAGTCCCAGAAGAGCCGCAAACAACCAGACCCTGGCGGCTGTCAGGACCCAGTGTGCAAAGCCGCGGTGAGGGAAAAAGCGCACAAGAGGGGCCGCTCCGGTTGAAAGCAGCACCAGACAGGCGGCGGCCAAAAGCCACCGGAGCAATTTCCTGAAAACAGGCCGCCTGACGCCTCCGGACCACCGCCATGCTATCGCAAACCAGATGCCCTGGGCCAGGTACATCAGGCACAGGGCCGCAAGATAGGCGTTAATATGTGAAATTTTGCTGTAAACGAGTTTGATAAGGTCCATCACAATATTAAAATATTAACATTACCTTTGGGATAACACGCATACGGCCAAAAAAAGCACCGGAGAAAATTTTCAGTCGCCCGGTTTCGATTATCTATTCCGGCGTAACATCGAATATATGGGTCTGGTATCCATCCAGAATGACATGTAACCCCTCATTGTTCACCTCCGCCCCTTTCCGGGGATATTGGCGCCCATTCAGTTCATCGGTGAACAGATAGTCTTTCCCACGGTCAAGTTCCGGCAGGGGTATATTGCCCTGCGACATTCCATTGCCCAGATTGACCACTACAAGCTTCATCCGCCCCGCTGATTTCCAGGTATACGCGATGAGATCTTGATGGCTGCCGTCCGAAAACGGGAAAACGTCTCTCAATCGCCATTGGCCTTTGTGGAAGATATCCTGGCCGGTTATGGAAAGCAGTCTTTCATAAAAGGCCTTTATATCCTTTTCCAGTGCTTCGGAAATAACGTCCCTGACGAGCTGCACGGGGACCTTTATCTTTTTCCCTTCCAGTTGCCCATGGTAAAAGAGCTTCATGCCTGGAAGCGTTGAAAAAAGGGCGGCCCCGGCGCGGAGCCTGCCCGGGCCGAAGGCCGCCAGGCTTCTGGGCTCATCATGGTTTTCAAGGAAGCGGACAAGTTTTTTTTGATAGCCAGTATCGGCGGCAAGGTGGAGCCTTATCTCCTGGGCGGACGAAGACCTGAGCCTGTCATAAAGCGTTTTATCATAGATATAATCAAAACCCATTTCCATAAGCCGCCATTCGGTATTCCAGTAAGCTTCTCCCATCAGGAGAGTACCAGAAAGGGCTGCGCGGGCCTGCTCCCAGAACTCCCCCGTGGGCAGTGCATTAATGGAGAAGCTCCCCCAGGTCCGGGCGAAGATATCATTAAGGACAAGCATGGCCATGTCGCACCTCAGGCCGTCGCAGTATCCGGCTATTTTCCCCATTTCAGACAGCATGGCCTTACGCAGGGCCGGATTGAAGTAATTAAGCTGGACGGTATCCGACCATGCGGGGAAATTCGGGTCTTTGCCCCGCGCGATGAACAGGGTTTTACCCTCGCTTTCTATCCGGGAGAATAACGATGGGTCTTTTATTTTTGATTTTTTCCCCTCATATCCGGTCCTGTCAGTCATGAAATAGTAATCCGGGTGTTCGGAAACCCAGGGATGGTCCGGGGCAGTGTGGTTCGGCACAAAATCCAGAATGAGGCCGATGCTGCGCTTATTAAGTGCATCCCTCGCTTTTTGAAGGTCCTCCCAGGTGCCTATCAGCGGGTCCGGCTCATAAGCCGCTATCGAGTAGGGTGATCCGGCAACATCGTTTTCTCCCCAGCCGGGAAGGATGGTGTCCAGATATTGCTTGAAAGGAGGCCATTCGGGGCTCTCTCTGAATATCCGCGTGCCCTCTTTGCTTCTTTTCCATACCCCCATCAGCCATACGTAATCGAATCCGGGTGCCAGCAGCCTGTCCCATTCCGTGGCCGGAACGGCCCCAAGTGTGAACCATTTTCCGTTTTTTTGCGAAACCTCATAAAGCCACTGTGCGGTGTTTATTTCATAGAGCTGCGGATTTTCCCTGCGATCAGCCAAGACCTTCCCCCGTCTCTAAGTTTCTTTTGATCCTTCAAGCCGGAAATTATCCCCTCTGTACATGGAATCTTCCGGCAATTCTTCCTTCCGTCATGCAGGCACGCCAGTTGTCTATACAAAATATAACCCGCTAGAGGCAACTGTCAAGTTGACCGGCTTTTTTTGCAATTGAAAATTTGGCAGCGCCTGGTTTGAGTGAAAGCGGAGCCCGCCAGGCGGGGCGGATTGAGCGAGGCTTTTGCGGAGCAGGCATGTTGAACACCGCGTCGATATTTGATATGGTTTGATTACAGAAAGGCGGAAGCCCTGACGTTAAGGTTTTTTGTTTTTTTGTTTGATAATCAGAAAAAAAGCGAAAGGAAATGGAAGGAGGCCCCCCAGATGCGATTCATGATGTTAATGATCCCCCAGGGCTATGAGAGCGCCGCGCCCGGCAGCGTGCCGGATGCCGGGGCGGTTGAGGCCATGATGCAGTACAACAGGCAACTTAAGGAGGCCGGTGTGTTGTTGTCGCTTGAGGGCCTGCAACCGCCGTCAATGGGCGCCCGTGTCACTTTTTCAGGAGGCAGGCCGAAGGTGGCCAAGGGGCCCTTCACCGGGGTGAAGGAGACTTTGGGCGGTTACTGGATGATACAGGTGAAATCAAGGGATGAGGCAATCGAATGGGCCAAGCGCTGCCCGGTCCAGGACGGCTCGATAATCGAGATCCGCCAGGTGCAGGAATTAACGGATTTTCCCGCCGATATTCAGGCGGTCATGGCAGGGTTTGAGGAATTGCAGCACCATTAATCGCCGAGCGCGTTCAACTATACTTTTAATATGCTCCGGGGCTTTGACTCTATGCCTCGGGCAGCAGGATGTCCACGGTTGTCCCGCGGCCGCGCATGCTTGAGACCTTAACATCGCCACCCATCCTGGTTATCATTTTTTTGACAATCACCAGCCCCAGCCCCGTGCCCTGTTTTTTGGTCGTGTTGAAAGGTTTGAAGAGATTGTCCATTTGTTCTTTTGCCATGCCGCAGCCATTGTCCGCCACGCGGACTATCAGCGTCCTGCCAACTTTGAAAAGCCCAAAGAGTATTTCAGCTCCGGCAACGCCCGCAAGCGCGTCCACGGAGTTTGCCACCAGGTTCAGAAGGACCTGCTTCAAGGCCCTCGGATCGCACAGGGCGGATGCGGGAAACGCCGCGTCCAGCGCCACATTTATGCCCTTGTCCGGAAAATCGTATTTTATGAGCGAAACGAAATCGGCCAGAAAAAAGGACAGCTCCAGCTTCCGGATCTCAAGGGCCTCGTCCCTGTTAAAATTCTTCAGGGATTTCAGGAGGTACTCCATCCTTGCCACCTCTTTATGGATGCGTTCCAGGCATGCTCTCATCGAAGGGTCGAGTTTTGCCTCCAGAACGCCAAGGGAAAGTTTTATGGAGTTCAGGGGGTTTGCAAGTTCATGCCTCAGTCCGGAAATGGCATAACCCAGGCTATTAGTCGTGCTTGCCGCCTCGGCTATGGATTCCAGCCGCATCCGCCCGGTCACGTCCTGGAAGACCGACACGTAGCATGTCACCCTTCCCGTCCTGTCCCTGACGGGAGAGATGGTGCCCTCGAAATGGACAAGCTCCCCGGTTTTTTTTCTGTTTGTCATGCGTCCGGCCCATGTTTTGCCGGCGGTCACCGTGTTCAGGAAACCAATGTATAAGGACCTGTCGTGCCGGTGGCTGCCCAGGACCACCGGGGATCTGCCCATCACATCCTCCCTGGAATATCCCGTGGCCCGTTCAAAGGCGGGGTTAACGTACTCTATCTTTCCCTGCCTGCATATTATCATCACGACCTCGTCCGTGGATTCCACGGCGGCCGCCAGGCGCGCCTTCTCTTCCTCTGCCCTGTCCAGGCCGGATATCTCCTGCCTGGCGAAGACCGGACCAAAGGGAGCAATGGGAACCAAGGGACCTGGCCCTGGATCATTTGCCGTTTGCATTAGAAAGCCTCATCCTTCAATGACAGCGGGAAAGAAATAAAAATAACAAAAGATCGTCCAATACCCACAAAGCAAATCAAAAACCGCATACATTAGATTAAAAATTTCTCGTGGTAATGGATGTAATTAAGGTCACGCTTGCGGGGATATAAGAAAATTCATCAAATACATAGTTTCCCGGGAATCAATTCAAGTTGGATAGAGATCCTCCAGACATAAAAGAACCTGGCAATACCCCGTGCAAAATTATAAAGGCCCTCTTGCATGTTTGACCCCATCTGAAATTTTGGATGTAATAATTCCAAAAATAGACTGAAAATGGAAACGATAAGAAGAAGATGCGGGCGTTCCGCCATAAACATTATATTGTCGACCAGCGCGAAACCCTTTCCATGAACCTGCCACGAACCTGTTTTGAGCGGTCAGACAAGAAAGAAAATTCAATAAAACTAAAAAAAGTCTGGTCGGGGCGAAAGGATTTGAACCTTCGACTTCACGGTCCCGAACCGTGCGCGCTACCAGACTGCGCTACGCCCCGAATACCAGATAGTTTAAGGGGTTTTTAGAAGCCAAGTCAAGAAACATTAAGAAGGAAAAAGAACGGAGAAAGAAAAAGGAGGATGGCGCGGCTATAGCCTCCTTTTAAGCAGAAAGAAGAGCTGCTCCTTGATCTTGTCGGCAACCGGTCTTTGCCTCCACTGCTCCAGGGTGATCTCCCGCGCATTTGCAAGGTCTTCTTTAAAGATGTCCCCAAGCATTCCCGCAAACCCGTCATCCAGTATGCCCACGTTGCCCTCGTCGTTCCATCTGAGGGACTGAAAATCCAGGTTGGCCGAACCCACAACGCTCCAGGTCAGGTCGAAAACGAAGGTCTTTGCATGCAGGACCTGCCCCATGTAATGGTATATCTCTATGCCCGCCTTCAAAAGCCTTTCGTAACATGCCATCCCCGCGAATTTCGCCATCGGCACATCGGTGTGGCCCTGAAGCAGAAGTTTTACAGCCACGCCTCTGCGGGCAGCGGCCTCCAGCGTCTCTATCATCCTTCTGGACGGCACGAAGTAGGCGGTGGTCAGCAGGATGCTTTTTTTAGCGTGGTTGATGCTGTAATAAAGAAGCCTCCTCAGCCGCCTCCGCCCTTTTCCGGAGCCCGCGAATATGGGGATAACGGGAAGGCTTCCTTGTCTGGGACATCGTGCCGCGGCCGCCTCCAAGGGCTGTTTCCCCCATACGTTCCACGATTTCCTGAATTTTTCCAGAAGGACATGAGCTGCCGGGCCTTTTATCAGCACGCCGGTGTCCCGCCAGCCCTTTTTATGCCTAAGATGGAGCCCCATGTATTCATTTGCGATATTCAAACCCCCGGTGAATGCGGTCTCCCCGTCTATGATGATGAGTTTCCGGTGGTCCCGGTGGGCATATCTAAGAGGGGCATAAAATTTGAAGACGTATGAGGACCCCACCCGCACGCCGGCCTCCATCATCTCGCGCCAGAAACTGCGCGGGGTGCCAAAGGAACCGAAATGGTCATAAAGCACGTAGACCTGCACTCCCTCGCGGGCCTTCTCTTTCAGTATCGCCGAAAGCTCCAGACCGGTGTCGTCATTCCTGTAGATGTAGAATTCGAGGCATATGAAAGAACGGGCGGCCCTTACGCTTTCAAGGATGCGCTTAAAGGCTTCCTCTCCCCGCCAAAGCAGTTCCACATGGTTGCCTGCCGCGAACCTGTCCCTGTAAATGTGCTCTATATCGGCTGCGGCAAAGCCGTCTTTCACCAGGAAGCTCATTATAAGGGGATTATAACAAAAGGTATTGTCAACGGGGCAAAACGGCGTGTATTTAAGCAATTTTGCCTTTTTTTTGTTAGAATGAAGCTCAAACTCCAGATTCCAGATTAAGGTTTTTTGTTTTTATTTAAAAAAATGGAAACCGGCAAAAGTCCAATGGCGCATGCGCCCAGTCCAGGCTACAGCATTGCAATAAGATGCGAGATAGAAAACAGGATTGGCATGTTCGCCAGGATCGCGCAGGCCATCAGCGTCACCAGCGGGGACCTTGGCTCCGTAGATATCGTCCGGGTGGAAAAAGGAAAGATCATCAGGGACATCACCGTAAACGCGCGGGATGAAGCCCATGAAAAAGAGATAGTAAAGGCTGTAAGGGCGGTAGAAGGGCTGAAGGTCCTGCGCGTCCTGGACAAGACCTTTTCCTCTCACGTGGGGGGCAAGATAGAGATACACAACAGGTTCCCCATAAAAAACAGGGACGATCTCTCCAAGGTCTACACGCCCGGCGTGGCAAGGGTATGCACCGACATCGCGGGAAACAGGGAGCACGCCTGGCGCTACACCATAAAAGGCAACTCGGTGGCGATAATAACCGATGGCACCGCTGTGCTTGGCCTTGGCAACATCGGTCCGGAGGCCGCCATGCCGGTAATGGAAGGCAAGGCGATGCTCTTCAAGGAGTTCGGGGGTGTTGATGCCTTTCCGTTCGCCCTGGCCACCACGGACACGGAAGAGATAGTAAATACCGTCAAGAACGTGGCCGTCGCCTTTGGCGGCATAAACCTGGAAGACATTTCGGCCCCAAGGTGTTTCGAGATAGAGACCAGGCTCCGGCGGGCTCTCGACATCCCGGTCTTCCATGACGACCAGCACGGCACGGCGGTCATCATAACGGCTGCTCTCATGAACGTGGGCAGGCTCCTGAAAAAGGACATGAGGAAGATGAGGACGGTCATTTCCGGGGCGGGCGCGGCCGGCATGGCCACCGCCAGGATGCTCATCTCCTCCGGCATGAAAGACATTACCGTTTGTGACAGGGCGGGCGCCATCCATACAGGCAGGCGAAAGGACATGAACCCGTATAAAAGGCAGCTTGCAAGGCTTACGAACCCGGGGAAGATAAAAGGCGGGATAGGGGATGCCATGCGGGGGGCGGACGTTTTCATCGGACTTTCCGCACCAAACGTCATAACCGCTGAAGACATATCAAGGATGTCAAAAGCCCGGGTGATATTCGCGCTGGCCAACCCGGAGCCAGAGATATCCCCGGAGGAGGCGCTACCTCTGGCCAGGGTCCTGGCTACTGGGCGGTCGGATTACCCAAACCAGGTAAATAATATGCTGGCCTTCCCCGGCATCTTCAGGGGCCTGCTGGATGCAAAGGCAACGGGCGTGAACGAGCAGATAAAGTTCGCCGCCGCCCGCGCCATAGCCCACACGGTGAAAGAAGACGAGCTTCACGAGGACTATATACTTCCCAGCATCTTTGACAGGAAGGTGACCGCCGCCGTGGCGCGCGCCGTTACGGACACCGCCGGGAAAACCGGTCTGGCCAGGCATTTTTAATAATCCGATGCATTTGTTTGTTCCTCTTAAAGAGAAAAGGAGGGTTTGAAAGTTGCCTGAAACAACGGAGGCTCTAGGGCTTTCCGGCCTTGCTCCCGGGATAAGGGAGCAGGTCGCGCCGTTTCTGAACGGAATAGTCAAGGGTTTTTTCCCCGGCGGGCAGCTGCATTCGATCCACATAGTGGGCAGCGTCCTCACCCCCGATTACCATCCGAAGACCTCGGACATAAACTCGGTCGTTATCCTGGAGCATGTGGACCTGGAGGCGATAAAAAGAGTGGCCGCCATAGGGAAGCCCTACGCTAAAAAAGCAAAAAACCTCTCCCCGCCGCTTGTAATGACCCCCGCGCACATAAGGGATTCCCTGAACGTCTTTCCCATCGAATATCTGAATTTCAAACTGATCCATGAGACCGTCTGGGGTGAGGATATCTTTTCCGGACTGGAGATAGACAGGAAGGACCTGAGGCTCCAGTGCGAGCGGGAGCTGGAAATAATGCTGGTGGGGCTCAGGCAGGGTTATCTGAAGATGGTCGAGGACGACAAAAAACTCACCGAGGCCTTTTTCAGGTCCATAAAATCATATGTCCCGCTTTTCAGGGGCCTTATTTATCTGCTGGGCGGGGAAACGGAAAAAACAAAAACCCCGCCGGTTGCCGCCTGCGAGGTCCCAGTTGCTGCCCGTGAGGTCATAGACAAGCTGTCGGCCATTACGGGGGTGAACACTTATGCCTTCGCCAAGGTCCACGAAAGGAAAAAATTCGGGACAAGGCTATCCTCGGAAGAACTGGGCACCGCATTCGAGCAATATTATGAGGCAGCCAGCAAACTGGCGGAAATAACGGATGCAGCCAAGATTTAAGGCCCCGCATTTTTATCCGCATTTCCGGGCGCTCCTTTTACTGGCATTTTTTGTTTTTCTTTCGGGCACGTTCCTTTACTCCGGTCTTGCCTTTGGCAGTTCCGCGCCCGATGGTTTTTTGAAAAACCTGCCCTCCATGCCCACGGATTATGTTACGGACCTTGCCGGGATAATAGGTCCGGGGACCAGGCAGGAGCTGAACGGCTATTTGCAGGAGCTGGAGAAAAAGACATCCGCGCAGGTGCTTGTGCTTACGGTGCCAAGCCTTGATGGGCGGGCCATAGAGGATTATTCGATGGCAGTCGCGGAAAAATGGAAGCCCGGACAAAAGGGGAAAGACAACGGGGTGCTGTTGCTTGTGGCGCTAAAAGAGCGCCATTACCGGTTCGAGGTTGGCTACGGGCTTGAAGGTGCGCTGCCGGACAGTTTCGTGGGCACCGTTGGGCGTGAGTACCTGGTCCCTTATTTTAAGAAGGGTGATTATTCGGACGGCATCTCCCTGGCTGTACAAGCCGTGGCTTTTCAGATAGCCCAGGATGCCGGTGTGCGGATAACAGGGCTGGCCAACGCCCCGTCCCCGATGGATGTGGCCGGGCAGCCGCAGGGGCAGAGCCTTTTCAGCCTCATTGGCATGGGCATATTCTTTCTGATCGTCTTGCTGCTTTTCATAAGGCACCCGGGGCTGTTCCTGTTTTTCCTCCTTGGCGGAGGAGGGGGCGGGTTTGGCGGCTTTGGCGGCGGGGGTGGAGGTTTTGGAGGCGGAAGTTTTGGCGGTGGCGGCGGAGGAGGATTCGGAGGCGGAGGAGCAAGCGGCGGGTGGTAGGCCCCAAAGATAAAAACAAAAAAGCGTGCCGGTTCAAAATAAAAAAATCGGAGCCCGGTAAATTAAATTAGAGAACGCAATCAAGGTTCAAGGAGGTATCTTTAAAAAATGTCCAATGGTGTGAAAGCGGCCCTGATTTCGGTGGCGGCGCTAGTGCTCGCGGGGGTCATCATTGCCTCTACCATAATATCGGGGTACAACAGGGTTGTAATAATGGATGAGAACGTTAAAAACGGTTGGGCGCAGGTTGAAAACCAGCTGAAAAGGAGATACGACCTGATACCAAACCTGGTGGAGACGGTAAAGGGCTATGCGGCCCATGAAAAGGGCTTGTTCGAGGACATAGCCGCCGCAAGGACCAAATATTTCCAGGCCCATACAACCAAAGACAAGATAGATGCCGCCAACCAGATGGAAGGCCCCCTTTCAAGGCTTCTTCTTTTGCAGGAGCGCTACCCGGAATTGAAGGCTAATGAAAACTTTTTGAAGCTCCAGGACAGCCTGGAGGGGACTGAAAACAGGATAGCCGTGGCGCGCAAAAGATACAACGACGACGTTCTGGCGCTTAACTCCTATATAAGGACGTTCATGGGCAGGTTCTATGCGGGCTTCGCGGGCGTCAGTGAGGCCCAATACTACCATATCCCTGCCGGGCAGTCGGAGGCGCCAAGAGTGAAGTTTTAAAATGAGTGGGAGAGGGGGAGCGAAAGCGGGGTGTGAGGGAATGGCGTTTTTTTTGAACGAGGGGAAAAACATTCCGGAGGGGCGAGGTCTTGCTACTTTGGGCCTGCAATACTAGAATTTGAAACAGGGCCATGGTCAAAAAACAAACAACCCCTGAAAACGAAAAGAATCCTGACCAGCAGGACAAGCTAAGCCAGTGGCGATGGGTTGCAGCCATCGTCTTTTTCTTTCTGCTTCTGTACCTCTGGCAGACTTTCAATTACAAGACGCAGGAGGAGCAGCAGGCATATACCATTACCTACAGCACCTTCCAGAACCAGTTGGACTCCGGTAACATCCAGTCCGTGACCATACAGGGGCTTACGGTCACGGGGCAGTTCAAGCAGGAGGTGCAGGTTACCCCGGAGGGCGGCAAACCGGCAAAAGCAAAGGCGTTCAAGACGTTCCTGCCCGAATTTCAGGGGCAGGGGCTCATGGATAAGCTAAGGGCAAAGGGCGTCTCGATAGACGTAAAGCCCAAGCAAAAATCCTCCCCGCTTCTGGATATCATAATGGGCATACTTCCTTGGGTCCTCATAATAGGGGTATGGATGCTGCTTATGAGGCGCACGGCAAGGCAGATAAGCGGCGGGCCGGGTGGGCTTTTTTCCTTCGGGGAGAGCAAGGCAAGGCTTTTTGAGGGGGATGGCAAGACCCCGAAGATAACCTTCAAGGACGTTGCCGGTATGGACAATGCCAAGAGGGAGCTTCGGGAGATAATAGAATTCCTCAGGGACCCATCGAAGTACATGCAGATGGGGGCAAAGGTGCCCAAGGGCATGCTGCTCGTGGGCCCTCCAGGGACAGGCAAAACGCTCCTGGCGCGCGCCGTTGCAGGCGAAGCCGGAACGCCTTTTTACAGCATCAGCGCCTCTGAGTTCATAGAGATGTTTGTGGGAGTGGGGGCGGCAAGGGTTAGGGACCTGTTCAAGAAAGCCAAGGCCACCCAGCCCAGCATAATCTTCATCGACGAGATCGACGCCGTGGGGCGCACAAGGGGGGCGGGATTTGGCGGAGGACATGATGAGAGGGAGCAGACGCTGAACCAGCTTCTGGGGGAGATGGACGGGTTCGAGCCCCACGAGGCGGTGATAATCATGGCCGCTACCAACAGGCCCGACGTCCTGGACCCCGCGCTCCTTAGGCCGGGGAGGTTTGACAGGCATATAGTGATAGACAGGCCCGGACTGAAAGAGAGGAAGGCCATACTGGAGATACACGTCAGGGGCAAGAGCCTTGCCCCCGGCGTTGACCTGGAGAAAGTTGCCAGGGGCACCCCAGGAATGACGGGCGCCGACCTTGAAAACCTGGCAAACGAGGCCGCGCTTATTGCCATCAGGCAGGACAAGAAGCGGATAGACATGAAGGATTTCGATGAGGCCAGGGACATACTGCTTATGGGCTCGGTGCGGGAGGAGACCATAAGCGATCTTGAAAAACGCATCACCGCTTATCATGAATCCGGCCACACTATCGTGGCCTCGGAGCTGCCTGGTGCAGATCCCATACACAAGGTAAGCATAGTGCCCAGGGGCATGGCGATGGGCATAACCCAGCTTCTGCCGGAGGAAGACAGGCATTATTATCCCCGCAACTATCTTCTGGACAAGCTGGCCGTGGCGCTTGGTGGCAGGGTGGCGGAAAAGATCGCCTTTAATGACGTAAGCACAGGGGCGCAAAACGATCTTAAGGAGGCAACCGCCCTGGCGGAAAAGATGGTTGCCCAGTGGGGTATGAGCGACAGGGTGGGCCCTATAAATCTTGGAAGGGGAGAGGAGCACCCTTTTCTGGGGCGAGAGCTTGCCCAGCCAAAACGCTACAGCGAGGGCATGGCATGGCTGATGGACCAGGAGATAAGAAAACTTATCGAGGAGGCCCAGGCCAGGGCCGAAGAGATATTGCGGGACAAAAGAGAGGCCCTTGACAGGCTGGCCGGGGAGCTTGTAAAAGAAGAGTCCCTGGACAGAGAGCAGATAGAAAAGATCATAGGCCCGCCGAAAAAGAAACGGGAACCCGGCCCGCCGCCGCAAAAATGAAGCCTTAAAAAAATATAAAATATATATCGCTTTGAAAGGTGCCCGGTAATGCCAAAAGTTGCAATGCCAAAAGTTCTGATCCAGCCGTCTTCATATGAAAACGTCAGCCCCGCGATAGACAGGGTTTTTGAGCTCTTCCCTTTGGAGGTCCGGGGCAAAAAAGTTCTTATAAAGCCCAATGTCCTGAGGGCTTCGGAGGCAAGGGAAAGCATTGTCACAAATCCGGCAGTCCTGCGCGCCGTTGTCGAAAAGATCGAGAAAATGGGGGCCGCTTCCATCATCGTTGGGGACAATCCGGGACTGTTCGACTACGGGGCGAACGAGGAGAGTTTCATAAAAACCGGCCTTATGGAGGCATCCGGAGGGCATTATCTAAACATAGGTGACGATTCGGTGAAACTGGAATTCAATGCCCGGTTCATGCCGTCCGTCAGCGTTTCGCGGGCTGTAATGGAAGCGGATATAGTCATCAGTCTGCCTAAATTCAAGACCCATGGGCTGACCGTTGTAACCGGAGCGATAAAAAACAGTTACGGCATTTTGCCCGGCGCGCAGAAAGCCATGTTGCACAAGGCGGCGGGCAGCCCCGAGCGCTTTCACGAGGTGGTGGTGGATGTCTTCCGCCTGCGTGTGCCTGACCTGTTCATAGTGGACGCGATAGTGGGAATGGAAGGCAACGGGCCTGCTTCTCCCGATCTTAGGGACATAGGGCTTATTCTCGCCTCGGACAACGCGGTAGCCGTGGATGCCGTGATCGCAACCATGATGGGGTGCGAGCCCGCGCGCCTCAGGTTCCTTCAAAAGGCCAAGGAGACGGGCCTTGGGGACTATGACCTTAAGACGATAGAGGTGATCGGCGAGCTGAAACGCCTGCCTGATTTCAAGCTGCCTGCCCTGGGCGGGGAGACCCTGCTTCGCAATGAGGCCATCCAGCAGATGATCCATGACCGGACGGTGCTTCGTCCGCAGGCCGATCCGGACAGGTGCACCGGCTGCGGCACCTGCATTGATCATTGCCCGATGTCTGCGCTCTCCATCAAAGCTGCCATTCCGCAGGTGGATCCAGGGGCCTGCATAGCGTGCTTTTGCTGCCAGGAGATGTGCCCGGAAAAGGCCATCGCCCTTAGGTGAAATCTTTCTCGGATGGGATACGGATGAGATTCAGATAAGCCGCAGGGCCATGAGCCTTGGCTCCGTCATTTCCTCGATCGCGTACTTTACGCCCTCCCTGCCTGCCCCGGACTGCTTGATGCCCCCATATGGCATGTGGTCCACCCTGAAGGTAGGGACCCCGTTTATTACCACGCCGCCCACATGCAGGGTCTCGAATGCCGTGAAGGCGCGCTTGAGGTTTCCCGTAAAGACCCCCGCCTGAAGCCCGTAAACCGAGGCGTTGATGGCATCAAGCCCTGCTTCAAAACTTTCAACAGGAGTCACGGTCACAACAGGGGCGAACACCTCCATGCAGCTCAGTTTCATCCACGGGGTGGCATCGGTAACCACGGTGGGCTCGTAGAAAAAATCCCCGCTTCTTTTCCCCCCGGTGACCACTTTTGCGCCGCAGGACACAGCCTCTTCGACCCAGGCGGAGACCCTGGAAAGGTTGTCCTCGTCTATCAGCGGCCCCACCTGCACGGATTCGTCCAGGGGGTCTCCCATCTTTAATGATCTCACCCCGGCCACAAACCGCTCCAGGAAAGCATCGTGTATCTTCCGGTGGACATATATCCTCTGCACGGAGATGCAGATCTGGCCGGCATAGGAAAAAGACCCGGCCAGCGTACGGTTTACCGCATGTCCCAGGTCACAGTCCTCATCCAGGAGCACCCCGGCGTTTCCGCCCAGCTCCAGTATCACCTTTTTGTCATATGCAAGCCGCTTCAAACTCCACCCCACGATAGCGCTCCCGGTAAAGGAAAGCACCTTTATCCTGGGGTCGGTGATGGCAGGTTCGATATCCTTGCCTCCGGCGGGCAGGACGCTTAAACAGCCCTCCGGCATTCCTGCATCCATCAGGGCCTCTCCCAGCATAAGGGCGGACAAAGGGGTCTTTGAGGCCGGCTTGATGATGACGGGGTTGCCTGCGGCGATGGCGGGGGCAACCTTGTGGGCCACCAGGTTAAGGGGGAAATTAAACGGGGTGATCCCAAGGACAGGCCCCGACGGGAACCTTCTGGTGATCCCCCAGCGGCCCTCGGAGACGGTGTTTCTGTCCAGGGCCATGAACTCTCCATTAAAGCTCCTTGAAGCCTCTTCGGAGGCTATCCGGAACGTAAGGGATGCCCTTTCCGCCTCCATCCTTGCCTCACGAATGGGTTTGCCGTTTTCAAGGGTGATGGTTCGGGCGATCTCCTCCTTTCTTTCCAGAAGCGCATCGGAGGCCTTCTGCAGGATGCGGGCCTTCCTGTGCGAGGGGAGGGATGCCATCAAAGGAGCGGCGCCTTCGGCCAGCTTGAGCGCCTCTTCTATTTCAGCGGGCCCGGCCTGGCAGACTTTGACCAGGGTCTGGCCGTTGTAAGGGTTGATGACCGGGAAACTTTTTTCTGTCTCCGTCCATCTGCCGCCCAGAAGGAAGGGCTGGGGCTTTTTTGAGGATATATCCATAACAAGATTAAATCACAGCGGGAGGCTGAATTCAAGGAGCAGGGGAAAAGTGGTTTGGATTTCACATTCAGGATAAAAAGAAGATCAGAAAAATGCGAAGTCCCCCTCGCTATACGTAACATAGTCTGCTTTTTCTAATGTTTTCAGTTAGTTACGGATGCTATTCTTTTTCCTCTTTTGGTTGATTTAAAGGCATCTTTGCGTGTCGGCAGGGTTCTTTGTAAAACAACTTTAATTGCTTTATAGTAATCCCGCTGCACTTTGAGATTGGAAACCCTGCAGTAGCACTTGGGTCGTGGTGAAAAAGTGAGCGACTCGAAGGGTCTGTGTTATGGCAGATAAGGGCTTTATTATTCCAACGGAGCGGATTGAAGCCGAAGATTTCATGTTTCAGCTTGATAATCAAGATGTTGCGGCTTTAAGATCACAAATTGTGACCTTAAAGAGTGGACGGGGTGAGCACTCCAAATACCCTCCTTATGCATTCATAGAACAAGGAGTGGCAATGCTTTCCAGCGTGCTTAATAGCGAGAGGCCATACAAGTCAATATCGAGATCATGCGGGCTTTTGTTAGCCTGAAACAAATGCTATCGCAGAATGTCGCACTGGCTCGTAAGCTTGACGCCTTGGAAAAGAAGTACGATGCGCAATTCAAAATTGTTTTTGACGCCATACGCAAGCTAATGACCCCGCCCGAACCAAAGCGCCGCCAGATCGGATTTAGAAATGAAAAGAATTGATGCCACACTCAAAACAAAAGGGAGATAAGTAAGATGTCACCGGAATTCAAAGATACCCCTTAACATCGAGCGACAGCTTCCCACGTTCCCCACAAGAGCCTGAATCAGAGTCATGCCACCTCTATGCCGGATGCCGCCCGGGCA
>JAKAJM010000061.1 GCA_021813765.1 Nitrospirota bacterium
AATGGTAAAGATGTCCGAAAGGTACATCTGGAGCGGGTCGGCTGATTTTTCGCCGATCCTGAACGCGGCGGTGGGGGAGGTGGGCGTCGCGATTACGTCCGCGGCCTTGAACGCCTCCTCGAAATCGCGCTTTATAAGCGTCCTTACCTGCTGGGCCCTTCCGTAATAGGCCTCATAATAACCCGCCGAAAGGGCATAGGTGCCAAGCATTATCCTTCTTTTGACCTCGGGCCCGAACCCCTGCGCCCTGGTATTCATGTAAGTGTCAAGGAGGTCTTTCCCCGCGGCCCTGAACCCGTACTTCACTCCGTCGTATCTGGCAAGGTTTGATGAGGCCTCCGAAGTGGCTAGAATGTAATAAGTGGCTATGGCATAGCCCGTGTGCGGCAGGCTCACCTCCACGGGGACTGCGCCAAGCCGCTCAAGCTGCGCCACCGCGCCACGGACCGCTTTTTCAACCTCCGGGTCCATCCCCTCTATGAAATATTCCTTGGGAATGCCGACTCTGAGCCCTTTTACATCCATTCCTGCAGCTTTCGTAAAATCCGGCACAGGAATGGGCGCGGAGGTGGAATCCAACGGGTCATGTCCGGCTATCGCGTTTAAGAGTATTGCGGCGTCCTTCACTGTTTTTGTGATCGGCCCTATCTGGTCCAGCGAGGAGGCGAAGGCCACCAGGCCGTACCTTGACACCCTGCCGTATGTGGGCTTAAGCCCTACAACCCCGCACAGCGACGCAGGCTGCCTTATGGAGCCTCCGGTGTCCGAGCCAAGGGCCGCCGCGCATTCCCCGGCGGCAACTGCCGCCGCGGAGCCGCCGCTGCTTCCCCCTGGTATGCGGCCCAGGTCCCATGGGTTTTTGGTCGTAAAGAAGGCCGAGTTCTCGGTGGAAGACCCCATCGCAAATTCATCCAGGTTGGTCTTCCCAAGAAAGACGCAGCCAGCCCGGGAAAGCCGTTCCGTGGCGGTGCTTTCGTACGGGGCGATGAAATTTTCAAGCATTTTTGAGGAGCAGGTCGTCCTTATACCCTTCGTGCAAAGGTTGTCCTTTATGGCAAGGGGTATCCCCGAAAGCGATTTTTGATTTTTCCCTCCGGCTGAAGCATCCGCAGCCGCGGCCATCTCATGGGCCTTCTCGCGCGTCCGGGTCACAAATGCCTGCACCTTGTCCTCAACCGCGTCAATTCGCGCGAAAAAGGCGTCCGCCACTTCGCGCGAAGTGGCCTCCTTTTTATCCAGCAGGGCTTTTATTCCCTCTATGCCAAGCTCGAACAGTTCCATGAGATAAAAATAATCAGAAAAGCACCTGACCTCCTCCTATGAACTAAAAGAATAAATTATAAGCTCGATAATGTCAAAATTTCCGTCTTTGGCGCCTCCGGCCCGCCTGGCCGAAAACTCGCCCGCGTAACTTTTTCGTGGCCGGTTTAAAAAGGTCTTTCTCCTGCGGTTTACAATTTTTTACAATTCTTAACACCCGCTGGAAGCTGCCGGATTGTAAAATCAATGGCGTTTCAAGGTAAAATTTTTAAAAGGGCCAGGGTGGTCCATCCGGCCGTAAAAAAACTGAATCACTGCCTGGAGGAAAAGCTGGAATTGGATTTGGTGCAGAGAAGAATGACTGAGAAGACAAGGCCTGGCGCCGAGAAGCTGCTTTTTTACGGGGTATGCGCGCTTTTCTTTTTCCTGCCGGTTTCGATATCGCCCTTGTCAATAGCCGAGGGGCTGGTGCTTGCCGCATGGGTGCTTTCCGGCAGGTTTCTGAAGGATGCCGGACTGGTGCTTCAGAAGTGGGGCTGGCCTGTCCTCATAATGATGGTGCTCCCATGGATAGGGCTCTTGTACTCCGGGGATACCGCGATAGGGTTTAAATTCGCCCAAAGGTCTGATTACTGGCTTTTTACTTTCATCGTTGCGGGCGTGCTGGTGGTGGGCTACGGGACAGAGAGCTTCTTTAAATCCTTCATAGCCGGCGTCACGTTCACGTCCCTGGTGTTTCTTGGCCAGGTTGCCGGCCTGATATACCGCGCCAACCAGTATGAGGATGCTTTTTTTGGCAAATGGGGCCATATAGAGCTGTCACAGCTTACCACCTTTAGCATCCTTCTTCTGTCTTTTTATTTCGCTGAGGCTAAAAAGAGATGGCACAAGGCGCTTTGCGCCGGGCTCATGCTGGTCCAGTTTGCCTCCCTCTCGCTGTTACTGACAGACGCCGGGCAGGCCGCTTTTATCCTGCTTTCGCCCGTTATCCTCTATAATCTCCTTGGCATGAAGAAAAAGAGGCTTAAATTTGCGTTTGCAACCAGCCTTTTGCTTGTGGGTGCGTTATTCCTGTCGCCGGTAGTGCGGGGCCGGATGAGGGAGGTCATCAGCGATACCGCCAATTACGACAGAGGGGTTGTCCTGACCCCCCTCGGGTTCCACTATTACGCATGGGAGGGGGCCGTGAAGATATTTGAAAAGCACCCGCTAGCCGGCGCAGGCACAGGCGGATACGCGTATCTCATGGACAGGATAAAACAAAGCGGACTGCCCCATATAGCCCAGCCGCAAAACACCTTTTTGTACATGGCTGCGAGCTACGGGCTGCCGGGAATACTTGCCGTCATATGGCTATGGGCGGTCCCCCTGGGCGTTGGCTGGAAAAGAAGACATGCCGTTTATGGGTTCGCTCTACTATCGTTCATGTCCATTCTTACAGTGGGCTCCATAACCGACACGCAGATAATGAGCCACCAATCGGGAAT
Organism: Nitrospirota bacterium; assembly: GCA_021813765.1. Taxonomy (GTDB): domain Bacteria; phylum Nitrospirota; class Thermodesulfovibrionia; order Thermodesulfovibrionales; family JdFR-88; genus JAKAEG01. The sequence goes on from JAKAJM010000061.1 coordinate 2,748, forward strand.
GCTCCTGGCCATGTCCTACGGCATTGTCCTTGCAACGGGAAAGGAAGCGCCCCTCGCGGGTAATGTCTGAAACACATTCTTTTTCTGTATTTTTAAGCCTCTTTTTAATTAAAATATTCTGAATGTCCGAGAAAAAATCCGAGACCCTTGATGAGATCAGGCGATTTTACGTCCTTATAAAGCCTTACTGGAGGCGGATAGCGGCCGCCCTTTTCATAAGCCTTATCATCGCAGGGCTAAACGGCGCTCTGGCCTGGATAGTAAAGCCGGTGACAGACGGTATACTTGTGAACAGGAGCTCAGGCATCCTGGCCCTTATCCCCCTTGCAATAATGGCGATATTCCTATCCAGGGCGGCGCTCAATTTCTCCTATGAATACCTGATGCAGTCGGCCAGCCAGAAGCTTGTTGCGGACATGAGACAGCGCCTTTATGAGAACATTCTCGATATGCCCATAGGATATTTCAACTCCTCCTCCAGCGGGGAGCTCATATCCAGAGTGGTTAACGATACCGCCGCGGTCCAGCAGATCATCTCCCTTACGGTCAGGCAGCTGTTCGTTGAGGCCGCCACAACCGTATGCCTGATAGGATATGCCTTCTGGCTTAGATGGGACCTTGCGGCAGTTGCCGTTTTCCTTCTTCCCGCGGCGTTCTACGGGGTGGACAAGATAGCAAGGAGGCTCAGGCGCATAAGCCAGCGCATACAGGAAAAGGCGGCCGGGATAGTCGAGGACCTGTCGGAGGGCTTCACAGGGATAAAAATAATTAAAGCCTTCGTCCGGGAAGATGTCCAGAAGGAGCGCTTTCTCAAGCGGAACTGGGATTTCTACAGGGAAAACATGCGCTCCGTGAGGGTGAGGGAGCTGGCCTCTGTGGTAATGGAGGTGGCAGGCGGGGCGGCTATTGCCTTCGTCCTGTGGTACGGCGGGAGGCTTGTGGTAACGGGCGGCCTGACCGCCGGGGGGTTCACCTCGTTCCTCACGGCCATATTCCTTGTTTACACCCCGGCAAGGAGGCTCTCCAGGGTAAACGCGGAGGTGCACAGGGTAAGGGCACCGCTAGCCAGGATATTTGAGATGCTGGGGCTCAAGACGGAGCCCAAAGGCGGCGTTCCCATACCCGTGCTGCGCGAATCGATCGAGTTCAAGAGCGTGTCCTTCGTCTATCCGGGGGCTGAAGACAGTCCGCAAAAGGCCCTCGATGGAATAAGCTTCAAGGTCGCAAAGGGAGAGATCATCGCCATCGTCGGGGAAAGCGGCAGCGGGAAATCGACCCTTGCGAGCCTCATCCCGAGATTTTACGAGCCCTCATGTGGCAGCATTCTCATGGACGGGACGGACATTTCGCTGGCCAGCCTTCCGTCGTTAAGGACGCAGTTTGGAATGGTGAGCCAGGAAGTGCTCCTTTTTAACGACACGGTCAGGTCCAATATCGCCTTTGGCAGGCCGGGAGCGCCGGAAGAGGACATAATCAATGCCGCAAAGGCGGCGTATGCGCATGATTTCATAATGGAGCTGCCCGGCGGCTATGATGCCGTCGTGGGGGAAAAGGGCGTCAGGCTGTCTGGCGGGCAGAGGCAGAGGCTTTCCATCGCGCGTGCCATCCTCAAAAGCCCGCCCGTGCTCATCCTGGATGAGGCCACCTCCTCGCTGGACTCAGCCAGCGAGCAAATGGTGCAGATGGCCCTTGAAAACCTCATGAAGGAGCGCACTACGTTTGTCATAGCGCACAGGCTTTCGACCGTGAGGAAGGCAACAAGGATACTTGTTATGGAAAAAGGGAGGCTGGTCGCGGGCGGCACACATGAGGAACTGCTTCGAAACTCTTCCGTTTACAGGCGGCTGTACGAGCTTCAGTTGGGAAAACAGGATTAATAACCTTCCTGAAAATAAATAAAAAAACATCATGCCGCTGATTCAGTCATGAGATAGTTCTGATAAAGCCTTCCCGCATTAGGGAAATAGATACCGTATTGCCAGCCCTTGCCGGCGAGGATGTCCTGATGTCCGCTGCCGCTTTTCTCTTGGTCTCAAAAGATATCCTGTATAATATCAGCGTCATGGTCTTGAACAAGCCGGAGATCTCTTCAGTGCGGGCCGGGTCCATCCCGCAGTCCTGGCAGGCATCATCAGGCTGGAAGGCGCATTCAACTTTTAAATCAATCGAAACCTGGGCATTCGTGCTCTTTGGCCTGCTGCTTTTCATGTCGCCCCTGTCCACTTCAGGCGCATCCATAGCAAAGGTGCTTTTCGGACTGGCCTGGCTGGCTGGCGGCTACTGGCGGAACCTTAAGAAAGCGCTTTCCCGTCCATGGTTTTGGCCACTGGTTGCGCTTGTGGCCATCAACTTGCTGGGGATGCTCTGGACCAGTGACACGGCGCGCGGTCTACGTGTGCTTGCCAAGCTCAACTGTTTTGCGCTGGCCCTGTCCGGGTCGGCACTTCCGTGGGACCGTGCCCGCTTCAAGCTCGTTGTGCGCCTGTTTCTGGCGGGCCTATTCATAAACGCCATCGCAGGAGGGCTTCAGTGGTGCCATCTCGATTCCTGGATGCCCGTGAACACGGACAGGAACATCTATACCGGCCCCATAGGATTTGCAAACCACATTTTTTTGAGCATGGCGCTTGCCAACGCCCTGCTGTGGATCGTTTACGACCTCAAACACAGGATCGTGCTGCCGCGCTGGCCGAACGCGGTTTTGGCCCTGATTTTTTTCACTCAACTCATAATAACAGGCGGACGGGCAGGGCAGGCGGCCTTTATCCTCCTTGTCCCTGTGGCGTTATGGATGCTTTATCCCGGGCGCTGGCGGAGGCAGGCAATGGTAGCGGCCGCGCTTGGCATCGCCGGGCTGTCCCTTTCCCCCATGGTGCGGTGGCGCATACAAACTGGCATAAACGACCTGAGGCAATATAGAAGCGGTAATGTGGAGACAAGCATGGGTTTGCGCCTGGTGTTCTGGGAAGGGGCGCTCAAACTGGCCATTGAACATCCGCTTCTTGGGGTTGGAACAGGGGATTACGGGCCCGGGATGGCCAGCCTGCAGCGGGTCCGCTCTATCCCGGCCACTCCAGGCCTGACCATCGACCACCCGCACAACAGTTACCTGGCTTATCTTGCCGGCCTGGGGCTGCCGGGATTTTTCATCCTGTTATGGTTTCTGTGGATGGTAACTAAAGAGGCATGGGTGTGCCGAGGGAGTCCCGAGGCATGGTTCAAGCTATGCTATATGGGGATATTCCTTCTTGGCAGCCTGACCGACACACTAATCTGGGGGTTTGACAACGCGCTGGCGCTGGGGGTCATAATGGCGATGCCGGCCCTCATTCCTGCTTCAGACTGAAACCTGCCTGCGTTACCATAATTCCTCAAACCGGTCCGCCATGCCGCTGTAGTGCCCGAATTTGGAAAGCACCCGTCTGCTTGGATAGACCCGCTTAAGAAACGCATATTTGAGGAGCTTGCCCCTGATCTTCCAGCGGTCCATTGCGCGGGCAAGCTTGGCATGGATACGGCCGTAGTTTTTTTCAATAAAAAGGTATTTGTTTCTGTAGAAGAGCCGCCAGTTGAACTCCACATCGGTCGGGCTGCCGAAATGGACCACATGCGAACCCGGGACTATATAGGTCCTGATGCCCGCCTTTTTAAGCCTCACCGCCAGATCGGCGTCCTCGAAATAGAAAAAATAGTCCTCATCGAAAAGTTCCCCCCCGAGCTTGTTTACCAGTCCGGACCTGATGAACAGAAAGGTCCCGGCAACGCCGTCTACGGCCATGGGCCTCTTAAGGCGGCCGATGACGGCCTTCATGATACTTGAATACGCCGATTTTAGAAATTCCACGTGAATAAAAAGAGCGCTCAGCCTGAAGAAAAAGCCCTGCACTTTGCCGTTTGAGCTGTAAAGTACGGGGCAGCATATCATGGCCTCAGGTTTTTGTTTTTTCCCGGCCTCCATGAAATCCCAGAGCAAACGGAGCGTAAGCCCATCCATCCTGAGGTCCGTATTCAGGACGCAGAGATATCTGAACTTTTTTTGGGCTACCTCTATCCCCTTGTTTACCGCCTTTGCGTACCCCAGGTTTTCGCGGTTTCTTATCAGGCGGACATCGCCTCTTCCTGTGAGGCGCTCCACCGAGCCGTCCGTGGAGTTGTTGTCCACAACTATGATCTGATATGTAAAGGGCAGGCCCGGTCTTTCCAGGTCAAAAAAATCCAGGAGGTCAAAAAGGTATTCTCCAGTGTTGTAATTTACGAGAATGAAGGCGCAACCGTCAACGGTCTGCGGCTTTTTACCCCCCGGCATCAATCTCTCCATGACCTGATAAGCTTTTTTCCCCTTTTCTTTTTTCCTTTTCTGTTTGGAGCTCAAGCAGCTTTGCGTATTTGAAGAAAGACCCTCCGGCCTTAAGCAGCGCCATGACCAGCCCGTCAAAACCCTCAAGGAAGCCGGTCTTTATGAAATATATCCTGATGAACATCCAGGCCGCGTGGAAGACCGGAGCCATAGCGCCTGTCCTCGCTCCCTTCGAAAACATGTCTTCCGCTATCATCGTGGAATAACGGTCCATGGTCTTTAGCATGGAGGAATAGTTTTCGAAAGAGTAATGCTCTATAGGTGAGGCCAGCTTTTTGGCCTCTCCGTCTTGGAGCACCCAGCCCTCATGTATTGCCCCATGGAAGCGCCCATGCCTTCTGTCCACAAGGCGTACCTGCCAATCCGGCCACCAGTCACCGTGCCTCATCCATTTGCCATGGAAGTAGTTTTTCCTTGGAAAAGCATAGGCGCGGGCCCGCTGAGAAGCCACAGCCTCCGATATCTCCTTTGCGGTCTCTGCGGGCAGCACCTCGTCGGCATCTATCACGAGGACCCAGTCGTTGGCGCACTTTTCCAAAGCGCTTTGCTTCTGTGCGCCAAACCCCTTCCAGTCCTCGCGGAAGACCTTGCAGCCCAAACTGAGGGCGATGGATTCCGTCTCGTCGTTGCTTCTGGAGTCCACGACCACGACTACCTCATCAAAAAGATCAACGAGGGGCTCCAGGCATCTGGCGATCCGGGCGGCCTCGTTCATGGCTATGATGCTGGCTGAAACAGGGATTTTTGTTTTTCCCGCTCTCTTTTTCTCTTCCGTGTTCCCCATCCTGTCAGGCCTCCAGTTTCGAGATGCCGTTTTTGCAGCGGTATTCCGGGCGGGCCAGTACATCACCCAGGATTTTTTCATTTTTTTCAAGCCCCGACCTGTCGTTTTCCTCGTGCCAGAGATGGAAGCACAAGGCCCTGAACGGATGGTTTTTCCTGACAAGCCCGTATTTATAGAGCCTGGCGGCAAGCTCTGAATCCTCCCGCCCCCAGCCCACGAAATCCTCGTTGAAACCGTTTACGGCGATAAGGTCTTCCCTGAAAAAACCCATGTTGCAGCTCCTGGTGCCCTTAAGCGAGCGGTCACTGAGGCCGGGCATTAAGGGCAGCCGCAGGAGATGGTGAGTATTTTTTATCTCGCCCTTCAGAAACAGGCCAAGGAGAAAGCCTTTTTTCCGCGCAAGCGCGGGGTCAAAGGACGCCGAGGCCTGCCTGCCGACAAGCATCCTTTTGCCCTGGAAAAAAAAACCTTTCCGGGCCAGAGCCGCATGGTCGCTGATGAAATGCCTCTCCGGGACGCAGTCGCCATCAAGGGAGACAATATAGTCCCCGGAGGACTTTTTGATCGCCTCGTTTCTGATCTTCGCGGCCCTGAAACCCAGGTCTTCCTGCCACATATGAAACACCGGGAAGGGCGATGTCCTGCGCCAATTCTCCACGGCCTCGGCAGTTTCAGGGCCTGAGCCGTCGTCAGCTATGAGCACTTCATACGGGTTCTCCGTCTGAAGCCTTATGCCTTTCAGGACTTTTTTTAAATATTCCGGGTTGTTATAGGTGGAAACGACAAGGGATATTTTCAATCAGTATTGGGCCTTCTCGAGGACCGCCTTTATGTAGCCGACCTTCACCTTGCTTGCGAGCATGACGGGGATGTGTCTCGCATCGTCCGTCACCCATATATAGATGGCCCCGCTTCTGCGGAATATCCCGCCGGACTTAAGGAGAGGCTCTATCTTGACGGTGTTGAAAGTCCCGGCCCAGGTGTGCACCCTCTCTTTTTTAAGGACCCTTACCTTCACGTTCCACACCTTCTCGTCGTCAAAGATGGTCACGTGGACCGGCCTGCCCACCACGAGCGGCATGGTGCGCACATAGAAAAACCCGGACAGTGGGTCCATGATGCCGGGGGGTGTCCTGAACTCCTTCGGCTTGCTGCCGGGACGCGCCAGATAATCTATGTATGCGGTCTTCTGCCTGCCGTGCCCGTCCGCAAAAAGCACGCCCAGGTGCTTCACGTGCCAGCCCTCGTGCGAATTGATATCGTAGGAGGCGGAGGCGAAGGAATTCCCCCTGGTAATGCTCTCAATCTGGTCTCTTACCTTGTAGAAAAGCGATATGTAATTAGCCGATTTCGCCGCGGAAACAATTTTATAGCCGTCTCTCTCACGGGAGATGGAAAGGGTGGAGGTCCCTGCGTAAATGCCCTCCCAGGCAAGCTCATAGGTGAGCGTTTCCGGTACCTGGAACGGGAGGGCTTGGGCGTGACGGCAGGGGAACAACACTGCCGCGAGTGCGATCACAACTAAAGAAAAGACGTATTTCATCGGCATATATATTATACTAAACGAATGCTGATCATTCCCGCTATAGACTTGAAAGACGGCAACTGCGTAAGGCTCCTGCAGGGGCGGGCCGAAGACGCAACGGTGTACTCCGATGACCCGGTGCAAACGGCCAGAAGGTGGAAGTCCTCCGGGGCTGAGATCCTTCACATAGTTGACCTTGACGGCGCCTTTTCCGGGTCACAGAAAAACCTGGACAGCATAAAAGCCATCAGGCAGAGCGTGGATATGGTATTGGAAGTGGGCGGCGGGATAAGGACGATGGGGACGATCGACCTCCTGCTTTCCATGGGGATAGAGAGGGTGATTCTGGGGACCGTTGCCGCGAAAGACCCGGAGTTTCTCCGCAAGGCCTGCGACCGGCACCCGGGGCATGTGGTGGCCGGCATAGACGCCAAGGACGGAAAGGTGGCCATAAAAGGCTGGGTGGAGACAACGGGCCAGGAGGCCACAGAGCTGGCCAGAAAGATGAAGGAGGCCGGGGCCGCGGGCATCATCTACACAGACATCTCAAGGGACGGGATGCTTACGGGGCCCAATTTCGAGGCAACTGAAAAGATGGCCAGGAGCGTGGATATGCCGGTCATAGCCTCGGGCGGCATTTCGAGCATCGAGGACATAAAAAGACTGCTTCAGATAGAGGGCCTCTGGGGCGCAATAACCGGAAAGGCCATCTACGCGGGAAGGCTTGACGTTGCGGAGGCCATCAGGCTGGCCAGGGGACGGGTGTGAGGTAAAAAATGTTTTCGAAGCGCATAATCCCGTGTCTGGACGTGAAGGACGGCCGGGTGGTAAAAGGTGTAAGTTTCGTTAACCTGAAGGACGCTGGAGACCCGGTGGAAAACGCCATCTTCTACGACGAGCAAGGTGCGGACGAGCTTGTGTTCCTAGATATCACCGCCTCCCACGAAAAAAGGAACATAATCCTTGATGTCGTCATGAAGACGGCCGAAGAGGTGTTCATGCCGCTTACGGTGGGCGGCGGCATAAGAAACCTGGAGGACATACGGGCGCTTCTCAAGGCCGGAAGCGACAAGGTCTCCATTAATACAACCGCCGTCAAGGACCCCGTGTTCATCAGGCAGGCCGCCGAACGGTTCGGCTCCCAGTGCGTGGTGGTTGCGATCGACGCAAAAAGGTTTGTCCCTGGCAGCAGGGCAGGGACTCCTCCCGAATGGGCGTACGCGCATCCGGAGCTGATGGTGGAGGAGACAATTCCGGCCCCATCCGGAGAGGGAGATAAAAGATCCTGGGAAGTGTTCATTCACGGGGGAAGGACGCCGATGGGCCTTGACGCGGTAAAATGGGCCAGGTTCATGGAAGAGCTTGGGGCCGGAGAGATACTGCTTACCAGCATGGACAGGGACGGCAGAAAAGACGGCTACGATATCGAGTTGACAAGGGCGGTTTCGGAGGCTGTGTCCATCCCCGTCATAGCCTCCGGAGGGGCTGGCACCCTGGAGCACCTGTACAATGCGCTTTCAAACGGCAAGGCAGACGCTGTGCTGGCCGCATCGATCTTCCACTTCAGGGAATACTCCATCAGGCAGGCAAAGGAGTACCTGATGGACAAGGGCGTGCCCGTAAGGCTTTAAAAAACTTTTTCTTTAAAAAACTTCGGGGAAATTGAGCAAAAACAGGGATCCCTTCGAAAAAAAGGTCCGGGAGACCGTAAGGAAATACTCGATGCTGGCCCGGGGCGATATTGTGCTCATCGGGCTTTCCGGCGGTGCGGATTCCGTGAGCCTGCTTAAGGCGCTTTCAGGGTTTTTCAGCGAAGAATTTAACCTTGCACTCCACGCAATTTACATAGACCACGGACTGAGGCCGGATGAAACGCCCGGAGAGATAGAGTTCGCAAGGCGGGTATGCAAACTGCATAACGTTGGCTTTCATACGGAGAAGATCAACGTCCTTGAGTATGCGGAAAAGGAGCGGCTCGGCAAGCAGGAGGCTGCCAGGGGGCTGCGGTATGAACTTTACGATGCCTGTGCCGCAAGGCTTGGCGCGGGCAAAATAGCGCTTGGGCACACTGCAGACGACCAGGTAGAGACGTTCTTCATGAGGCTTCTTCGGGGCTCCGGCGTAAAGGGCCTGCGCGGCATCCCTCCCTTAAGACGGACCAGGAGCAAAAAGACGATAATACGTCCGCTCATCGAGACCTCCCGAAGCGAAATAGAGGTTTTTTTGGCCGGGTCCTCAACGGGTTTTGTCCAGGACTCCTCGAACATGAAGGACGATTATGAAAGAAACAGGATAAGACACGGCCTTCTGCCCGTTGTGCGGCAGTTCAATCCCAACCTGAACGAAACTATTCTAAGGACTACGCAGATACTTGCTGAAGAGGACAGGTATTTCGAATCCAGGGTACTGAAGGCGCTGATGAAGCTTTTAAGGGTAAGAACGGATGAGGAGGCGGAGCTTTATCTTGTGCCGCTTGAATCGATGGAGACCGCCCTTCTTAGGCGGATACTGAGGATGACCATTGAGCTTGTGAAGGGTTTAAGGGGGCTTGATTTCGGGCATATAGAAGAGATTATCGGGCTTGTAAAACACGGCGCTCCGGGCGACAGACTGAACCTGCCGCACGGGATAAGGGCGGTCAGAAAATACGCAGCGCTGCTTATAACCTCAAGGCCCCCGGTACAGATGGGCACTTATGGGCTTGAATGTCCTGGAAGTGTTACCATCTCTGAGACAGGGGCCGTCATTAAGGCGGATGTTTTTTTTGAAAAAGCGGATGTGCCTGAGAACGTGGACTGGAGAAAGATGGTCGTCCTTGATGCGGAGAAAACGGGAGTTTCCCTTGCCGTGCGCGGAAGAAGGGACGGGGATTTTTTTTATCCGCTTGGCTTTGGGGGAAGGAAAAAGCTGCAGGACCTGTTTGTGGACGAAAAGATACCCAGGGACGAGCGCGGCGGAGTGCCTGTGGTAGTGGCGCCAGGGGGGGACATCATATGGGTGGCCGGGCTGAGGGGAGATGAGCGGTTCAAGGCAGGGCCGGAAACAAAGAGATTTCTTCTGCTTGAACTACACCAACAATAGCGGAAGTGAACTGCCGTCATTGCGGTAATTTTTTTTTAGAATTTCCATGGGATGGCAGCTTTCGCTTTCCCCGCCTTTCTCTTTACACATCAACTTGATGCATCCCGCTTTTTTTTGCTATATTTTGAGCTTGCATTACAATTTTAATAAATTCACGTTACAGGAGGTTCAGGCGATTGGTCAGAGTGAGGTTTGCCCCAAGCCCGACCGGGCACCTGCACATAGGCGGCGCCAGGACGGCCCTTTTTAACTGGCTTTTCGCAAGGCACGAGGGGGGAGTCTTCGTGCTCAGGATAGAGGACACGGACAGGAGCCGTTCGACGGAAGAGTACATCGAGTCCATCATGGAAGGCATGAAGTGGCTGAACCTGGACTGGGACGAGGGCCCCTTCAGGCAGACAGACAGGTTCGGCGTATATGAATCCTGTGTGGAAAAACTGCTTGCGGAAGGCAGGGCGTATCACTGCTTCTGCACCCCAGAGGAGCTCGAGGAGCGCAGGCAAAGGGCGCTTGCGGAAGGCAGGCCCCCAAGGTATGACGGACGGTGCAGGCTCCTTAAGGAGCCAATGCCAGGGCGTACTCCCTCGGTGAGGTTCAAGATGCCCCAGACCGGCCAGACCGTCGTGAACGATCTTATCCGCGGGCCCGTATCCTTCGACAACAGCCAGCTTGACGATTTCATAATCGCGCGCTCCGACGGCACGCCAACTTATAATTTCGTGGTGGTCGTGGACGATGTCGAGATGAAGATAACGCACGTCATACGGGGAGACGACCATCTGAACAACACCCCCAAGCAGATCCATATCTATAATGCTTTCGGGTATGAAACGCCCAAGTTCGCGCACCTGCCCATGATAATGGGGCATGACAAGACCCGGCTTTCAAAGAGGCACGGGGCCACATCCGTAATGGCATACAAGGAAATGGGCTACCTGCCGGACGCGCTCATAAATTATCTGGCCAGGCTTGGCTGGTCCTCGGGCGACCAGGAGATATTCACAAGGGAGGAACTGAAGGCGCAGTTTAGCCTTGAGCACATCGGCAAGTCGGCGGCTGTCTTCAATCCTGAAAAACTTCTCTGGCTGAACGGTGAATACATTCGAAAGACCCCGCCCGAAGAGCTTGCAGGGCTTGTGATGCCGTTTCTGATAGCAAAGGGTCTTGTAAAAGATCCTGAAAGTGTGGACAGACAGTGGCTGGTGAAGGCCGTGGCAAGCCTTGTGGAGCGCTCTAAAACGCTGGTCCAGATAGCCGATTCGATGGCCTTTTACCTGCTTGAGCATGTGGAGATAGACCCTCAGGCCGGTGAAAAGTTCCTGAACAAGGAGACTCTCGATTACCTTGTGGATGTAAGGGAAGGCCTCTCCACGCTTGATGAATTTACCCATGAGGCTCTTGAAAGGCTGTTCCAGGAGATCGTTGCCCGGCATAACACGAAGCTCGCAAAGGTGGCCCAGCCTGTGAGAGTGGCCGTTACAGGCGGAACGGTGAGCCCAGGCATCTTCGACGTTCTCGAGATAATAGGGAAGGAGCGCGCCCTTAAGCGTCTCGAAAAGGCCATAAAGATCGCTGGATATGAGCTATAGCGCGGTGATCGGTGCCGGAAGCTGGGGCACCACGATAGCGGCGCTGCTTGCAGGCAAGGACCTGGATGTCTCCCTCTGGGTGCGCGAGGAGGACCTTGCGCTCGAGATCGAAAGGACCAGGATAAACAGCGTTTATCTGCCCGGAGCGGAACTGCCCCAGAACATACGGGCGTCCTCCAGCATAGAGGAGGTGCTTGAGGGCGCAAGGTACGTCATCAACGTTGTGCCCACCCAGCACATAAGGTCCGTTTTTGGTCCTGCCGGACGCATCCTGTCGGGCAAAAAGGTCTCGTTGATAAGCGCATCGAAGGGGGTCGAGAACTCCACGCTCAAAAGGCCTTCGGAGATACTTAAGGAGCTTACCGGCAGGGACGCGGCGGTGCTCTCCGGGCCAAGCTTCGCAAAGGAAGTGTTCGAGCGGAAGCCCACTGCCGTAACCCTTGCTGCAAGTGACAGGACCGAGGCGCTCCTGCTCCAGGAGCTTTTGAATACAAGCTATTTCAGGGTCTACACGCACGAGGACGTCACAGGGGTGGAGCTAGGCGGAGCGCTTAAGAACGTGGTGGCCATCGCGGCGGGAATTTCGGACGGCTTGGGCCTTGGCAATAATGCAAGGGCCGCGCTCATTACAAGGGGCCTTGCCGAGATGAAGAGGCTTGGCGTGGCAATGGGGGCAATGGAGCAGACGTTCTTCGGATTAAGCGGCATGGGGGACTTGGTGCTCACCTGTACGGCCAGCCTCTCAAGAAACTATTCATTCGGGCAAAAACTGGCGGCGGGATATTCGGCCGGGCAGATTTCCGCCGCGAACAGGACCATCGCCGAAGGCGTTGCGACATCCAAATCAGTTGTCGAGCTGGCACGCAGGCACGGGGTGGAGATGCCAATAGCAAGGCAGGTCTGCAGCGTGGTCTTTGAAGGCCAATCCCCGGTCAAGGCGGTTGAAGAGCTTATGAACCGCTCCCTCAAGCATGAGTTTGGCGAATAAGACAAAAAAAAAGAGAAAAGAAAAAAGAAAAACTGTTTTTTCTCGTCCGCGGAAGAGACCGGAAAGCAGAAAAAGCGGACTGGAAGATATTATCCGGGGGCTTGGCAGCGGGGAGATATCGGCCCGGGATGTTTTCAATCATCTTAAAGACCACCTCTATGAAGAAATGGAAGTGGCCAAGGTGGACCACCACCGCACCAGCCTTCAGGGCATCCCAGAGGTCATCCTGGCAAGGGGTAAACGCACGGAGGACGTGGCCAGGGTGGCAATGGCCATGTATAAAAGATCAAAAAGGTTCCTGATAACCAAGGCCTCCGCGGAGGTGTACGAAGGCCTTGGAACAGGGGAGGCCGTTTTCCATGAGCGCTCCGGCATCATAGTGGCCGGGGGGATGGGCGGAAGGAAGGGAAGGGTGCTGGTCGTGTCCGCCGGGACCTCCGATATTCCCGTGGCCGAGGAGGCCGCCCTTACCGCTTCATTTCTGGGCAGCAGAGTGGAAACCCTGTACGATGTGGGCGTGGCCGGGCTTCACCGGCTTTTGGGAAACAGGGAGGAGATCGGGCTGGCCAGGTGCATAATAGTGGTGGCCGGGATGGAAGGGGCGCTGCCCTCGGTTGTGGGCGGGATAACGGATAAGCCTGTCATAGCGGTGCCCACCTCTGTGGGTTATGGGGCCAGCCTGGGCGGTTTTGCAGCACTTCTTGCCATGCTTAATTCCTGCGTGCCGGGCATCGCCGTAATGAACATAGACAACGGTTTTGGGGCCGGTTGCCTGGCCCATAAGATAAATTCCATGGTCCGTTAGAATATGGGCACTTGACCGTATTTCGTTTTAAAACGCCATCTCCACCATGCCCGGTACTCCCTTTTCTCCTTTTACCCTGTACTCGAATTTTATAAACCTGCCGATTATGCTCAGATTGGTCAGGAGGTGCCCGGTGATCCTGGAAGTGGTAAAGGAGCTGCTGGCGCCGGAAAGGGCAAGATAAAGGGCGATCTGGTCTGCCATATGGGGGTCGAGCGCTGCGTTTGAGCCGCCTTCGCAATTATGATGCTCCAGAAACTGAGCGGCCGCATCCTCGCCCACGGCTT
>JAKAJM010000006.1 GCA_021813765.1 Nitrospirota bacterium
CGCCTCACGCGGAGGTTTTCAGGGGTTCCACGGCAGCGGAGGGTTCATTCGCGGCGGCGGTGGCGGAGGGGCGCCGCGCGGTGGCGGCGGTTTCAGGCGCTAGTCTTGCGTACTTAAAAAACGGAGGCCCGCTGTACTTAAAAAAGGAAGGAATATGTGCTAATGTTTGTGGACAGAAGGACAAGGGGAAAAAGCTCTCTTATGTGGAGACATATACTTTCCGCCGCCATTGCGGCCGCGTTTTCGGGCTTTTCCGTTTGCGTGCCGCCCGCATTTGCCGCCACGGCAGGTGCTGCGGTCGCCAGGCAGATGGAGTTCGGGTCTCCGCAGATGGCCTTCGGCGCGCTTGTGAATGCCGCGGCAAGCAATAATGCGAAGGAATTGCTGGCTATCTTCGGGCCGGACGGAAAGGACATCATATCTTCAGGCGATGCCATTGCCGACACCAGGGCCCGGGCGCGGTTCGCCGGGTCGGCCAAACAGGGGGTCGCCTTCAAGCAGCTGGACAAGGGCGTTTTCCTGGCGCTTGTGGGGAAGGATGGATGGACTTTCCCGATCCCGATCATAAAAAAGGGAAATTCATGGATATTCGATACCGAGGAAGGAAAGCAGGAGATCCTTGACCGCAGGATAGGAAGGAATGAGCTGAACACCATCCGGGCCTCTCTTGCTTATGTAGAGGCGCAGCGCGAGTATGCCCAAAACGCACTGGTCAGGGGCGGACAACTGCAGTATGCCCAGAGCTTCATCGGCAGCCGGGACGGGCAGGGTGGCCTGTACTGGCCGGGCAGGGAGGACAGCCCCCTGGGGCCGCTTTTTGCCCGTGCCGCCTGCAGCAGGAGCGCCACGCGGGAGGCCGGGAAACAGGAGCCTTACTATGGGTATTACTTCGGGATATTGAAAGGCCAGGGGAAACACGCTGCGGGCGGCGCGATGGATTACGTGGCCGGCGGAAAGATGACCGCCGGTTTCGGCCTTGTGGCGTATCCCGCGAAATACGGGGTTTCAGGGATCATGACCTTCATAGTGAACCAGCGGGGCATCCTTTATGAGAAGGACCTCGGGCCGCACACGGAGGAGCTGGCAAAAAAGATGTCGCTGTTTGACCCCGATGGGACATGGAAAAGGGTGGACATAATGCAGGCATCCCTGTCCAAATAGCGGGTCAAAAAAACACAAACAGCGGCATTGCAGAAAAATTTTTGCAGAGGACGGTTTTTGGATGCAAAGAGTAATTACAAAAGAGGGAGGTACGAATTATTCCATGAAACTGTTGTCCGGGACGCGCAGAAGCAGAACTGGGAAAAAAATTTTTGATGTCTTTGACGCCGTGAGCTTCAGGCGCCGGGGACGGTCCGCGGCTCTGTTCTTACTTTTGTTTGCGGCAATTGCTCTTGCCGCTCCGGCCGTTTCCTCCGCTTATGTTGCGGTTGGCGTGTCCGTGACGATAGCGCCTCCGGCCATACCCATTTATGCCCAGCCTGTCTGTCCGGGGCCAGGCTATATCTGGACGCCTGGCTACTGGGCCTGGGACCCCGTCTACGGGTATTACTGGGTCCCGGGGACCTGGGTGATTGCGCCGTTTCCGGGCGCGCTGTGGACGCCCGGATATTGGGGCTGGGTGAACGGCGTGTATATCTGGCATACGGGTTATTGGGGGCCGGTGGTGGGCTTCTACGGCGGCATCAACTACGGTTATGGCTATACAGGCTATGGCTACTGGGGCGGTTATTGGAGGGGCCGCACGTTCTATTACAACCGTGCGGCAAACAACGTCAATATAAGGAGAGTAACTACCGTTTACAGAAGCCCGGTGAGCCGCTTCACGGTTAGCCGCGCCGGTTACAACGGGCCCGGAGGCATAAGGGTCCGCGAGACCGCCGCACAGCGGTCATGGGCGCGGCAGCGGCGCTTCTCCGCTGTTTCCGTTCAAAGGCAGCATGAGCGTTCGGCACGGTCTTACCCGGGGCTTAGGGCATCCGTAAACCATGGCCGCCCGAGCATTGCCGCCACTAGCAGGCCGGGCATGTTCACAGGGCGCGGGGTCGTGCGGGGCAGCAGGCCTGGGGGGCCTTACAGGGCAGCACCACAGCGCCGCGGGACCGGCCCAGGCTACAGGCCCAGTCCGGGTTACAGGCCTGCTCCCCAGCGCCGCGAAGCCGCGCCCCGCAGCTACGGACCTCCGGAAAGGCGTGGCTACGCACCGCAGCGAGGAGCGCCCGGAGGAGGATATATTGAGCGGGGCGGCCCGGGCGGGCAGCCCGGAGGCGGAGGCTATTACCGCGGCGGCGGCGGAGGAGGGGGCCGTGGCCCTGCAAGGGGCGGACGTGAGCGCGATGACGGCGGGGGCCGGTAAAGAAAAGTAAAAAGTCATAAAAAGGGGACGCGAAATTTGTAAAGCGTCCCCTTTTTATTTAGGACTAAACAGCCTTAAGAAGGGCTGTCATACTGAGTACGGACACCATGCCAGTTTTTTTTTTTTTTAAGTCCGCCCCGCCACAGCCGGTTTTCGCTAGCCAGCCCGTTTGTCTTTCCCTATACTTTGTAAGGGCAAAGCGGAAAAAGGGAAAACATGAAAATACTGCTTGCGGTGGATGGCTCCAAATACTCGGATAGCGCGGCCAGATTTTTGACCTTCCTGGATCTGTCCCCGGATGATGAAATAACCGTTTTCCACGCGTTGCACTGGAGCCACTTTCTGTACAGTGAGGCAGCCTGCCGGGAGGCCCTGAAGGAGATCAAAAAATTGTTTGCTCCAAGGCTGCTGGACTCCGCGCTTGATACCCTGAAGCAGGTCAAGGCAAAGATAAGCACCGCCATAGTTGAGGGCCATGCCAGGCAGGTCATCGCCGAGAAGGCCAGGGAAGCTGGGATGGACCTGATTGTTATGGGCGCAAGGGGAACAAAAGGTATGGAATCGCTGCTTTTGGGAAGCGTAACGAGGGCCGTGGTGCTCAAATCCGCCGTACCGGTGCTCGTTACGAAACTGCCTTTGAGCCCCAAACCGGCCGGGCCCTGCGGCATTAAGATACTTTTTGCAACCGACGGGTCCGGTCATGCGGTCTCCACGCAGGAATTTTTGGCGTCCATCCCTTTTCCGGAGGGGTCGAGCGTAACCGTTTTGAACGTCAGACAGCGGGTTTTTCCGGATGTGCCCCTTACGTTCGTCCCCGAGCTTAATGAAAGATACGCCGAAATGATCGAACAGGTGAGGGAATCCGGGCGCGCGGAATCAGAAAGGATAGTTGACCGGGCAAGGGATTATCTTGGCCGCAGGTTTGAAAATGTAGACGTCCTATCGGTGGAAGGTGACCCCGTTGCGGAGATACTCGCTGCATCGGTAACCCAGAATGCGGGACTGATAGCTGTCGGATGCCGCGGGCTGACCGGGATGAAGGGGATGCTTGGCAGCGTGTCCAGAAGCATACTTTCCCATTCGAAATGCCCGGTCCTTATCGGAAAGATGTGCGAGGATTGAAAAATAAAATAAAAAATATATCCATTGCTTCTGCCCTTGTTTTTCATAGGAATAGGACGGCCTTTCGCGCGTGGCTGCCGCTTGGCGGAAGCTGAACGGCATGACTCGCCGCGCGCGTTTCGGAATGGCCGCGCTCATTGTCCTTGTCGCGGCTGCGGCCCTGAGCCTGCTCTGGACGCCCGCAAGGCGGTTTTTGTTCGGTCCGGCGGCCAAGCCCCGGCAGATCGTTGTCTCCGGGAATATAGAGGCACATCAGAGCGTGCTAAGCTTCACCGAGATACAGGCCCCCATCGTCTATCTGCCCTTTGACGAGGGAAAATTCGTCCGCAAGGGCACGGTCCTGGCGCGGGCCGACGACCGTTTCTACCTAAAGCAGCTGAATATCGATCTGGCAAGCCTTCAGGTCGCGCGCAAACAGATAGCTGTGGACCGCAGCAGCCTGGCTGCGGCACGGAACACGGTCTTAAACGACCGGCTTGACCTTTCAGAGAAAAGGCGGGAGTATGTCCGCGCCGGGGGCCAGCTAAAGGCGGGCGCGATTTCCCGCCAGGATTATGACCGGGCTTTTACGGCAGCAGCGCAATCGGATGCCGCGCTGGCCAGGGACAGGGCCCAGGAGAAGGTGGCGCTAAACAACGTGGGCCTGGCCATGGCCAATCTGAAGGCGGCCCGGGCGAGAGTGGGTCTTGACCAGGTGACCCTGTCCCACACCATTTTGTGCGCCCCTTTCAGCGGTGTGCTTGCCGTGCGCGAGGCGGAGCTGGGCGAGTTGGCCGCTCCGGGAGTGGCCATCTTCACCCTGGACGACCTGGACCATGTATGGCTGCGCGCCTATGTTAACGAGACTGATTTGGGCCGGGTGCGGCTTGGTGAGGAGGCAACGGTCACTACGGATACCTATCCCGGCAAACTCTACCACGGACGGATCGGCTTCATTTCCTCCCAGGCGGAGTTCACTCCGAAGACGGTCCAGACCCATGCGGAGCGGGTGACGCTTGTATACCGCATACGCATAGATATATACAACCCTACGCACGAGCTTCTGCCCGGGATGCCCGCGGACGCCGCGATCGCGCTTCTGCCGCCGGGGAAATGATGGCAGAGACAGGCGGCATAGTCATTTTTTCCGAGGGGCTCAGCAAGAGCTTCGGGCCCGTCATGGCGGTGAGGAAGGTGGACCTGGCCGTCTCCAGGGGGGAGATATTCGGCCTGGTTGGGCCCGATGGGGCCGGGAAGACCACTATCATGCGGATGCTTGCCGGCGTGCTCAGGCCTGATGAAGGCCGGATAGTAGTGGACGGTGTGGATGTGGGCGCAAATGCGGAAGGCGCAAAATTGCACCTGAGCTACATGCCGCAGCGCTTCGGACTCTATGAAGACCTCACGGTCGCGGAAAATATATTCTTCTACGGCGAGCTCTTTTCCGTGCAGCGCGGAGAGCGCATCGCGCGCAGCAAGGAGCTGCTTGAGGCGGCGGGGCTACTGCCGTTTCGCCGGCGGCTTGCGGGCCAGCTGTCTGGGGGCATGAAACAGAAGCTGGGCCTGGTCTGCGCGCTCATCCATACCCCAAGGGTGCTGCTCCTTGATGAACCGACTACCGGGGTGGACCCTGTTTCCCGCCGGGACTTCTGGGCCATCCTCTATAACCTGCGCGAGACCGGCGTTACTATCCTGCTGTCAACGGCCTACATGGATGAAGCTGAGCGCTGCTCCCGCCTGGCGCTGCTTCATCACGGGGAGGTGCGCCAGTGCGACACGCCCGCGCGCATCAAACAGGCGATGCCGGGAGCGCTGCTTGCCATCGTTTCACCAGACCCGCGCTCGCTGCGAGAGATCATATCGGGCCAGCCAGGCGTGCTCGGGGTCTTGCTCATGGGCGACCGCCTCCATGTGCGCGTCGATGATCCCGGGCGCCGGATTTCCGAATTGCGCACGCTCCTTGCCGGGTATGGGGTGGCAGAGGCTGACATTCAGGCAGCCGAGCCCGGGATCGAGGACGTTTTCGTCGCTTTGCTGGGGGAAACGGCATGAGTGCCGGTGCTCCCGCGGTCCTTGCGCAGGGTTTGACCAAGCGGTTTGATTCCTTTACGGCCGTAGACCATCTGAATTTGAGCATCGGCAGGGGCGAGATAGTAGGCTTTATTGGTCCAAACGGAGCCGGCAAATCGACCACCATTCGCATGTTGTGCGGGCTGCTGCACCCAAGTGAGGGCCGTGCGCAGGTAGCCGGCTTCGATGTGGACCGCGAACCGGAGGCCGTGCGTGAGCATATCGGCTATATGTCCCAAAAGTTTTCGCTCTACGGCGACCTGACGGTACGCGAGAATCTCCGCTTTTTTGGCGGCATCTACAGGGTCCCGAGGCGCGACTTCGAGGAGCGGATGCGGTTTGCCATTTCCATGGCCGGGCTTGAAGGCCGCGAGAACGCCCTGGTGCGCACGCTGGCCGGAGGCTGGAAGCAGCGCCTGGCGCTGGGCTGCGCGATCCTCCACAGGCCGCCTATCCTCTTCCTGGACGAGCCTACTTCGGGAGTCGAACCCGAGGCGCGGCGGCGTTTCTGGGACCTCATCCACGAGCTCGCTGCGGAGCAGGTCACCATTCTTGTCTCAACCCACTACATGGACGAAGCGGAATACTGCAATCGCATCGCTCTTATTGATCGCGGCAAGCTCATTGCCATCGGGACGCCCAGCGAGCTGCGCGGGCGCAGGCTGGGCGGAGAACTTTTGGAGATCGATTGCACGCCCCTGGGCGCGGCGGTGAAGGCGCTGACCGGCGCGCCAGGCGTGGTCGAGGCCGCCATATTTGGCGACAAGCTGCATGTTGTGCTCAGTGAAGGCGGCCTTAACGCCGCCGGCCTTCAGGGTTTTCTAGGCGAGCATGGGATAAAAGCCGGCCCGGCCCGCCCGGTGGCTGCGAGTCTGGAGGACGTTTTCGTCCAGCTCGTTTCAGGCATGCCGGAACAAAGGGTTGTGCCATGAATGTCCGGCGGCTGTTTGCCATGGCGTACAAGGAAACACTGCAAATATGGCGGGACCCGCGCAGCCTCGCTATCGCGCTCCTTATGCCCCTGATGCAACTGGTCCTGCTGGGCTATGGTGTAAGCCTGGATATCAAGCGTGTGCCTTTGTGTGTCTACGACCAGGAAAACAGCCAGGAAAGCCGCGCCGTTGTTAACGGGTTTGTCTCTTCTGAATGGTTCTCGGTCAGCCACATTATCGGAAGCGAATCCGGCATAAGCGATGCCCTGGACCGCAACGAGTGCATCGCCGCGCTCGTTATTCCGGCCGATTTCTCGCGCAGACTTGCTTCGACGGGAAGCGCGCCGGTGCAGGCCGTCTTCGACGCAACCGACGTCAACACGGCCAATATAGCGCTTGGCTATGCCCAGGGCGCGGTGGCGCAGGCCAACGCGCAGATCGCAACGCTATGGGCGGCCGCCCATGGGGTTAGGCCTTTCATGGTCGGCCAGGTGGACCTTGAGCCCGGCACATGGTTCAATGAGACCCTGGACAGTAAAAACTTCATCATCCCCGGGGTGGTCGCCGTGATCCTGGCGCTGGTGGGAGCGGAGCTTACCTCCCTGACCATATCGCGTGAGTGGGAGAGGGGTACCATGGAGCAGCTGATATCGACTCCCGTCACGGCATTTGAGGTCATGCTGGGCAAGCTGATCCCTTATTTCGTGATCGGCTTCATCGATGCCGGGTTCTGTCTCGTTAGTGCCGTTTTCTGGTTCGGCGTGCCTTTCCGGGGCAATATTGGCACGCTTCTGGTCACCACAGGGCTTTTTATTGCCGTAGTGCTGGGCATAGGTTATCTCATTTCCGTCCGGATCCGCAGTCAACTCGGGGCAAGCCAGATCGCCCTTGTCCTTACCATGCTGCCTACGACCCTGCTTTCGGGCTTCACCTTTCCGCTCGACCAGATGCCTGCCCCGATCCGGGCCATCTCGCTTTTTGTCTACTCGCGGTATTATGTCACGATCCTGCGGTCGATTTTTTTAAAGGGCAGCGGGCTTTCCGATCTATGGGCGCCAGCCCTTGGCCTTTCCATTTACGCCTCGATCATAATATGGCTCGCTGCCCGGGCCTTCCACAAGAGTCTGGATTAGCGCATGTTCGAACGCCTGTCAGTGATGCTGATAAAAGAGTTCGTCCAGCTCAGGCGCGACCGCTGGGCCATGTTCCGGCTTATAGTCCCCATGATCATCCAGATGCTTGTTTTCGGCTATGCGGCCACGTTCACGGTGAACCACGTTGCAACTGCGGTCCTGGACCTGGACCGGAGCCAGGCCAGCCGCAGCCTGATATCGCATTTCGTGGCGACCTCCCGTTTCGATATAGTTGACGTGGCCAGAAACCAGAGCGAAATTACCCGAGACATCGACCGCGGCACGGCCGTCCTTGCCATAGTCATACATGCGGGCTTCGCCAAGCGCCTGGAAAATGGCCGGAGCGCGCCTCTCCAGGTCATCGTGGACGGGACCAACTCGAACACTTCGCTGATCGCCCTTGGCTATGTAAACCAGATCGTCTCCCAGTTCTCCGCCAGTCAGTCGAGCCGTGCCGCCTCTTTTCTCAAGGGCCCCGCTGCCCCGGAGACGGGGATCACGCTCCAGGCGTACCCCTGGTTCAACGAGGGGATGGAAGACAGGTGGTTTTTTATCCCCGGCGTCATCGGCACACTGACTCTGATCCAGGTGGTCAGTCTCACCGCGTTTGGCATCGTGAGGGAGCGCGAGGCCGGCACGCTCGAACAGATCATGGTGAGCCCGATCCGGCCGGTCGAGTTCATACTCGGCAAGACGGTGCCTTTTTTCCTCGTCGGACTTGGCGATATCGCGCTGGTGAGCTCGATCGGCATTTTCTGGTTCCACGTGCCTTTCATCGGGAGCCCGTGGGTTATGTTAACGGGCGCATCCCTTTACCTGTTGGCTGCCCTGAGCATTGGTCTTTTGTTGTCAACGTTTTCAAGGACCCAGCAGCAGGCATTCGCCCTTAACTTCTTTTTCGTTAACCCCCTCTACATCCTTTCGGGCTTTGCCTTCCCGATAGCTGCGATGCCAAGGCTCCTGCAATGGTTCACGTTCATCAATCCTCTGCGTTATTTCCTTGTCGTTATCCGGGCCGTGTTCCTTAAAGGGGTCGGCTTCAGCGTGCTCTGGCCGGACCTTTCCGCTATGGCGCTGCTTGCTTTTGTGATGCTTGCGGTAAGCGTGCTCCGCTTCCGCAAATCGCTCGATTAACCGGCGGTCGGAGGGTGAAAACGGTAAAAACCCTTTTGCAGTTTCTTTGCTTTACCATCTCTCCCAATGGATATTATCTTCCCTGAACTTGTCCGTGACTTTTCCCTTGTCCTTTGGTATGCCGACAGGGATAACGGCGAGGGGCATTATGTCTTCCGGGACGCCGATGATGTCCCTAACAATGGCCATGCGGTCTTCATTCGGGTATGCCGCGGTCCAAACGGCCCCAAGCCCCATGGCATGGCACGCAAGGAGGATGTTTTGGGCTGCGGCGGAACAGTCCATCACCCAATATTTTCCGCCATAGACGTCATCCTTGCCGGGCACGCCGCAAACTATTATGGCAGCGCCGGCCTTATCCAGCATCTTCGAATACGGAAGCCTCTCGCACAGGCCGTCCAGGAGGCCTCTTTCCGTAACCGCCACAAATGCCCATGGCTGGATGTTCCTGGCCGACGGGGCCGCCATGCCGGCCTTAAGGATTTTGATCAGCGACTCGCGAGGCACCGGCTGCCCCGTGTAACTTCTTACGCTCCGCCTGGTGTATATGGTCTCCAGAGTTTCATTTTCCATGTCTATGCCTGCCTCCTAATATTTTCAGTGTTTGATCCATCGTCAACGGCGCCCTTGCATGGCTGCTCAGATAAACATTCCTCCCGAGGCCTCGATCCGCTGGGCGTTGATCCATCTGCACTCCTCCGAAAGCAGTGAGGCAATAACGCCGCCGATATCGTCCGGCTCTCCTGCCCGGCCTAATGCGGTCTGGGAAGCGATGAAGGCGTTTAGCTCCTTGTTATCCCGTACGGCGCCTCCGCCAAAATCGGTGGCGATCGCGCCTGGGGCGATCACGTTCACGGCAATGCCGCGCTTTCCAAGCTCCTTTGCAAGGTAGCGGGTCAGGACTTCGACGGCGCCTTTCATGGAGGCATAGGCGGCAAATCCCGGAATGGAGAAGCGCGTCAGGCCCGAAGACACGTTGAGGATGCGCCCGCCGTCCGGCATCAGCGGCAGCAGGGATTGCGTCAGGAAAAATACCCCTTTCAGATGGATATTCATCAGAAGGTCGAACTGCGCTTCGGTGGTTTCCGCGAAAGGCGCATTGATCCCGATCCCGGCATTGTTGACCAGGCAGTCGAACGTGTTGCGCTGCCAGTTCTTCTGCAATTCCGACTTTACCTGCCCTGCGAAGGCCGCGAATGTCGCAACCTGGCTTGTGTCGAGCGGCAGGGCCGCCGCCTTGCCTCCGGCATTTCGGATTTCAGCGGCCACGGCATCGGCCTCAGCCTTATGGCTGCGGAACGTAAGGATCACGTCGAATCCCTTTGAGGCCAGCTTTAGAGCGGCATTTTTGCCCAGACCCCGGTTCCCGCCGGTAATGAGTGCGATCTTTTTGTCCATGGTTCTCTCCGTTATAAGATATATGGCTGAAACATGGCCAGATTATAGCAAATTCTGATGCGGCAAATGATGGGAGCACGCTTTTGGCAAGCATCAATGAAGAGAGCATGGCAAACGAGCCCGTCAATTTGAAAATCCCGATTTTGATTGGCTTTCGGACCCTTTCCGGTGCTCGGACTGGCGCAGTTTACTCTGTTATCGAAATCTGCGTTATTTGGCCGGATAAAGGTAAACTTTGAAGTTGAAATCATCTGCGGAAAGGCGCATAAATAAGGTTTGAAGGGCCGGACGAAAGGGTCTCCTGCAGTTGAAGCAAAGCGTCCAAACCGCTGAAAAACCGGCAGAACAGGCACCGCCTTTTGTTCTTGACAGCATATCTGCCTGCTATAAAATTGATATTACCTGAGGCAAGCCGCAGGTAAGCCTATGTGAATGATTTTTAAGTTCGTTCGCTACGGCAGGCCTGGAACACGCTCGCAGCCATTTGAAAAATGGAGACGCCACAGATGAATGCAAGGATCAAATATCTTTTAGGACGGGGTTTCCTGGTCCTGCTTATTTTTCTCACATGCGCCGCGCCTTCCGCGGCAGCTGTCCGGTTCCCGCCGGTCGTTCAGCCCAAAAATAATCTGCAACTCGAAGGCAAGGCCATATTTTTTGAACTGGTGACGCCGGACCTGGCAGCCGCCAAAAAATTCTATGGCAGTCTGTTTGGCTGGACGTTCAGGGATATCAGAATAAAGGGAAAAAAGGGCGTGAGAAATTATGCCGAGGCGCTTCTGGATGGGCATCCGGTGGCAGGTCTTTTCCAAAGAAAGTTGCCCGCTGGAGAGCGCCGGAGGCCCGCATGGCTGACCTTCTTTTCCGTGAGCAATGCAGACGCGGCAAAAAAAACGGCTGTCCAGAATGGAGCGAAGTTGCTTTTTGGGCCGCGTGATATCCCCGGACGCGGCCAGGAAGCCGTGTTTTCCGATCCGCAGGGAGCCGTCTTTGCGGTTCTGGCATCCAGCAGCGGCGATCCGCCCGATGTTTTGGCCTCCCCCGGGGAATGGATATGGAGCTCGTTGATAACGACTGATCCGGACACCGATGCCGCTTTCTACCAGAAGCTGTTCGGGTATGAAGTCTTCCGGCTTCCTAGCGGAAGAGGCGCCCAACATTTACTGCTTGCGTCCGAAAACTATGCCCGTGCCAGCGTGAACTCCATTCCTGCCAAAAGGCCGGGGCTGCATCCGCACTGGCTCAATTTTGTACGTGTCGTTGACGCGGAAAAAACCGCCGCACGGGTTGCGGCCCTGGGCGGCCGGATACTGGTTGCCCCTCACGCCGACCGGCAGGGCGGCAAGATAGCCGTTGTCGCCGACCCGGCGGGAGCGGTGTTCGGACTTCTCGAATGGCCTGGCGCAAAGGATATGGAGGCCCCCAGATGAAAGCCCGGCTTTTGCGTTGGCTGCCTGCGGTCTCCTTTTGCCTGATACTGATTTCGGGCTGCGCCGCCGGATATTACGAGAGCTACGGAGCGGCTTATTATGAGCCCGCCGGCGGTTATTACGACTATTGGGGCCCTGGCTATTACGTCGCACCGTATCACCATGAGTATTTCGAAAGGGAGCATCATGAACGTGAGTTCCATGAACATGGGCGTCCCGAAGGGGGCTACAGGCCTTCATACAGACCCGCACCCGCTACCCGTCCCATACCTTCTATTCCGTCAGGGCGGCCTTTCAGGAGATTGCACTGACAGCGCAAATCGGTGGTTTCCAAAAATAACCCACACCGTTTTGGGCCCCCTTGGTCATCCTTCTTGACACTCGATGGTTTTCCTTTTGGCTGCTTTGGGTATCTATAGGGGCTAATGGCGCTATTTTTTCGCTGGTGTGTTTACAAAACTGCAATTCTTGCTGAAAATTCATTTGAAATGATAATATTTTTCGAGAGGAACCACCATGTGCTGCGTGTTCATGAGGCGTTAGGAATGGGTGAATGATCATACGGCAGGCTTTTTTAGATGCAGTGAACTCAAAAAAGGACGCGGGCACAAGGGAGATGTTCTCGTATAGCGATTAAGCCGGCTTTCCGATGACATTATCATTTTTATTTGAACGGATTCCCTGCACCAAATGTGAACGCCTGGTGGAATACCGATCCGCCATAAAACCCAAACCTCTGTTCTCTCATTATCACAATAATCCGGTTCCGCCTTTTGGCGATGAAAATGCCTGGCTTCTGATATGCGGCCTCGCTCCCGGGGCCCATGGCGCAAACCGGACTGGCAGGGTGTTCACTGGGGACGGCGCCGGCGTTCTGCTTTATCGAGCCCTCTTTAAAGAGGGGTTTTCCAGCAGGCCGGAATCCGTGAGCGCAGACGACGGCCTGGAACTAAAAGGCGCCATTATTACAAACGCACTTCATTGTGTGCCGCCGGGCAATAAGGCACTGCCTTCAGAATTCAATAATTGCCGGCCGAATCTGCAATCATTACTGGCCGCCATGCCTTTGGTAACGGACATTCTTTGCATCGGCCGCGACGCCTTTATTCAAGTATATAAGGCCCTTGGTGAGCGGCCCCCTGAATTCAAGAACAATGGGGAATACAGGGCGGGCCGCTATAGAGTCTGGGCCATATATCATTGTTCGCGCCTGAATCAAAATACAGGCCGGATTAAAATAGAAGATATGGTCTCACTTTTAAAGCATATTAAAAAAAGCGGACAGGATAAGAAAATATATGACAAATTTAAATGAAGGCAAGAGGAAGAGCAAACAGGACCTATGAAAAGACCGTTACAGCTCAAAATGAAGATATCGTCTTATATTACGCCTGAGGGGCATAATAGGTTAAGCGAGGAACTGACACATCTGTGGAAGGTGAAGCGCCCTCAAGTCACACAGGCGGTTGCTGAAGCCGCAGCCATGGGGGACAGGTCGGAGAATGCGGAGTATATTTACGGCAAGAAACAATTACGGCAGATCGATTCCCGCATACGGTTTCTCGCTAAGAGGTTGAATGAATTGGTCATTGTGGACAGACCGCCCGCTGACACCTCGAAGATATTTTTCGGCGCCTGGGTGGGGCTTGAGGATTCCGATGGGAACATGTTCCGATATCGAATAGTCGGTCCGGACGAATTCGATCCCCAAAGGGGTTTTATCAGCATTGATTCTCCAATGGCAAAAGCATTATTACACAGGACCGAAGGCGAAGAAGTTGTGGTAGACAGGCTCAACGGCGTAGTTTCCCTTGTGGTGACATCGGTCGGCTATGGCGTGCAAGAGTAACGAAGCGGCTCGGGATTAATTTTCCTGCCTTAAAGGGTGTTTGGGAAGAACGCGGACTCAAGAAGCGGGGCGGACGTCGATTGCATTGTCGTAGAACGTGCTGCCGCCTCCCCGGTCGGTCAGGCGCTGCGAGGTAAGGGCATTGACCGTCCGGAGGCCGGGGGCGTGTTCGAGCCACCAAACCCCTTCGGCAACGGCGACCCCCGGAGGAACGCGTTCGCTGGTCTCAAGCAGAAAATTCACTTCTCCCAGGCTGTTGAAGGCGGTCACCATCTGGCCGCCGGAAAGGGCCCGGATTTTCGCCTCTTCCGGATGGAGGAGCAGGCGCATGCCGCCCTGCCTCTTTCGCAGGTCCGTCTGCTCATAGAAGGTGGAATTGAGCGAGAAAAGGGACGGCGCGGTCATCAGACGAAGCGGCAAAAGATCCTCTTGCGCAGCGTAGGAAGGAATGTAACGAGGAAGCGGCTCGCTTTCCGCAGTATTGAGAATTTCGATGCGGCCGGATGGAGTACCAAAACCTTCGGCAGCGGGGACCGGAAGTTCGACCGTCCGCCCATCGGCCAGCAAAGCGGTATTTATATGTTCCAGCCAGGGGGAGGGGATCGCCAGCAACCGGTCAATGAGGTCGTCGGCGCTCTGGCTGAAAAACGGTTCGGTGAACCCCATCGCCTTGGCCAACAGGGCAAAAGTGTCCCAGTTGGACTTGCTTTGCCCCACCAGGGGTATTACCGGCCGGGCGCGCTGGATGCAGTAAGTGCCGTAGGAATTGTAGAGGTCGCTTGTCTCCAGCGAGGAAGCCGCGGGCAGCACCACGTCGGCATAACTGGCGGTGTCAGTGAGAAACCGTTCGTGGACCACTGTAAAGAGGTCCTCACGTTCCAGGCCTCTGAGCACCGCGTTCTGGTCCGGGGCGACAACGGCGGGATTGGAGTGGTAAACGTAGAGGGCGTGCACCGGCGGCCCTTCCAGCTTTGTAAGGGCCTGTCCCAGGAGGTTCATGTTCACCAGGCGGGTGGGCCGCGCCATAAAGTCTTCCCGTGTCACCTCGGAAAGTGCGAAGGCGGCCGAGGTGCTGGTGCCGCAAAAGCAGCCCCCGCCCGGTTTGCCGTAGGCCCCCACAAGCGCCGGCAGGCTGGCAATGGTGCGTACGGTCATGGCTCCGTTGCCGTAGCGGGAAAGCCCGCTCCCCAGGCGGATAAACGGAGCGCGGGCCGCACCATAGGCGGCAGCCATCGCCTCCAGGGCCGTTACCGGCAGCCCGGTCAGGGCGCTTACCTTTTCGGGGGGATAATCCGGAAGAATTCTCTGTCGAAGCTCTTCAAAACCCTGCACCCGCTCTTTCAAAAAATTTTCATCAAGACGTCCGTCACGCGCCAGCAGATGCATGAGTCCCAGGGTCAGGGCGCCGTCGCTTCCAGGCCGTACCAGGAAGATCTCATCGGCCACTGCGGCGGTGGGCGTGCGGTAGGTGTCTATCAGCCAGACTTTCGCTCCCCGCTTTTTTGCCTCGCGGACACCGCGAAGAAAATGGATGCTGGTTGCCGCGGCGTTGATTCCCCACAGGATTACCAGGTCGCTTCGCATCACCTCATCGGGATGAGGGGCCCTGGTGTTGCCCATCACCGCTTTCCAGCCTGCCTTTTTTGCCGGTGAGCAGATGGTGCGCTCAAGACGGGAGGCGCCCAGCCGGTGGAAAAAGGGATGCCCGGCGTTTCGCTGTATCAGCCCCATGGTGCCAGCATAGGAATAGGGCAGAATTGCCTCCGCTCCGTGGCGTTCGATTATCTGCCGCCAGCGTCCCGCTATAAGCCCGATTGCTTCTTCCCAGGACACGGGACGAAAATTTCCGCTGCCTTTTGGGCCGCTTCCCTTGGGCCCGGTGCGCACCAGGGGGGTGGTGAGCCGCTGGGGCGAATGGACAGTGCGCTCGTAGTGGCGCATCTTCGGGCACAGGAAGCCGCGTGTGAAAGGGTGTTCAGGGTCGCCGCTTGCGCGCACGGCGCGACCGCCCTCCACCTCCACCAGCAGGCCGCAGGCATCGGGGCAGTCATAGGGACAGACCGACCTCCTGATAATAGCGGAGTGTTCCCTGCCTGTGTATGCTCCCTGGGCCGGATGCACCAAAAAATTGCCCCTTTCTTACTATGCCTATTTTACTTGAACCATCTGGATTAAGTCCCGTGGTTATGGTTTATTGAGGAGATTTGAGGAAAATAAGAATCCTTCCGTAAGAAGTTGCCAGGCTGCTCTATAAAAAAGCGCAGACCTCGGCAAAAGTCTCATCCTTCAAGGAATTTTTGGAAGTATCAAGTATCAGTGTAAACAGGAATGCCCGGAGATTGGTTTTTTTTCGAGGGAACGCTGCTTGCTGCCAGTCCGCTTCTTATCTGAAAAATGAATGAGTATTTCTCTTGAATTCGGTATTTGGAAACTTTTTTCTATTTTCCGGCTTTGTACTCGATGCTGATTTTATAGGTGATGCTTGCGTGCCCGGCAGGGAAAATGCCATTGCCGGGACAATCCATTTTTCCCTGCGCCGTTCTCTGGTTGCCTTTGACCATAGCCGAGATTACCGGCAGCAAAGTAAACGATCCATCGCATTCCCCGGTTGGGCAAGTTATATCGAAATAGGCATAGCTTGTGGGAAACACGTTAATGGTGCGTTCCATAAAAAGAGGCACCGCCATCTCCTTGTCATAATGTTTTATATGCACGACCATGGAAGAAAGCTGAGGGAAGCGATCTGAGACCAGACCGGCTGACAGCCTCTTTTCCTTTAGTTGTGTCTTTG
Organism: Nitrospirota bacterium; assembly: GCA_021813765.1. GTDB lineage: Bacteria > Nitrospirota > Thermodesulfovibrionia > Thermodesulfovibrionales > JdFR-88 > JAKAEG01. The sequence continues at coordinate 16,195 of JAKAJM010000006.1, forward strand.
GGGTGCAATCAAATCTGTGCTGCACATTTTCCTTTTCAATAAGGCGGGCCCTTGGAAAAGGGCCCGCCTGCTGTTACTAGAGTTTTGAAACGTTGATTGCTCTGGGGCCTTTCGGGCCTTTTTCGGTATCGAAGCTTACCGCGTCACCCTCAGCAAGGGACTTGAAACCATTGCCTTGGATAGCGCTAAAATGGACGAAGTAGTCAACACCATCTTCGCCTGTTATGAAGCCCATACCCTTGGAATCATTGAACCATTTGACTGTTCCTTTAGCCATCTGCTTCCCTCCTTATTCTTAGAACTAGAGATTCAGATGACCATCAAGAAGGCACAAAGCTAAAAGTCCTTGTGGCTGGCGGTACAAAAAAATTTCTGAACACTCCGTTTATATAATAACATTTTTTGATTCTGCCGTGTTGCTTCAGCTACGATATAAAGATTATCTGTACAAGTCAATGAAAAAAATTGGGGCGGGCAGTATTCCTGAAGTCATATTACTGCTGGCGCTAAAATCGGATTTTTGAAACTGCGGCCTGGTACGGGCCCTCGTGAAACGGGAAGCCCTTATTGGCTGCCCCCGCCTCAACTTAGATCCAGGGCCTTGCCGATACCTGCAGCGTCGTAGCCGACTATGGTCTCCTCTATTACCAAGGTCGGGCATGTGGCCTCGGGGTTATGTCTTTTAAGCTCATTCATCGCCGCCCACTGCTCGCTTCCCTCAAGACGGTCCACCTCGATCAAATCGTAATCTATGCCGTTTTCATCGAGGAATTTTCTGGTATTTTTACAGGCTCCGCACGTGCTCAATGAATAAAGCCTTATTTTTTTTCGTTGTGCCATGGATCAAATATATATTTTGTGACTGAATACCACAAATGAGAATATGAATTTTTTCATTTCAAAAATTCTCCTCATGAGAAACTCTGTCTGATAAAAAGGAACGGCCGTCCCTATTGCACTACCGCTTAATACTTTCCTTAAATTACTTGGCCACTAGACAAAAAATCTGATTTTGCAGCTCTTCTATTTAATCTACATTATTATCCCTGGGCTCTTCAATCTGTATTATTCCGTGACCATGCCGAAACCAATTTCAAGGCGACCTCTCCTTCTTTTAATCCAGACCTCTTGTAAGCCGATTTTTTTGATTTGCCCGGATTTCTTCCAGCGCAAATTTACAAGACAATGCGGTCAAGTTAATGAATGGGAATTTCAGGTGATATAATGAAAACGGCAGCAATTCATATAGCAAATAATCATCCTTTCATGCGGGCAGCTTGTCCTCACATCGCATCCGTTCTCGGAAGAATTTTCAGGAGAGGGGGTGAGAGAATATAGAGCATATGGTTCAGTGGAATACTTCCTGCTATCCGACTGCCTGGAGGCCCTTCGGCCCGAGTCCGGCCCCCGAGTCCGGCCACTGTTATCCATCATTTTCAGAAATTACCTTCTTTATCTCGCCAATGTAGCGGGATGGCAGCATCTGTGACGTCCGCCCGAATTTCATTCTGTAATCGGCAGATGAAACGAAAAGCCCCTCCTTGGCCCTGGTACACGCCACATAAAAAAGCCGTCTTTCCTCTTCCAGGGCGGCGCCGCTCTCAAGAGACCTTTCGGATGGAAATATCCCCTCTTCCAGCGCAGGAAGGAAGACAACCGGCCATTCAAGCCCCTTTGCGGCATGTATTGTCATGATCTTAACGCTCTCTTCATGGGTTATCTTGTCCTGGTCCGAGGCAAGGAGGCTGTCTTCCATGAATTCAGAGAAAGTTTTGCCCTCGGCCTCGATGGACTGGAGAACGTTGCTGAGTTCCGAAACGTTCTCAATGCGGTCCTCGTAGTCTTCCTTGTACTCTTTTTTCAGATATTCCAGATAGTTAAGCTCCTCGATAATGCTCATCAGGACACCATAGGGCTTTTCTTCCACGGAAGGGCCATGTTTCGCGATTAATTTTAGAAGTGCATTGGCATTGATCCTTTGTCTGGCGGAATATCTCGTATCTCCCAGCGCCTGTATCCAGTCTGTCTTGAAATTCTCTGTGATAGCCTCGATTGCTTTTTTACCCATGCCGCGAGATGGCGTGTTTACGACTCTCTCGAAGGCAGCCCGGTCCTTGCCATTGGACATAAGCCTCAGATAGCAAATCAGGTCTTTTACCTCCGCCCGTTCGAAAAACGCCAGGCCCCGAACTATTTCATATGGAATGCCATACCGCATGAAGCTGCTTTCCAGGCCGCGGGAAAGAAAACTCATCCGGATCAGGACCGCCATGTCCGAATAGGAGTATTTTGAAGCGAGACTTGTTATTTTTTCTGCTATACGCGCGTTTTCCGCGTCATGGCTTTCATTTAAGCGATACTCAACTTCTCCCTCATCTTCCTTATCGGTGTGAAGGGTAAGGACCTTGTCCGCCCACATGCCTTCAATCTTGCCAATAACGATGTTGGCGGTATCGAGTATCTTCCTGGTCGAACGGTAGTTCTTTTCAAGGCGCATCTCGGTTGCCTTGAACTCCCGACCGAATTTGAGGATATTTTCGGGGACAGCTCCGCGCCATGTATAAATGGTCTGAAAAGGGTCTCCGACTACAAAAATGTTGTCCCTGTTCCTGGCGGAAAGCAGTTTTATTAGAGAGTACTGTATCTCATTGGTGTCCTGGAACTCATCCACCATGAAATAGTCATAACGGTCCTGCCACTTGCCGCGCACATCGGGCCTGGTGACCAGGAGGTGCGTGGCGTAATGTATCAGATCATCGTAGTCCAGCGCGTTTGACCGTTCCAGGTCCTGTTGATAGGCATTTGCTACCGGCGCCAATTGGTTTTTTGGATACTGGAGGGTTGAGATGTACTGGGCTATGTTATCCCTGTACGTCTGCTTTGCTCTCGATATCGTGTTTTTGGCCGCATCTGTTTCCTTTGGATCGAGATCAAGCCGGACCAGTATGTTTTTTAGCGCCTTTTTGCTGTCCGTCTCATCGTAAATAACAAATTTTTTATCGAAATTCTTCCCCAGGGCTGCTATATCTTCCCTTAAGACCCGCACACAGAACGAATGAAATGTGCTGATGGACCGTGGTCTTATCGAGAACATCCTTTCTACACGTTCGGCCATTTCATTTGCAGCCTTTTTTGTGAACGTAATGGCAAGAATGCGGTGCGGCTTAATGCTCTTTTCCCTGATAAGATATCCGATCTTATGGGTAAGGACCTTGGTCTTTCCGCTGCCCGCGCCGGCCAGAAGCAGCAGGGGGGATCCAAAGTGTTCGACGGCGGCTTGTTGTTCCTGATTCAGCCCCTTTAACATTTTCCCTTCATGGCTTGCTTGGAAAAGATCAAAGCCCCCTCTAAAACTGCTCTCCTTCTTCTTCCCGTGTTTTCTCTTCAAGGTCCGCCAGGACCTTTTCAACTTCCTCCCCGGTCCCCCTTAACTTGCTCCGGCAAAACCGGATAAGCTGGGCAGCCCTTTTCACCTTTTCAGACAGCGCGTCAACAGCGATATTCTCCTCTTCGATCTCTTTTACTATGACCTCCAACTCCGCCGCCGCTTTCGAATATGTAAGCTCATTCTCCATGAGTAAAAACCTCCTGAACCTTTCCTTTCACCGTCCCGTCCTGAAGACGGATACTTATAGACGCGCCTGCCTCCACATCGGCCACGGATTTAAGCACCTTCCCGTCCAGGGAAGCGATGCTATAGCCTCTTTTGAGGACATTTGCCGGGTCGAGATGCTTCACTGTTTTTTCGTAAATGGTAAGCCTGTCATTTGCCGTCCGAAGTAAATGAGAGACCTGTATTTTTAAAGCCTTCAGGGCGGAATCAAGCCCGGATTCCTGATGTCTGAAAGAGTTTTTGACGGCATAATGGAATCTCTGGATAAGAGTATTTAGCTTGTGATTCTCGTCCTTCAGGGCCTTTTCACAGAGCCTTCCAAGCCTTCTTTGGGCCTCGAGAATCCGGTCCTCAAAAGCCTTGAGCCCTGAAATCAGGAAATCGGCCACGGCCGTTGGGGTCTTCATCCGTGTGTGCGCCACCATATCCGCCACTGTGTCGTCCCTTTCATGGCCTATGCCGGTAAAGACAGGAAGGGGCAGCTTGGCGATGGCAACTGCGAGTTCATAGCCATCGTAACAGTTAAGCTCCACCTGGGATCCCCCGCCCCGGACAATAGCCGCAACATCAAAGGAGTCCTGGCGTTTCCGGATTTCGTGCAGGGCCGCCACAATGGACTTCTCTGCCTCCTGGCCCTGCATTATCGCGGGGAACAGCTGTATGTTGAAGCTATATCCAAACGGGTTGTTGGCAATATGGCTCATGAAATCGCCGTAGCCGGCCGCCCCGGGCGCCGATACCACGGCTATCCGCTGCGGCACCAAAGGCAGCCTCAGGCCCTTGTTAAGCTCTATAAGCCCCTCTTTTTGAAGCCTTTCGATAACCTCCCTTTTCTTCCGGGCCATCTCGCCAAGAGAATAGGAAGGATCGATGTCCTTGATAAGAAGACTCAGCCCGTAAACTTCGTGAAAATTGATTGCGGCAAGGAAAAGCACCTTCATCCCAGGTTTAAGGGGCTCCCTGGTGGCTTTTTCGAATTTCTGGCTTATCTTCCGGTACTCGTAAGCCCAGCAATTGGCCCTGATCTGGGCAACTGTCCTGTCATCGTCTTTTTCGACCAGATTGAAGTAGCAATGACCCTTCTGGTCGCACCTTGACTCCGCTATTTCGGCTATGACCCAATAGGTATCCGGGAATGAATAACTGAGAGCAGCTTTTATGCTGAAATTCAGTTCCGAGAGGGTAATTATAGGGGATTCGGCCACTGGACTCCTAAAACACTTATGGTGACAATCATATTCCTGTCATAGGTTCTGCGAATTATAACAGATTCGGGATTTCAAGCGCCAAGAGAGTCAAGAAAATGATGGAGGATTATCCGGTAACCGCGCAGTGAAATCTCCGGCAAAAAATATTCAAGGGAAGAAGCGATAGTCACTGCCAGGATTTGACACAATCCGTTCAAATGGTAGAAATAATTACAGGGAACACCTGAAAGGAGGTGCGGCAGTGCATGGATAAGCCAGAGGACCCTGGCAGGCGGCGTTTTTTAAAGACCGGGCTCTATATTGCGGCCATGGGCAGCGGCGTGGCGGCCTTCGGGGCTGGAGGGCCGCTTGCGCGCATGGCTGGCGCGCAGGCCGTGCAGGCGGAGGCCGGGCAGAAGCGCCTCTCGAAACCATTTCCCCTGCCGTGGCTGGACAGGGACGGAAACCATAACCAGACCCCGGGGCCTGGCAAAGACCCGTCGAGCATCTTCCATTTCAAGGGCATGGTGGCCCGCGCTAACGGGTTTTCAGGCATGGGCAAGGACAACAAGGGCAACCGGCTGGCTTTCGGCTCTTCCGCAACGGACTTCTCGTTCATGAGCGGCCTGTACTGGGCCGCACAGGATGCGCGGAAGGGCGCTTTCTCGCATATTTCCCTGGCGCTTTTTTCTGGGCCGGCAGCCCCCTCGAACCTGGTCCACGACCTGCACCCCGGGACATCTGCAGCCGGACTCTTCCGTACCGTGCCCGTCACGCCCGGAAGGCTCCTCATAGGCTCAAACGGACGGAGCGCGGAACTGGAGCTTGAGGACATAGCGGTTATGGACCAGCCTGGCGGCCCGTTCTACGCCGCCCCTTCTTTGTCTGCGCGGATGAGCCTGCGGGTCATTTGGAAGGCATTGGCGGGCCAAAAAGTGCGTTATGAGGACAAATGCAGGCATTTCAAGCTTGTGGGACACCTTGCGGCCTGCCACGCCTGGGTAAAGGTGGAAGTCCCGTATATCGGCTTTTCCTGGCAGTCGGACCCCATCGGAACCTCGAAGGCCGCCTTCGCCGTCATTGGAGAAGAGGTGAACGGCAAGTATTACGATGAGGAAGGGACTCTGGCGGCAACCCACTGGCCATTATAGCCCCGGAAGGGGGCAGAAGACGCCTGCTTAACCTTGATTCAAACGGTACTTGAACGGGATAGAGGACCCTGCGGGGGACATCAACTCATACGTTTACGGAAGCGGCTGCCTCATATCCTCAGAGACGGACCCCAAGGGGAATACTTATTATTATAATTATGACAGCACGGCTTCTCATAAAAAAGCTCATAATCGTGGACAGGACGAAAAACGGGGAGCCTATAGGCATCCCGCTTACGGAAACTGTCATCAAGAAAAGGAGCTACAAGCTGTAACCCCTTAATTTTCTTGGCGTCCCCAATGGGATTCGCACCCATGTTACCGCCTTGAAAGGGCGAAGCAGGCATAAACCGCAAACGGGCCACTGGCAACGATTTGGGCTTGAGTTGGTGAATTTAAAGGGGAAAGGGTCATTCTGCATTTTCTGACCTTTACCCTATTTTATGCCTAAAGAGCAGAAATCTGCTGCAATTTTGCGACAGTCTAAAATCACGGTGGGGCTATCTCAGGCCTCATTTATTAGCTGACTATTTCAAGGTCGTATTCGTTATTGAGAAAACGATTACAAATGTAGTATATTGTAGACATGCAGATGGTCTTTGACTCTTCCACTCTGATTCTTCTGGCTAAAACGGACCTTTTACGAGAAGTCGCAGAAGGCTTCTCTATCATAATCCCTTCTAAGGTGAAAGATGAATGCCTTTTAAAGAATACCCCAGATGCCCTGCTTATAAAGATCCTCATTGACGAAGGGAAGATCAAGGTGGAAAAGGCAGGGAACCAGGAAGCTGTCAGAAAGCTCCAGACTGATTTTAGAATTGAGGCGGCTGAAGCCCAGGCGCTCTGGCTGGGAAGAAAATTGGGCTGCCCGGTAGCTGTTGATGACGGGCCCGCGATAAAGGCCTGCAAGGTTATGGGCATACGGTTCGCAACAGCGGTTCATTTTCTGGTAAATCTCCGGGCAAAAGGGCAACTGGAGCTGCCAATGGCGCTTGCAAAACTCGAAGTGCTGGCCGGCTATGGCAGATATTCCAGAAAAATAATCGAGGATGCCGCCTACAGACTGAAAGGAGAAAGATAGATGGGCGTTATAAGCCTTAGGCTGAAAGAAAGGGACCTGGAAAGGCTTGAGGAACTCTCCAAAGCCGCCCACAAGGACAAATCCACCATGGCCCGGGAGCTTTTGGAATACGGGTGGGACTTCCTCATGCTCAAGTATTACAAAGAGGGAAAACTCTCCCTTGCCGGATTGGCCAAAAAACTGGACATATCCATAAGCGAGGCCATAGACATGCTTAAGGAACTCGGCATAGAGGCCCCTATAGGGTACGATGACTATCTGAAGGGGTTTGAGGTTTTCGATCAGACAAAATGAGTGGAAAAGCCGACGATAGGCCAAGTGAGGCCGGATTTATCCCGGTTACCATAGATAAAAGCCATATAGTCACAATAGGCGAGAGGCTGTACGCGGAAAGCATCGAGTTTGTGCGGGAACTCGTCAACAATGCTATGACGCCGATGCGACCCTGGTGGAAATTGCCATATCGGGGGACACGATCGAGATTAGGGACAACGGAAGCGGCATGGACATCACCGGGCTAAAGCAATATTTCAATATAGGATCCCAGCAAAAACCCTATTCCCCCAGATCTCCGGTCCACGGCCGGGACAGGATAGGGCAGTTCGGGATTGGTAAATTCGCAAGTCTTTCAGCCTGCAGGCGGTTCGAGGTCCTTACCAGACGGGGTGACTTCGCCGCCAAAGTAATTTTCGACAAAGACCAGTGGGAAAAGACAGGTGATGTCTGGCAGTTGCCCTTTGAGGTGCTCCCTGCCAGTTCGAGAAAGACCGACGGAACGACTGTTACGCTGATCGGCCTGCAAAAGACGTTCAGGCCCGAGGACGTCGAGGAGAAGATTATAGAGGGGACCCCGATTAAGGCCCCGGATTTCAGGGTTAGGATAAATGGACATACCGTCATGCCCCGGAGCCTATCCGGCCACAGGATTCCCATACTTGAGGGGACGGCTTTCGGGCCTGTAAGCGGAGAGATAATAATCCTTCCGGAGAGCGCTTCCTCGACCGTCGACCTTGGGATTGAGGTGAAGGTAAAGCAAGTGACCGTCAGGAGGGAACTCTTCGGGATGGAGACGTGGGGGAAGGTTATGGCGAGGGTGAGAGGAGAGGTATATGCTGATTTTCTCCCTATAACGAGCGACAGGACCGGTTTCATAAGGGATTCGGAAGAATATGCGGAGTTTCTCAAGGTCATGGAGCGCCTTATGGAAGAGGTCAAGGCATCCCTCCAGAAAATGACCATGCGGCGGGAAAGCAAACGTGTGGGCCGGGCACTCAAGGAGGCCCTTCAGCGGATATACAGGGCGCTGTCAGAGAATCCCGACCTTTCACCTTTCGGAGCATTGCCAATAGGCGAACGGACTCGCGGCACGGGTTCCGCCGCCGAAATTACGAAAGAGGGTGGGGCGGCGGAACAGGTCAAGACGGAAGAAAAAGGAAAAACTGAAACTGTCAAAAAGAAGGGAAAGAAAAAACCGAAGGTAAAAACGCTTACCCCTAATGCCATCATAAAGAAGATAAAATTCGGGCAGACCGGCGTTTCTTGTGTTATAGACAGTTTTGGAGAGGAGGGGCCGGAGGTCTTTTCCGAGGAGACGACGATCTATATAAACCGGGACCATCCTCTTTACAGGAGGGAGTCCGCGAGGCTTGAGACCCATACGTTAAATCTGGCGAGGCTCATTACCCAGGAGATAGCCCTCATGAAGGATCCAAAAAATCCACGTCAAGCTTTCGACAGGCAGAGTAAGCTTCTCAAGGATGCGTTCATAGACAAAAAAGACTGATTTTTGATTTGTCGAATCTTCGCTGTCCGTTTTCATCGGAAACTTGGCCGTGTCCCCAATATTTCACCTGGGTGAGATAATAGTCGCTATCTTGAATGATATAATTTAAAATTAATAACTACATATCGTCCTTTCTTTTTCTGGAGGAGTTATGAAGCCGGAAAAATCAACCATATCCCAGCCGCCGGAAGCCGGTGAATTACAAATTAAGCTCTCGAAAGAATTGAAACATGAGGAGGAGGCCCTTAAAAAACTTGTCGATAATTTAAAGCAAGAGATAGAAAGGCGCTCATCCGAACTGGCCAGGATAAGACGGGACCTCGATAACATTATATCCAGCACCCGGCAATATGCGGAGAATATAGTAAATACTGTACGCGACCCTCTTCTGGTCCTCAACTCCAATCTTAAGGTAATCTCTGCAAATCAGAGTTTTTATTCCAAATTTGGCGTGTCTCCTGAGGAGACTGAAGGACGTCTCATTTATAAAATGCAAGGGGGGCAGTGGGATATCCCTGAACTCAGGAAACTGCTTGAGTCCATTCTTCCCGAAAGTAAGAGCTTTGACGACTTTGAGGTAAATCGCATTGATGGGGACAGGACTATGCTGCTTAATGCCCGCCAGGTCTATCGTGGCGATATCGGGCAGCAATTCATTTTGCTTGCAATAGAGGATATTACGGACAGGAAACGGGCTGAAACGGAATTGAAAGGATCACTGGCCCGTGAACAGCGGATGCGAGGAGATCTGCAGCATTTTATAAATATCCTATCTCATGACCTGAGGTCTCCAATATCCAGCATTTCCAATTTTTCCAGGCTTATTCTCTCCAAATATGGTGAAGGCCTGGACGATAAGGCCAAAGATTATTTGGACTACATAAAAGAGAGCACCTTGAGAATGGAAAAACTCATAAGAGATCTGCTCCTCTATGGCAGCGTCGGAGCACGCGAAAATCCATTTGCTCAGGTGGACAGCAATAACGTGCTGAAAGCCGCCCTATCCAATCTTCAATCGGAGATAGAAGAGAGAAAGGCCCTAGTGGTCGCAAAAGACTGCCCCGTTGTAAAAGGGGATGAGGTATTGTTGATACAACTTTTTCAGAACCTGATCGCCAACTCTCTTGCATATACAAAGCAAGTCCCAGAAATAGAGATATCGGCCCAATGCATGGAAAATGAATGGTTATTCAGCTTTAGGGATAACGGGATTGGCATAGCCCCGGAGGATCAGGAACGGATGTTCGAGCCCTTTGAACGCGCGCAAACAACTACTTCAAGGGGGACTGGATTAGGACTTTCCATATGCAGGAAGATAGTAGAGATGCACGGGGGCCGGATTTGGGTGAAATCTACCTTGGGAGAGGGGGCCACGTTTTATTTCACATTGCCTAAGGCATAAAGCCCTGCCTGATCTGGTGAGCACCAACCAATAAGATGTCTGGAATCGAAACCTTCAATTTTTTCAGCATGAAGAGTCTCATAGTAAATTTACGCCATGCAAGTATATATTCTTTGAAGGGGTCTTCGGGAAATCGTGTGGGTAAAAAATAAGGTTCAATCTCTGCAAAGTGGCTTGTATCAAGGGGTTGCGGCTTTCAAAGAGGGTGAGAAATTTGGCATGATTACCGGATGGGAAAAAATAGGCGTTTGCTGGACGAATATCGGTTCCCCGGATTTCGTCCGAAAGCCGATGTTCAGGTGTTATTTGGGGTGTCAATCCGCGAATGTCGCAAAAGTATAGCCACTGGTCGCCATCGATGCTGGATGCGATTGATGCAGTTGAAGGGAAGGGGATTGGCACAATTTTGTCACAATCAGGGGAAGTAGAAAAGGGGTCACTTTCGTAACCCCCTGATTTTCTTGGCGTCCCCAATGGGATTCGAACCCATGTTACCGCCTTGAAAGGGCGATGTCCTAGGCCGGACTAGACGATGGGGACTTAAAAATGCTCCCTGAAAAACTAAGTGAGCCGCGAAGGATTCGAACCTTCGACCCACGCCTTAAAAGGGCGTTGCTCTACCAACTGAGCTAGCGGCCCATTATTACCAAGACTATACCATAACCTCTGGACAGGGTTTTTGTCAATAACCTGGAGGGGTTATTATGATATAATATCAGATGAAAAAGATCGCTTTCCTTTGCACCGCGAACTCCTGCAGAAGCCAGATGGCAGAAGGTTTCGCAAGGCATCTGGGGGCCGGGCGCGTCGAGGCGTGGAGCGCCGGACTGATAACCGCGGGGGTAAGCGAAACGGCCTCCGGGGTGATGAAGGAGGCCGGCGTGGACATCTCCGGCCAGTGGTCCAAGACCATAGAGGAGATACCGATTGAGGAAATGGACCTGGTTGTTACCCTCTGCGAAAACGCCGGTCAGGCCTGCGTAAGCGTTCCGCACGGAGGAAGAAAGCTGCATGTCCCCGTGAAGGACCCCATGGGCGCGCAGGGCACGCCCGGGGAGATATCGGAGGAGTTCCGAAGGGCGAGGGACGAGATAAGGGCGCTCGTCAGCCGAATCCTGGAGGAGATGTAGGGCCAAGGGCACCCTGGTCTGGATTTTTTCAAATAAAAATAATTGAATTTTCTCTTGGTATTGGGTTACAATAGCGGACTTGGGAGGTGTATTCATTATGTATGCGATCATAGAGACGGGCGGAAAACAGTACAGGGTGGCCTCCGGCCAGACTATCTCGGTGGAGAAGCTTAACGCCGAGGCGGGCAAGGAGGTCGTGTTCGACAAGGTCTTGGCTGTGAAAGGCGACGAGAAGGACGCCCTTATAGGGGGGCCTTATGTCGCGGGGGCCAGGGTTACGGCTGAGGTCATAGGAGATGGCAAAGCGGACAAGGTGCTCATCTTCAGACAGAAGGAGCGCAAAGGCATGCGGAGGCTCAGGGGCCACAGGCAGCCGTACACCAAGGTTAAAGTAAAAGAGATAGAGATCGGAGGCAAGTAATAAGCCATGGCGCATAAAAAAGGAGTAGGAAGCAGCAGGAACGGCAGGGACAGCGAGTCAAAAAGGCTTGGCCTCAAGCGCTCCGGCGGCGAGGCCGTCAGGGCCGGCAACATACTGATAAGGCAGAGGGGGACGCAGTTTCATCCCGGCGCCAACGTCGGCATCGGGAGGGACCATACCCTTTTTGCAAAGGTGGACGGGGTAATGACCTTCGAGAGGAAAGACCGCACGAAGCTCCAGGTCAGCGTCTACCCGGTGGCTGCCAGTTAAAAAAATTTCCTGAAAGAAAAAGATAAAATAAAAGGCGGTTTCTTGTTGACATGAAACCGCTTTTTTATTTTTGTCCAAAGGCCATATGAAATTCATAGATTATGTAAGGCTGCATATCAGGTCGGGCGACGGCGGGCCCGGGATGGTCAGCTTCAGGAGGGAAAAGTACGTCCCCCGGGGAGGGCCTGACGGCGGAGACGGCGGAAGGGGCGGGCATATAATTTTCAAGGCCAGCGCCGAACTTGGCACCCTTCTGGACCTGAGATACAAGCACAGCTACGCCGCCCAGAACGGCGAAAAGGGAATGAAAAAAAGGATGCACGGAAAAGACGGCGCGGACCTTGTCATCCGCGTGCCGGTCGGGACCGTGCTTACCGTCACCGGCACTGGCGAGGTCATCGCGGACCTGGACTCCGACGGCAAGGAGGTCATCGCGGCCGAAGGCGGAAAGGGCGGCCTTGGGAACCAGCATTTTGCCACATCCGTAAGGCAGGCCCCTAGATATGCGCAGCCGGGCCTGCCAGGCGTGGAAAGGGACGTGACGGTGGAGCTTAAGCTCCTGGCCGACGCGGGGCTCATAGGCCTCCCCAATGCTGGCAAATCCACGCTGATATCGGTCATCTCATCCGCCAGGCCCAAGGTGGCGGATTATCCGTTCACCACGCTGGAGCCCGTCCTTGGCGTGGTAAAGCACGGGTTTTTCAGGAGCTTTGTGGTTGCGGACATCCCGGGGTTGATAGAGGGCGCCCACAAGGGGGTAGGGCTCGGCTTTCAGTTCCTGAGGCACGTGGAGCGCACCAAGGTGCTGCTCCATATGGTAGACGTCTCGGTGGCCGCAGCTGGCGACCCGGTGGAAAACCTGAAAAAAATAAACAGGGAGCTTTCCCTCTACAGCGCGGAGCTCATGAAAAAGCCCATGGCGGTGGCCGCTACCAAGATAGATTCCGCCGACCCTGAAAAGCTTGAGGCCCTGAAGAGGCACTGCGAGGCCGCCGGGCTTGACTTCTTTGCGATCTCTGCCGTAAGAAAAACGGGGGTGGCAAAACTCCTGGATTACCTTGCCGGCATGATAGAGAGGGCCGGTAAAAAAACGGCGGGGGCCGGGACGAAGGAGAACGGGGAATGAGGCTCGTGGTGAAGATAGGCTCGAACATCCTCTCCGCGAAGGAGGGCGGCCTTGACGAGCTGAGGATGAGGTCCATAGCCGATGACGTCTCCCGCGTGATGGAGGCCGGCCATGAGGTGGCGGTTGTCTCCTCCGGGGCCGTTGCCGCAGGTGTGGGCAGGCTGGGGCTCAAGAGGAGGCCTTCGGACATAAGGCTTAAACAGGCGGCTGCCGCCGTCGGGCAGTCCCAGCTTATGTGGCTGTATGAGAAGGTATTCAGCAACAACGGGAAAAAAGTGGCACAGATACTGCTTACGAGGGACGTGTTTACCGACAGGGCTAGATACATAAATTCCAGAAATACCATACTTACCCTGATAGGCCTTGGCGTGGTCCCCATAATTAACGAAAACGATACGGTGGCGATGGACGAGATACGTTTTGGGGATAACGACCAGCTTGCCGCCCTTGTGGCCTCCCTCCTTGGGGCCGACAGGCTCATGATACTCTCCGATGTAGACGGTCTTTATACCTCGGACCCGAGGCACAACCCCGAGGCAAGGCTGATACCTGAGGTGTCCGGGATAACAAAAGAGATGGAGAGGAGCGCGGGCGGCGCGGGAAGCAGCGTTGGCACCGGCGGCATGTATTCGAAGCTGCTTGCCGCGCGCATAGCCATGAGCGCCGGGATAAGCGTAAACATAATAAACGGCAGGAAAAGCGGTCTGCTCATGGATATTCTTAGCGGCAAAAAAACGCATGGCACACTTTTTCGCGCGGCTAGCGGGAAGCTGCCCGCCAGGAAGGGATGGATCGCCTACGGGCTCAAGGCAAAAGGCAGGCTGGTGCTGGACGGTGGGGCCGAGGAGGCAATAGTGTCGCGCGGGAAAAGCCTGCTTCCCTCCGGCATAACCAGGGTGGAGGGAGATTTTGACAGGGGAGACCCCGTTTATTGTGTTTCATCATCGGGGCGGCGCATAGCAAAAGGGCTCTCGAACTATTCCGCTGCCGAGATAGAGAAGATAAAGGGCATGAAGACCTCGGAGATCAGGCAGGCCCTTGGCTACTGCTATTCCGATGAGGTCATACACAGGGACAATATGGCGGTCCTGGACTGAAGATGGCGCCGGGACGCCTGTAAAAAAACAAAACCGCTCCTGTCTTTTTCAAAAAATTTCAGCAGATTCCCTCCTTTTTTGCCGCGGACGTGAAGGCGCGCGGACTAAAATAAATATGATAAAATGAACGCATTAAATTTTTTTTGTCTTTAGGAGAAAAGGACGATGGCTGAAGAAGGGATGGGTAAGGGTTTCGATGTCCTGATGTCCGAAAACAGGACATTCCGGACCGCCCCCGCGCTGGGTGGGAAGGCGCACATAAAGAGCCTGGAAGAGTATAATGCCGTTTATAAGCGCTCCATGGAGGACCCGGATGGTTTTTGGGGCGAAATGGCCGAAAAACGGCTTTCATGGTTCAAAAAATGGGACAAGGTCCTGGACTATGATTTTGAAAAGCCTTACATAAAATGGTTTGCGGGCGGCAAGCTGAACGCAAGCTATAACTGCCTGGACAGGCATCTTTCCGGGCCTGGCAGGAACAAGGCGGCGCTTATCTGGGAGTCGGACGGGGGGGATTACAAAACCTACACCTATCAGCAGCTTGCCACCGAGGTCAACCGTTTTGCCAATGTGCTCAGGAAAAACGGCATCGGCAAGGGCGACCGGGTGACCATATACCTTCCGATGATACCCGAGCTGCCGGTTTCCATGCTCGCCTGCGCGCGGATAGGGGCCATTCACAGCGTGGTATTTGGCGGGTTTTCGGCCCAGTCCCTGAGGGACAGGATAAACGACTGCGGGGCGAAGCTGGTGATTACCGCGGACCACGGACTAAGGGGCGGCAGGATGGTGCCGCTCAAGTCCAACTGCGATAATGCCCTCCATGAATGCCCAACTGTGGAGAAAGTCGTCGTTGTGCGCAGAACGGGCGAGCCGGTGGACATGTCCGCCGGGCGGGACCTGTGGTGGGACGAGCAGATGAACGCCAGGGACATAGAGAACTACTGTCCTCCGGAGCACATGGATGCCGAGGACCCGCTTTTTATTCTCTACACCTCGGGGTCCACTGGGAAGCCAAAAGGCGTCCTCCACACCACGGGAGGATATCTGCTTTACACCAACCTGACCTTCGAGTGGATATTCGACTGCCATCCGGATGACATTCACTTCTGCACGGCGGACATAGGCTGGGTGACCGGCCACAGCTACATCCTTTACGGTCCGCTTTCAGCCGGGGCCACCTCCCTTATGTTCGAGGGCATACCAAGCTACCCGGACCCTGGCAGGTTCTGGCAGATCATAGACAAGCACAAGGTAAGCATATTCTATACCGCGCCAACCGCCATAAGGGCCCTGATGCGCGAGGGGGAAAAATGGTTCGAAGGCCATGACCTCTCCTCCTTGCGGGTGCTGGGGTCGGTGGGCGAGCCGATAAACCCAGAGGCCTGGATGTGGTATTTCACCAACGTGGGCAAGCAGAAGCTTCCCATTGTGGACACCTGGTGGCAGACCGAGACGGGAGGGATTCTGATAGCTCCGCTGCCGGGGGCCATGGCGCTTAAGCCCGGCTCCGCCAGCAGGCCCTTTCCGGGCGTATCCCCCGTTGTCCTTAACGAAAAGGGCGAGCAGGCAAAGGCGGACGAGGGCGGATATCTCTGCATTACAAGGCCATGGCCTGGAATGCTCCGGGGCACATACGGGGACCCGGAGAACAGGAGGATGAAGGAAGTCTATTTCAGCAAGTTCCGCGGAATGTATTTCTCCGGCGACGGCGCCAGGGTGGATGGCGACGGGGACTACTGGCTCATGGGCCGGGTGGACGACGTGATAAACGTGTCCGGCCACAGGATAGGGACAGCGGAGGTGGAATCCGCGCTCGTAAGCCACGAGGCGGTCGCCGAATCGGCTGTTGTGGGTTTCCCGCACGCCATAAAGGGCGAAGGCATTTACAGCTATGTGACCTTGAAGGAAGGACTTGTGCCCACTGACGACCTGAAGAAGAGCCTCATAGGCCATGTGCGAAGTGTGATCGGGCCGATAGCGGCGCCTGACAAGATGCAGTTTGCATCCGGCCTGCCAAAGACGAGGAGCGGCAAGATAATGAGGCGCATACTAAGAAAGATAGCCAGGGGCGACATCGAGGACCTCGGGGACACCTCCACGCTGGCTGACCCGTCGGTTGTGGACAGCCTTGTAAAAAACAGGCTATAGGCGGAACGACTTTTCCCTTTTTATGGCTCTTCCGGATTCTGCGCAGGTGCACTTTTTAGTCATGACTGCATCTGCCTTTCGCAAGGTCGTCACGCCCCCAAAAGACACTGCTTTTTGGGGACCCCTTTGAAGGTTCCGGGCTTATATGGAATGTCCCGCTAAAGGGGTCTTCAGGGCTAAGCGGCCAACAGCCGCCGGATGCAGATATTTTTTGGGCATCCATCGGCTTTACTCCTTCCCGTAAGGGCCGGGCAGATGTATACCCCCCCCGGGAATCACGACGGCGAACCGCCGCAGGAAACCCGGAAGGGCCCTGTTAAACCTCTGACCGGAGATGGGCCGGAAGGAAAAGCCTGTTGATTTTCCCCAGCCGCTCCACCTCCACCGCGCTTCATGTAACACCTTAAAAATTTATCTTTCCTATGAATTAAAGTTTTCCCGGACATGTACCGATACAAAAGTATTGTTTCATTTTTTAAATTTTGAATTATTAAATTAGCTAAAAGTAAATTTATAAATTAATTGCTTTTAAAAAATTGACTGTTTAAAAAAATGGACAGGCAAAACCTGGTGCCATTGCGGAGCACCTTCAGAGCACGATGGCATTTTTCAGGGTGGGCAGTCAATGGGAAAATGGCGGGAATGCAAAAAAAGATAAACCTCCGCCGTGGAGGCCATCTCCTCGGATGCCCCCGCGTTCTGCTGTATCACCTGGTCAAGCTGCTGTATGGCCTGGTTTTCCGTTGCCACCCATTGCAAGGGCAAAACCCTCGGGCTTCGAAACGCCGCTCCATGCGGCAAGCGTGGCCTTGCCGCCGCGGTCCTTCATCAGTTCAGGAAGCGCAACATCGGCAAGGAAATCAAAATGCTCCGGCTCCCTGAAAAAATCGGTCTTGTGTGTTGTCCGAGGCCAGGAGGCGCAGGTTCTCACTTTCCAGGGTTCTCAGCGCGGTTTTGACGTTCGCCGGTGGCCAGGAATGCCATATATAAAGAAGACCAGGTCCTTACCGTCCCCGTTCACATGAGAAAGAAATATCTTTTAAGAAGCAGGGACAGGGCAAAAAGGCTCGTCCGCATTGCGCCCGGACTAAGAAAAAAGGTTTTCTTCAGCCATGTTAACCTGGCTGAGGACATGTTTGACGGCTTCCCGGACCAGGACATCATTTTCTGCAGGAACGTGCTTATCTATTTTAACAGGGATGTCCAGAAGAAGCTTTTGCTCAGGCTCTGTGAAAAACTTGTTCCGGAAGGCTATCTGTTCATGGGGCATTCCGAGGCGATACACGGCTTTGGCCTGCCGCTGGCCAAGGCCGGGCCTTCGGTTTACAGGAAAACCCCAAAAGCCTGAAATGGGCGGCCTACCCAATATTTACCTTAAGGCCGGGGAGTTCATAATGTCCTCCGGGCCGGCCTGCGTTCTGACTGTCCTTGGCTCGTGCGTTTCGGTTACCATGTTCAATGAGCGCCTTGGCGTCGGGGCGATATGCCACGCCCTTCTTCCCAGAAAGACCGGCGGGGGGGACGATTTCAAATACGTGGATTCCTCCATACTGCAAATGATCAAGGCCTTTGAAAGGCTCAAAATAAGCCGCCAGGAGATAGAGGTGAAACTCTTTGGCGGGGCGGACATGTTCCAGGCGGAGGCCGGGAATTATTGGCTCACATCAATAGGCCAGCAGAACGTCAAAACCGCGCTGAGAACCCTGGAAAGTGAGAACCTGCGCCTCCTGGCCTCGGATGTGGGCGGCAGGTCGGGCCGCAAGCTTTACTATTACATGCATGAGAACAGGGTGTTCATAAAACGGCTTAAAAAATGAAGATACAGCGAAAGGGCATACCCGGTGCGGCAGTCAATGGGAAAAGGGCGGGAATGCAAAAAAAGATAAAGGTCCTGATCGTTGACGATTCCGCGGTAGTGAGGCAGACGATGAATGAGATATTGTCCTCTGACCCCGGGATAGAGGTAATCGGCACCGCGGCCGATCCGTTCATCGCCGCGAAAAAGATCAATGAGAAGGTCCCGGACGTCCTGGTCCTCGATGTCGAGATGCCCCGGATGGACGGAATAACTTTTCTTCAGAAGATAATGGCCCAGCACCCGATACCGGTCGTAATCTGCTCAAGCCTAGCCGCGGAGAGGTCGGAGACGGCGCTGAAGGCGATGGAAAGCGGCGCGGTTGAGATCATCCACAAGCCTTATCTGGGGACAAAGCGGTTTTTCGAGGAGTCCAGGGTCCATCTGATAGATGCCGTCAAGGCGGCCTCGATGGCACGCACCATGCGGATGAGCCAGGGAATTTGCAGGCCGGAGCCAAAGCTGACGGCAGACGCCGTTTTGAGCAGGCCCGCAGCCTCCTCGATGCTTGAGACCACGGAGAGGATTGCTGCGATCGGCGCTTCCACGGGAGGGACGGAAGCCCTCAGGGTGCTGCTTGAGGCGATGCCCGCGGACTGCCCCGGCATCGCAATAGTGCAGCACATGCCGGAGCATTTTACAGCCGCTTTTGCCAGACGCCTGAACGGCCTCTGCACGATAGAGGTAAAGGAGGCCGAGGACGGGGACGCCATATTAAGAGGGCGCGCCCTTATCGCGCCTGGCGGCAGGCATATGCTGATAAAAAGGAGCGGGGCCAGGTATTACGTGGAGGTCAGGAACGGCCCCCTGGTCTGCCGCCACCGGCCTTCGGTGGATGTGCTTTTCCGCTCGGCTGCGCGTTATGCCGGCCGGAACGCCATCGGGGTCATCATGACCGGAATGGGAGACGATGGCGCAAGGGGGCTTTTGGAGATGAAAGAGGCCGGAGCCGCGACTATCGCCCAGGATGAGAAATCCTCGGTGGTCTTCGGGATGCCTGGAGAGGCCGTAAAGATAGGGGCGGCGGACAAGGTGCTGCACCTGGAGGCCATTGCGGAAAACCTGCTTTTGCTTGCAAAAAACGGCAGGCTCAATCAGTCCTGAGGATGACCTTGCCCATGGTCTGCCGCCCTTCAAGCAGACGGTGGGCCTGCGCCGCCTTTTCAAGCGGCAGCACCCTGTCCATGCGCAATTTAAGCCAGCCAGCCCGGATGGCATCAAGCACGTCGTTTGCCCGGCGCAGAAGTTCCTCGCGGGTGGCCGTGAAATTCACGGAGCTTCCGCCTGACAGGGAGATGGACTTGGGCATCAGGGCATTGGGAGAGATCTGATCGGCAGGGCCGCTTGCCGCTCCGAATATCACGATATTGCCCCGGACAGAAACGCAGTCCATGTCCCCGTTGAAGGTGCTTTTGCCCACTCCGTCAAGGATAAGGCTGGCTCCGCGCCCCTCCGTCATCCGCTTTGTTTGGACGGCAAAATCCTCCCTGGTGTAAATGACCACGTGATCGGCGCCCGCCTCCTTCGCGACCCTTGCCTTCTCCTCCGACGAGACCGTCCCGATGACAACCGCGCCCAGGTGCTTGGCCCACTGCACCAGGAGGCGTCCCACTCCTCCTGCAGCCGCGTGCACAAGGACTGTTTCTCCGGGCCCGGGTTTCCTGAACTCGTGAATCAAATAATGCGCGGTTATGCCCTGAAGAGGAAAGGCGGCCCCTTCCTCAAAGCTCATCGCATCGGGAAGCGGGATAAGTTTTTCGGCCTCTATTACGGTGTATTGGCTGTAGCTTCCAAGATGGCCTGTGTACGAAACGCGGTCTCCAGGGCGCACCAGGGTAACGTTTTCTCCGGCCGCCTCGACCGTTCCCGACGCCTCCAGGCCAGGTATGAAAGGAAGGTTTACGGGGTAAGCACCTCGCCGCTGGTATATGTCCACAAAGTTCACCCCGGCAGCGTGGATCCTTACAAGCGCCTGTCCTGCGCCCGGGGCCGGCGGAGGCCCGGTCTCGGTAAGCTTGAGGACGTCGGCATCGCCATAACCAGAAACCCTGATCGCCTTCACTTCAAAAAAGTCCTTTCTCTGAGCCGGTTTTTTTAATTTTTTGCTACTTCCTGTTTATCAGAAAAAAGCGGGATTGTAAACATGCATAAAAACACCGGAGGTGAAAAAGGGAATTAACCTTATGGTTGCGTATTTATCATGCGCAAGTCTTCAAAAAAAATGTTGCCAGCCTTCGGTTTGCAGGCTGATTTCCAGTACCGGCAGGAATTCACTGTCAGTGAACTCCTCCAGGCCGTCATTCCCGCCACGACGGGAATCGTTCTTCGCCTTTTACGGCAAGGAAAGATTCCGGTCAAGCCGGAATGACCGGAAAAGCATTTGAAAGTCGGGGATTATCATAAAAACATTAGTTGGTTTCTGTTGCGGAAAGGAATTCAGCTCTTTGCCATTTCCTTTTTGCTGTATTCCTCCCGTTCGTCATTCCCGCATGTCTTAAGCGGGAATCCAGCGGCTTTGCCTTTGATTTTAAAAACAAAAGTCCCTGGATTCCCGATTACTACCCCGGGAATGACAGCCTTAAGACAACGGCATAACCCTTGAAAAGCGCTTCCGCAACAGAATCTAATTAATTGGCTCTGCCTTCAAGCTCGCCGATGCTCTCCGCCGCCGCTTCCCGCACTGCCGGATGCTCATCGAGGGCGGCCAGCCTTAAACACGGGAGTGCCTTGCTTCCTATGAGCGACATCAGGTAGACGGCATCCGCGCGCACCGAGGGGTTTTGGTTTTCCAGCGCAGCTGAAATGGAAGGGATGAGGGCTTCGATCTCAGCCCTGTTTCCGGCAAGGAACGTCTCGACAAGCGCAACCGCGCCTATCCTTACCCTTTGCCTGTCATCGCCTATAAGGACAGGGATAAGCGAGAGCAGCCCCCTGTCTTTTTTTATCATGTCTATTATGTTTTCAAGAAAACCGGCGTCCATGTGGTCCGCCACCATCTTTTGAAAATCCTCATGCATGCAGATATGATAGCAAAAAACCCGCAGACGAAGGACATCTGCCGCTGATAGAACTTTTTTTGGGAAAATTTTTTGAGGAAATCCAGTTGCCCTTTCCATTTTCGTGAAATCCCTCACGGTTTTTAAAAAAATTTTTACGCGGGTGACATCTGTTACATTCTTTCCGGCCGGGACGTTGTTTAATTTAGAAACTCATTGACATAGAGGGCATCTGGCTTTTTGGCGCATCCCGCCAAAAAAATCAACTGGACTGGGGGCGGAAAGGGGAGACAAAACCATCCTGAGATCCAGCTTGGAGTATTAACGCTCGAAAAACGGGAAGGGAGTTTTTTATGAGAGGCTTCAGGTTTTTCGGATGGGCATTGGCCGCCGTTGCCATTGCCGGGCTTGCCGCCTGCGGCGGCTCCGGAAGCGGCACAGGCAGCTCCGGCACAGGCAGCACCGCAGGCGTGGTAAAGGACGGGACCAAATCGGGAAGCAAATCTGGTTCCGGGAGCATCAAGGGGACCGTGACCGACATATCAAGCGGCTCGCCGCTTTCAGGTGTTACCGTCAGCGACGGCGGGACCAACAGTACAAAGACGGACTCCAGCGGAAATTACACCCTTAATGAATCCTCCGGAAGCTATACTTTGAATGCCTCCGGCTCCGGCTATCTGCGCACATGGCAGACGGCCGCCGTGACTTCCGGTTCCGCAACCACGGTCAACTGGAAGCTGACTAAAGCGTACGGGAATCAGACCATTCCAGCCGCGAAGATGAGCTATGTAATTCTGGCCTGGAACGACCTTGGCATGCACTGCGACCAGGACGACTATTCGTACTGCATGATCCTGCCGCCATACAACACACTTCATGCCCAGGTGATAAAACGCGGGGGCGAAGGTGCAAGCGTTGTTACAAGCGGGATAACGGTGAGCTACACTTTTCCCAAAAAGACCGATACCGCCCTTCACACGAATTTCTGGCAGTATGCGGGCCAGTATGGGTGGCCCAATCTGCCGGTCAACACCGGCATAACGGGCACAAAGCTTTCAGGCAATATGGTTGTGGATTCAAACAACCTCGGGTATGTCGCAACGGGGATACCGCTTAGCCCGTATGACGATGACGGCACATGGGACCCTTACGGGACCGCTGTTATAACCGTAAAGGACTCAAGCGGGAACGTGCTTCAGACTACCAACGTTGTGGCCCCCGTCTCCACAGAGCTCATGTGCAGCAACTGCCATGCTTCCTCCAACGGAAGCCCGTTCCTGAACATCCTGCAGGACCACGATGCGCTGAACGGCACCACGCTTGCGTCCCAGCAGGCAAGCGGCATAGTGCATGCCTGCTCGGAATGCCATTCGGACAACGCCCTTGGAGCGGCCGGACAGCCTGGCGTTGAGAGCCTTTCCCTGGCGATACACAAGTTCCATGCGGACAAAATGACTTCCACATATGCCTTGCCCGGTGTGATTCTTGAAACGCCGGACTGCTACAACTGCCATCCCGGGCCAAAGACGCAGTGCCTGCGGGGCCAGATGTACAGGGCAGGCAAAGCGTGCCAGGACTGCCACGGTGACATGGCCAACGTGGCCCAGACGATCGAAAACGGACGGCAGCCATGGCTTCAGGAGCCTCAGTGCGGCACATGCCACGGCGCGGCACATGCGGAAAACGCAAACACGCTTTACAGGAACTCGGTCCTCCAGAACTCAAGCGAGGACGACATGAACGGCAAGCTGTACTGCGAGGCGTGCCACAACAGCACACACGCCGAGTACACTTCGTCCAATCCCGCCGACGCGGTGATACCTGAACAGGTGCAGGGTGATACATACTGGATATGGAGCTGCACGGTGTGCCATAACAGTGAGAACGGCTCTTCCATCCACAATGCGGGAAGCACAACCACAAGCACATCCGGCGGAGGCGACGGCAGCACGTCCACCAATTCTTACACGGGCGACAACTGACCCGTTTTATGAAGGCCTGCACGAGTGGGGGGGCTTATCCCCCTCACCGTGCCGGCACATTTACGGGACGGCAATTTGAAATGAACTTTATTTTATGCGGAGGTTTTTCGCCGTGAAAAAAATATGCGCGATATTGTCTTTGGCGCTTTTAACGGCTGCGCTCATGCCGCTTGGCGGCTGCCAGAGCGGAAGTGCCGCAAGTCCAAGGGCGCTTCTGGACAGATACTTCAGCTCGGCCGTCAGGCAGGACTATGGCGCCTCCTATGACTGCTATTACACCGCCTACAAGGCAAAGATAAACAGGGCGGCATATATAAGGCACCGGAAGCAGGACCCCTCAATACTGAAGGGATACAGGATAATTTCGGTCGCGCAGTCGGGGAACACTGCCAGGGCGCAGGTGCTTTTGGCCTTTGCCCCGTCAGGGCCCGTAAAGGCCAAGCCGGTTGACATAATGGTAACTGAAAACATGGTGAAGGAGAACGGTGACTGGAGGATAAAGGTCTGGTAGTGCCGGTCTTATCTTTTCCCAAGAAGAAGGAAGACAGCTATCGAAGACAGCATGGAAACAGCCCCCAGCAATCCGTAACTGGTAGTGGGCAGGATATGGGCGTTTAAAAAGTTTGCCGCCGGACCTGAAAGAAGTATTCCAGAGTAGATGGCGAAATTTACGGCCGCAAGCACCGTCCCCCTGGTTGCGCCCGCGGCGCGTACCTGGATGAAGCTTTTGCACGCCACAAGGAGCATGCCTCCGCCGGCCCCGGCCGCAAAGAAAAGGGCGAACAGCGCACGCATCCGCCATGTGGCAGGCAGCAGCGGGACGGCAGCAACAAGCCCCATGGAAACCGCCATGAACCCAGTGGCAAACCAAAGCACGCGGTGCCAGCGCGGGCCCGTTGCCAGTTGGCTGCTTGCGAACCCTCCTGCCCCAAACCCCGCAAGCTCGGCAACTATCATGAGCCCTGTCACCGTCTCTCCGGCGTGCAATTGCCAAAGGCCCATCTGGTTTGTGACCTGCAGCTGGAGCGAGCCAAGCGTGTAGGCCAGAACGTTGACCGCAACCGTTATGGCCAGGAGCCTGTCAAATGTCAGTGTGTATAGCGCCTTCAGCGTGTCAACCGGGCCCTGCCAAGGGAACGCCTTCCCTTCGTAGGCGGGTGGGAAAGCGGGTACGCCCAGGCTTGAGAGAAAGCCTGCGACCGTTGTACCTATGGCTATGAACATCACCAGCTGTCTTCCGTGCGGCGCTCCGCTCCACAGGCCGCCTTTCCAGCCGAGCGCGAATCCGGCTCCGGCCACGCCGGCCAGTATGGCGGAGAGCACCAGCACTGTCATTATGGCATTTGCCTTTGTTACGCGTTCCGGGGGGAAAAGCTCCGGGATGGTGCCGTTCATCGCGGGACTGGAGATTACGCTTTGCGTGGCCATAAGGCTTGCCATTATGAACATGAGCGTCCAATTGCCGGTATAGAGGCCCCATGCCCCAAGCGACATGGCGAAGACCTCGAAGAGTTTGACGCCAATTATTACGCGTCCCTTCGGGAACCGGTCGGCCAGCCAGCCCGCGGGTGCGGCAAAAAGGATGAAGGGCAGGGTGAACACCATGGTGCCATATCCCTGAAGATATCCCTTGCCTGCCTCGATGGCCACCAGCATCGCGGCTTCCTTGAAAAAGTTCTCGTTGAAGGAGCCCAAAGCGCTTGTGGCCACCATCGCCGTGAACCTGGGCCAGGTGCGCCGGCCTGCCGCGCCCTCAGGCCTCATCAAATGTAAAAAAACCTTTCTGATGGCAAAACCAGCCATGTGGCATAATTGAGAATTCTACCAGAAAAAGCCCTTGCCGTTTTTTTGACAGTACAGGTCCCGTTTCTCTATACTTTTTAAGATGAACCCGAAGATAGAACTTCTAAAGATATGCATAGCGGTCGAAAATACGGTAAGCGAGATCTACGACCTTTTTGCTGCAAGGTTTCCGGAACAGGAGGAATTCTGGAGGGGGCTTGCAACCGAGGAGAGGGGACATGCCAGGCAGTTTGTTGTAGCCAGCAGCCTGAAAGGCTCGGCCGCGCTACCTTCCTCGATGCAGTCGGCCCAGGATGCCCTGGAGTATGTCAGGAAGGTAAAAAGGGAGATCCTTGAAAATGCCGGTCTGCAACCGGAAGACGCCTTAAAGATGGCCATCTTCATTGAACAGACCACAGTGGAGAGTTTTCTTGACAGGATGGTCCTTGATGAGACGGACGGCGAAATGAAGCGGTTTTACGGGTCCCTCATGATCGAGGGGAAGCGCCATGCAGAGTTTCTTGAAGAGCGGCTGTCCGGGATGAGGCAAAGCGGAGGCCAGGCCTGATTTTTATCCGGATTTTAAATGCGCCTGAGCATTTTCGAGAGGAAGATCGGGCAGCCGTCGTGGTCCTCGTTTCCGCACTTGTGCCGGGCTGTTGGGGCGCTCACGCTCATCATGTGAAGGGATGCCAGGCACTTGGAATCATGCCAGCTGTAAAACGGGCAGACCTCGGGGTACTGCATAACATTTTTCATGAGCTCAAAAAAACCTCCTTTGCTTTTATCAGTGCTGTGCCGGGTTTCCAGGGCAGGCGCCCGGCCTTCGGGATCTGCCGGCAGACGTCATCCGGACAAACCTCATCTTAGTCCTGTTTGGTCCCGCTTGCAACATTTTTATGCGAAGCGCTCCCTTATCGTGGACGCGATCCTGTAACTCCAAGTTTTTCTTTCTCCTGGCATATTTGTCCCTGTTGTTCCAGATGTAAAGGGTGCCCCGCGATGGAAATCGCATAACAGCATCAGTCTTGATTTTAGAAGGGATAAATTACATGATTGTTTAGGCCGGATGAAATTAAAATTAAATTAAAAAGCAAAGAGCCTGCTTGAGAGGGCCGGCTTTTTCATGCCCTTGATAAGGCGGGAATAATACGCCCGCGGCCCGTTGCGTTTCTTACCGCTTTAGGCAAGGAGGTCCGCCCTGTAAAGCTCTTAATGGTTCGATGCCTCAGGCCTTCTCTTCAGCGCCGGGTCCCATGAGGCCCTAGCGGAGCCTTTCAGTTGAAATGCGGACGTCGCGACTCCCCACGGAAATTTATCGGCCATGCGTTTAAATTACATTAAGAGACAGTATTTAACAAATGCCGCAGGGAAAAAATCGCCTGCGCGTAAACATGCCGTTTCTGCCTTAAAGAAATCTTCATGCTGGCTTAACAATGGCGCAATACTGGCGGTCTATCCTTTATCAAACGGCAGCCCGCCGGCCATAACGTAGTGGCTGGGAAATCAAGGAAGGAGAAAACAAGGAGCGGTGAAAGCCATGCCGATCAGACCAACCGGACCCAAAGAAATTGACGGCGGCAGCCGGGAAGAGGAGACGGTGCACGTAGACACCCAGGTCGGGGGGCTCATAACCTCCATGGAGCATGTCCATCCGGGAGCCATGGTCAAGCACACTGCAGACAGGTTCTTTTGCGACGTAACGTTAGAGGCCGTTGCCATCGTGGACTGCATGGAGCCTGTAGGCCTGATCACAAGAAACAGGCTCCTTATGAAGCTCTTTAGGCTCTACGGGTATGAGTTGTACGGCAGGAAGCCCATAATTGAAATGGCGGACACCTGCCCGCTGTTTGTCCATTCGGAGGAAAGTCTTGACGTTGCGCTGGACATGGCAATGTGCCGGCCATTTCAGGATATCTATGACGAGCTTGTTGTCGTTAATTCAAATGGACATTACGCCGGGCTGCTTTCGGTAAAAGACCTGGTGGTGCGGCAGAGCCATGCCCTGGCAAACAGCATCGTGCAGAAGGAGCTGGCAAACGCAAAGGCAAGCGAGCTTGAAAAGATGGGCAAGGTTAAATCGCAGTTCCTTGCCAACGTCACCCACGAGCTGAGGAGCCCGGTAAACGCCATTATCTCGCTGGCCGAGCTGATGCAGATGTCTTGCGGGAAGGGGTATATCGGACAGCTAAAGGACAGGCTTTCCCTGCTGATATCAAGCGCGGCAAGCCTGAAGGCGATAATAAACAACGTTCTTGACCTCTCGAAGATCGAGGCTGGAAAGATGACCGCCATTTATGAGGAATTCGATGCCGTCCGGAAGCTGGATGAGGTGGTGGAGACCGCAAGGGTGCTGATCGGCAACAAGCCGGTAGGCGCGAGGCTTGTTACGTCGCGGCAGTCCCTTTGCATCGAGTCGGACCCCGTGAAGTTCAGGCAGATAATTTTGAACCTGCTTAGCAACGCGGCTAAATTCACTGAAAGAGGGGAGATTACCGTACGGGCGGAGATCGATGGCGGCCACATCCTGGTCTCGGTTTCGGACACGGGGCCGGGCATTAAACCGGAGGACATGGAGAAGCTCTTCACCGCCTTCGGACAGATAGAGGACGCGAAGACCAAACGGCACGAGGGCACGGGGCTGGGTCTCACGGTGACGCGGCATCTCGTTGGCCTCCCGGGTGGGGATATCAGGCTTGAAAGCCAATGGGGCAGGGGCACGGCCTTTTTGTGCGGCTGCCTGTAAAAAAAGAAAAATAGAGGAGGACTGAATGGAAGACCAGAAAAAAACGATACTCGTGATTGACGACGATGAGAACCTGCTCACTGCCACCCGGGACCTGCTTGAAAACTGGGGATACAGAGTGTACACGCACAAGCGCGGATTTGGGTCTACGGTGGCCATAGACCTGGTGAAGCCGGACCTGGTGCTGCTGGACATCAACATGCCCGGGCTTCCAGGAGACCGTCTGGCCGGCCTTATCAAATCCTTCGAAGCGACAAAGAACGTCCCTGTCGTGTTCTATTCATCAAATGACGAGGACACCCTGAGGAAAGCTGTCTCGGACAGCAAGGTCACCGGGTATATTCCAAAAGGAGACCTGTATGAGCTCAGGCAAAAAGTGAAGCAGTATCTGGGCCGTTCATAGTCGTTTTTTTTATCTATTTCGCTTGCCGGTTTATGGTATTTCAATAATATCAGTCAGTCATTCCAACCAGATTTATACTGATTGCGGATAAAAACGGGAATCGGCCTTAAAGGACAGATTCCCGGCGCGCTGCGCTTGCGGGAATGACAACAAATTAATGCTAAAAAACTTTTGAAACAAACACTAGATGGTTTCCTGGATTCGTAAGGCCTGGCCGCCCGTTCAGTGGTTTTTAATGCATGGTCCCTCTCTGCAAAAGGGGGTTTACTCTTTTGAAATTAGTGGTACAATTTTTTTTAAGGTTGGATTGACCAGTGGCTGTAACCGCATCACTAATTAACCAGGTCAAGGGCTGCCGAAGAAAAAGAAAATGAAAATAGCCTTGCTTTGCTGGGAATCTCTGCATTCTATTGCCGTTGGCGGCGTTGCCGTCCACGTAACCGAGCTTGCCGCCGCCCTCGAAAGGAAGGGGCATGAGGTTCACGTGTTCACAAGGATGGGCCATGGACAGTCCCATTATCAGGTAATAGACGGGGTGCATTACCACAGATGCCCATTCCGGCTGGACCGGGACTTTATCGAGGAGACAAACGAGATGTGCCGCTCGTTCGTGCATTACATCCTGGAGACGGAAACTTACATGGGCGCGGCTTTTGACGTTATACATGCCCACGACTGGATGACGGTGAATGCCCTTGTGTGGCTCAAGATGAACAGGCAGCGCAAATATGTCCTTACGATACATTCAACCGAATATGGCCGGTGCGGCAATAATTTTTTCAATGGCCGGTCAGCTGCCATAAGGGACATAGAGCGCGCGGGCACCCAATGGGCGGACAAGGTGATCGTGGTCTCGGGGGGCCTCAAAAAGGAGATAATGTGGATGTACGAATCGCCGGACTGGAAGGTCTCTGTGGTCTTCAACGGCGTCAACCTGCGCCAGTACGACGGCTGGATAAGTCCAGGCGACATCAAGCAGCGATATGGGATAGGCAACATGGACCCTACCGTCCTTTTCTGCGGCCGCATGGTATACCAGAAATCGCCTGATCTCATGGTGCAGGCCATACCTTACATACTCCGCTGCCATCCGGGCTCGAAATTCATATTTGCCGGCGATGGAGAGATGATGCAGCACGTCCAGTGGCTTTCCCGCCACCTTGGAGTGGCCCATGCCACAAGGTTTGTAGGGCACAAGGCAAACGGAGAACTTAGCGTCCTTTACAAGGCGTGCGATGCGGTCTGCGTGCCGAGCCGGAACGAGCCCTTCGGCCTTGTTGTCCTTGAGGCCTGGAGCGCGGGTAAACCCGTGGTGGCCACAAAGAACGGCGGGCCCGACGAATACGTCTGGCATGAGGTAAACGGGCTCAAGATAAACCCGGCCCCCCAGTCGATCGCCTGGGGCATAGGCACTCTTTTTTCCAACTTCGAGTGGGCAAGATGGATGGGACGAAACGGCCGGACCGCCGTGGAGAGCGCTTTCACCTGGGACGCCGTTTCGGACAAGGTCCTTTCGGTCTATCACAGCTAAGCAGCTTTTTTGGGATGACGCACCCCATTTCATGCTCCGCCAGAAAATTTATGTGCGCAGATAGCGCGGCCCGTTCCATCCGCCAAGCAAAAAAGACTTCGGAGATTCATTAAAAAAAGATCAGAAAAGGCCCACCTGCGGACGCGTCTGCACTATGTAATACATGCCGCCTGAGAAGGCCCCCTCGATATCCTGGGGAAGGCCCATCGCCTGTTCAACGGCCTTGCCCATCTCCGTTATCCCTGCCAATAGCCCGGTCCTGAAACCCTCATCCCAGACAAGCCCGCATTCCGAGTAATCAAGCACGGTTTTCCGCGCAGAGGGCAGAAGGAAGCTGTCGTAGAGGCCTGCCCCGGCATAACCTTCCAGGTCCTCGCCATTTGAATCCGAACGGAAGATAAGGCCGCTTCCAAAAAGGCCAATGCTCTTGCTTGAAAAAGAAAGTATTTTTGGCTCGGGCTTTTCTTTTCCGCACACAAAATCCAGCGCCCTTCCCGGGTAATTTGCCGCCAGGCTCTCGCCAAGGCCCGGGACCACCTCCGCATAGACCTCTTCCCGCTTTTGAGAAAAGGGGTTTGCCGTATGGACCACAAAGCTGTAGTCCGCTTTCACTACCTCCTGCACCAGAACGGACATAACGAGGTCCTCATGCCTGATGCCGTTTGCGATGCGGCTCAGGTAAGCCCGTTCATTCCACTTGGAGGCCCATACGCTCTTTATGCACCGCCAGGCTCCATCCTGAAAATCCCCCGGCCAGGGAAGGCCCGCCCGGGCCATCACTTTTTTAAGTGAGCTGATAAGCTCTCCGGGCGGCGCAAGCCCAAGCAGGAGATCTCTTATTCGGGCAAGCAAAAAAACAAAATCCGCCTCTTTGGCTTCAAGCTTCCGAAGAAGCTCCCCGTATTCAGATGCGATGTCTTTGTTTGCCCCATCTGAGAGCACTTTTTCAAAAACCCCGAAGGGAAGGGCTGCGGAGCGCGGCATGTTTATCCATGAAGGAAGCCTGTCTCTTACAAGCTTCAGATTGTTCGATTTGTATCCGACCGTTTGTGCCGTAAAATCCCGCATTTGAATGGCAAAAGAGGTAAATCCGTGCCGCACCAGCGCTTCATGCACGGGCCTTCTGCGCTCCGGTGCGGGCTTTTCCGTTCCGGATTTTTTTGCCTCGCTGTAGGAGACATCGTTAGTGCCGTGGGCCTCGATCATCAGATTGCGGCCCCTGTAGGATTTCAGCTCCTCGAGCTTCCGCGGATCAAAACAGGTTGCAAAGAGGACGCCGGAATTCCTGGCCCTTATCGCCAGATGAGAAAGGCTGTCCACAATGGTCGGGGTTATGATTGCCACGACCCCGGCGGGAATCTCCTCATCGCCTGAAACCGCATCCGCGACAACCGCCATGGGGCCAGGCAGGACCCTGCCCTGAAGCTCCCTCAATGCCCCCGTGGTCAGCACCTCTCCAGAGCCTTTTCCGCCGCTTACTATCTGCCAGTCGCCGATTCCGGCATTTTTCCTGAGGGCCGGGTTAAACGCGTTCAGAAGCAAAGAGAGCGCAAACACCGGACGGCCGCGGAGGACCTCCTCGGTAAAGAGGTCAATCGTCCAGCGGGTGGCGTGGAACTCTCCGCCAAGATATGAGGCCTTTGGCTGGAGCATATCGTGATAACGCCGGGCGAATGAACCTATGGCGCGCAGCATGCGGTCCACGCCGGACTCCGCAAGCATGGACCACTCTCTGCCGTATCCTTTCGTATCCATAAGCAGCCGCTTCCAGAATTTTTCCGAAATGGAGAATTCCTCATCGGAGTGCGTCAGGGAGACATTCGCAAGGCAATGGCCAATGGCATGGACGGTCTGCCCGGTATCCAGCTGCCCCATGCTCCTTTCCACGACCGCCCGGACAAAATCCTCCAGAGCGATATCCAGAAACAGGAGATCCCGCACCCTGTGCGCGGGCCCGGTGAACTCCTTTGATATCCAGCGGCGCGCCTCAAGTGCCTTTTCGAGCAGGGCCACGGCATCCGGGCTGTCCTGGTTTGCCCAGATAAAGTCCAGCAGGGACTGCATTTCCCTGCCCAGAAGGTGCCTTGCGTTCAGCATGGCTATGCCCAGGTCCGCCCCCGAATGGACCTCTTTAAGAATGCCAAGGAAATGCTCAAAATCCCTGATAAGGGCGTCCTTCAGGTGCGGAACGAAATCCGGGTCCGTGGTTATCGGCCTTTCATAGCTCCGCAGGCGCTCCCTTGTCACCCCGCAGTCCTCCGCCCTCCGGTAAAAACGCTCCAGGTCCCCGTTTGAGCGGAGGAATTCCAGATAGGCCTCGCAGATTATCACATCGTCGGGCGTGGTGTTATTGTGCAGTTTCTGGTGCCACTCCTCCATGAAATGTCCGGAAACTTCTTTAATGTGGTGGCGGTGCATGATATTTAGCACCTCGTCGCGCACACGCTGGGCGTTGCTGCCCCTTCCGAGTGTTGTCATGATAAGCCTTATCAGCTCGCGCTCCCCGGGGGCGGCCTGGGTATACCGGTCCGCGATTTTCAGTGTGAGGCGGTCCATGGAGTGCCCAAGCTCGCGGGGCTTGGTATTATAGTTTCTCTGCCAGTCGAGCTGCCTCAAAGCGGAAAAACGGAGCCAGACATATATTAATGAAAGGCCTTCGGCATCGCCCGCCGGCACTCTGTCCAGAAGCTCATGGCAGAGGTCAAACCGGTGCATGAGGGTCCATCCCTGCCTGCCCATCTCCTTGCCTATTATTTCCAGGGCAATCGAAGCGGAGCCCGGGGGAAGCGGCGCGGCAGGGATTTCAGGAGCGGGGACCTCGATGCGGTAGTCCCGCCCGTTGTTGTTGTCCCACCGGCCTTCGCTGGGGGAAAAAAGCACGAAATTAAGCCACCTGGCGCCGGCAGGCTTTTCAAGCTCCATGGCTATGCGTCCATTTTTTCCGAAGGGAGTCTGCACGGCCGAAGAGTCGAAAGCCCGGCTTCCCTCGGGCCAGGACTCACGGGGGGGGATTCGCCACGGCTCATGCGGATGATTGCTAAGGCCCCAGTGAAGGACAAGGCGTCCGGCCTCCTCCGTATTTAAAGTGATGCGCACCCTTTCGGCGGTTTCCTGCGCTGAAACGTGTATAAGAATGCCGCTATTTGTCCTGATTTTTTCTTCCATATCCCGCTTGCATCTCCTCTAAAAGACTTTATCTATAGTTTACTTGAAATTGCATGGCTGGGCTCGCTGGGACAGCGACAGCATATCTTTTGACAACGTGTCAGGGCGGTTATAGCATTTAATCGGAAAGGGAGGTGAAAATCCCTTTCAGCGGGAAAAACGGAGGCCGGTTTTCCCGGAATGAATAGCAGCCTACCTGGTAGGTGATCGAGAGAGGAGGATAAATACCATGTCAACCATGCAGGAAGTTACCGAAAAGAGATCGACTAGAATGATCACGACCGGCGCACTGGGCGAAGGGTTTGTCAGCACAGGGGCCGTAGTGCTGTCGATCATAGGCCTTGCAGGCAAGTTTCCTGAGCTCATGCTGCCGATTGCGACAATGGCAATCGGGGCATCACTGCTGTTTGAAGGCGGCGCCATTACTGCCAGATTTTCAAACATATTCTCATTGGCGCGTGTCCCCGTGGACGTAACTGAATTCGGACTGGGCATAACCGCCGAGTTTGCGACCGGGATTGCGGGCATTGCCCTTGGAGTGCTGGCTCTTATAGGTCTTCAGCCGCTTGTCCTCACGCCAATCGCCGCCATCATCTATGGAGTATCGGTGCTTCTTGGCGCAGGCGCAACGGCGCGCGCGAATTCTCTCATGAGCCAGATATCCGAGCAGAGGGAGATAGTCCGGGAGGTCATGCGTGAGGCCGTCTCTGCCGCTTCGGGCATGCAGGTCCTGGTAGGTCTGGGTGCGATAACTTTAGGGATACTCTCACTCGTAGGCATTAACCCGATGGCCCTGTCCCTTGTGGCAATGCTTGCGCTTGGCTTCGCCGTCCTTTTGAGCGAAACGGCCATAATTAACAGGGTCACCGGCGTTGCGCGCCGCAAAGCGGCAACTGCCTAGACCAGGTGAAATCAAAAATGGGGCGGCGTAAAAGTCGCCCCATTTTTTTCCCATATGACAGCCTCTTTCTGACCGCTTTTTAGGACAAAAAACTTTATTTCGCAAAAAAATGACATATGCTTTGGCTGAACGCTCTTTAGGTTAACCGTTTCTGAGATTTTCAAGAATGAACATGCTCAAACCAGCCGAAAATGTTGCGTGACCTTGCAGGGAAAAAGGCGGTTGTTACGGGAGCTGCCCGGAGGATCGGGCGCGCCATAGCGCTTGCTCTTGCCCGCGAGGGCGCTGATGTCGTAATACAATTTCTGCCGGGTGAAGCAGCGGCCGATACCTGCCGCGAGATATCGGAAACTGGTGCGAAATGCTGGCTTGTGGATGCAGATTTTCACCGGAGTGCCGGGGACGGGAAGGCCGGATATGACGGGCTTATAGAGGAGGCTGGCAGACTGGCTGGCGGACTCGACATCATTGTGAACAATGCTGCCATATTTCCCGCAAGCTCTGTAAGCAATGTTACATTAAAGGACTTTTGGGACAGCGTGGAGGTGAATGCATGGGCTCCGTTTGTGCTCTCCAGGGATTTTGCCCGCCTTTTTGGCAAAGGCAATATCCTGAACCTCATAGACACTAGGGTGACCGGCTATGATTGGGCGCATGTGGCCTACATCTGGAGCAAGCAGGTCCTTCTTTCGATGACCAGGATGATGGCCGTCGAGTTTGCCCCGGAAATTACTGTAAACGGCATATCGCCGGGACTCATTCTCCCGCCTGCAGGAAAGGACGAATCATATCTTAAGAGTATGGAGAAAACCGTGCCTTTAAAAAAATTGGGAACGGTGGAGGAAGTGTCTTCGATAGCAATGGTCCTTTTGAAAAGCGAATTCATCACCGGTGAGGTGATACGGGTGGACGGCGGACGCCACCTTTGGGAATACACGCAGGAACGGCACAGGGGCTGAAACCTGTA
This sequence comes from Nitrospirota bacterium, assembly GCA_021813765.1. GTDB lineage: Bacteria > Nitrospirota > Thermodesulfovibrionia > Thermodesulfovibrionales > JdFR-88 > JAKAEG01. The sequence continues at coordinate 50,935 of JAKAJM010000006.1, forward strand.
GGCATGTTTTTTATTGGAACATATCTCGAAAACGGGCCGGAAGATTCAAATATCATTAAACCCTCCGAGGCGTAAGTGACACTTTGCCCGATCACGATTGAATGTTCGTTGCCCTTCGGAGGAAAAAGGTTTTTAGTCTTCCAGGCGGCAGCGAAAATCGCCTCTGGCCCGCCATTGCCTTTTCATATAATCTATGAATCAGAGGATGGCCGATATGAAAATACTGCTTGCGGTCGATGGTTCCGAATATTCGGAAGGAGCAGCCAGATTCCTGACCCTTTTAAATTTTTCGCGGGATGATGAAATTACGGTTTTTCATGCGCTCCATGGCAGATATTTCCCTTACAGTGAGAAATTCCATCAAGCGATAAAAGATCTCAGAAAATTGCTTGTGCCCGGGATATTGAATTCCGCCTTGAGTATTTTAAAACCTGTGAAAGCAAAAATCAGCACAGCCGTTATTGAAGGGTCTGCCAAGCAGGTCATAGTTGAAAAAGCGGCAGAGGCCGGCATGGATCTGATAGTTATGGGCGCCCGGGGAATAACCGGGATCGAATCATTCTTTCTGGGGAGCGTTACAAGAGCTGTTGCTATCAGATCCACCATTCCTGTCCTCGTCACAAAGCTGCCTTTGAGCGCCAAACCGGGGGAAATAAAAATACTTTTTGCGACCGACGGCTCGGACCAGTCAATTGCCACCCAGGATTTTTTATCTTCGATGCCGTTACCTGACAGCTCTGAAGTTGCCGTGTTGAACGTAACGCCGCCGATTCTTTCAGATATACCTCTTACAGTAGCGCCTGAAATCAGGGAAAGATATATCAAGATGGCCGAAACTGCCATGGAATCTGAGCGTATGAGGTCAAGCATGATTGTCGATCATGCCAGGACTTATTTAAGCAGGCGATTTGAAAATATACGCATTTTAACCGAGGAGGGCTCTCCCTCTGCCCGGATACTGGCAGCATCTGAGAATTTAAGGTCCGATCTGATAGTGGTCGGATGCCGCGGGCTGACCGGAATCACGGGAATGATTGGCAGTGTGTCCAGGAATATACTTTCGCATTCAAAATGTTCAGTCTTGATCGGCAAGAGGTGCGCTGATTAGAGCTTTGGAAGCATGGCATTTTTGACAACCCTCATTTTCTCAAATAGCATTTAACTAAAAGGGTTTCGGTTGTTATTTACAGTCTCAAAAAAAGGGAGCATCTATAAACAGGATTACATTGAGCGTAATAAAGGCTGATGTGGGCGGGTATGTGGGGCACTCTAGCATCCATATGGATCTCTATGATGCGGCAAGGGAAATGCTCGAAATTTCAAAACAGAAGGGAGAGATCATTGACTACCATGTCACTCACTGCGGTGACGATCTCGAACTTATAATGACCCATCAAAAAGGCATTGAAAACTCCGAGATTCACGGGCTTGCCTGGGACACATTTGTCATGTGCACAAATATAGCAAAAAAATTGAAGCTTTACGGAGCCGGGCAGGATCTTCTTAAAGATTCCTTCTCGGGCACCGTTAAAGGTATGGGGCCCGGTTTTGCGGAGATGGAGTTCGAGGAGAGAAGAAGCGAGCCGGTCATAATCTTCATGGCGGACAAGACTTCGCCCGGCGCATGGAATCTGCCCTTATACAAGATCTTTGCGGACCCCTTCAATACCGCAGGGCTTGTAATAGATCCGGCAATGCACGAAGGATTTGTTTTCGAAGTGCTCGACATACGAAAAAACCGAAAAATCCTGTTGTCCACGCCGGAGGAGATATACGATCTTCTGATGTTCATAGGTGCCACTGGACAGTTTGTGCTAAAAAACGTCCACCGGAAAGACGGCCTGCAGGCGGCTGTGGCATCCACGCAGAAGCTGAGCCTTATAGCGGGCAAATATGTGGGAAAGGACGACCCTGTCATGATCGTGCGATGCCAGTCGGGCCTGCCGGCAGTCGGTGAGGTGCTTGAGCCATTTGCCTTCCCGCATTTGGTCGAGGGGTGGATGAGGGGCTCTCATAATGGGCCTCTTATGCCGGTGGCCACACGCGAGGCAAACCCATCGAGGTTTGACGGACCTCCAAGGGTGATAGCGGCCGGATTCCAGATAGCTGAAGGCAGACTTATCGGCGCCAGGGACCTTTTCGATGATCCGGCCTTTGATGAAGCCAGGAAAAAGGCCAACCAGGTAGCCGATTACATGCGAAGACACGGCCCGTTCGAACCGCACAGACTCGGCCTTGAGGAAATGGAATATACCACCATGCCTTTGATCATGAAGAGGCTGGAAGAGAGGTTTTTCGTCTCTGAAGAAAATGTGCTCGTGGAAAGCAAGGCTTGAAAAAAGAGCGGGAACCGGTATTTAAAATTCAGATAAAGATCCTTCCCGTCGGGAGCGTGGAACCCGAAGTCCTTGACGCGATGCTGGCAGGCCTGGTGAAAATATTCCCTTGGGGTGCAACGTCGGGGAAAGAGACCCCTCTTCCAGAAATATCCTACGATTCGCAAAAAAAACAGTATAATGCCGATGAAATACTCGGAACGCTGAAGATGCTCAGGAGCAATCCACATGAACTGATCATCGGGGTTACAAATGCAGATCTTTATGTCCCGGGGCTGAATTTTGTATTCGGCGAAGCGGATGTGAACTCGAGTGTAGTGATAATTTCTTTGGCCAGGCTGCATCAGGAGTTTTATGGATTGAGGCCTGACAGAAGGCTGTTTCTTGACAGGGCGGTCAAGGAGGCAGTGCACGAGCTGGGACATGCCTGCGGTCTTGACCATTGTGACTCCCCTGCCTGTATTATGTATTTTTCAAATAGCATCGATGATACCGACAGGAAGGGGCCCGGCTTTTGCAGGATTTGCAAAGAAATGCTCGGGATATAAATCAACCTCCAATGATTTATTCTTTATGGATTTCTGCATGAATTCCAGGCAATCAAGCGGCGCGCTGTCAAGCGAGTTTTTTTTCAGTTATATGCAAATTGGCCGGATTATTTGATTTTTATAAAAGGGTATTTCGCCTTCAATTCCCTATTGATAATACCGATGCCGGCCAAATTTCCAGCGGTCTCCAGAACGATCATCAAGTCGAACTCTTCGATATTGACTTTGGCTTCTTTTCCCTCTTTTTTGAGGGATTCCAAAATGAAACTGTCGAGTTTCTTTTCCGTATCCTGGCTTGAAATCTCGCCTTTATGCCCTCTCCTTACTACCCGTACGAAAAATTTGCTGCCTTCCAACCGAGCAATATAGGGGGAGACTGCTTCCATCGCCTTGTCCAAGAAATCGGCTGCTTCAAATTGAAAATTCTTTTCTATGGGAACGACCTGGCCAAGCGGTCTCAGCTTTCCAGGTTTTTTCAGTCTTGCGTCCTCCAATGCTTCCAGAAAGGCCTGCACGTCCGCAACATGACCCAGAACAACGTCGCGATATCCGGAGTGCCAGAATTCGCCTGAATTTCTTAAAAAACGCAATAAACAGTTTTCCTGCCTTCTTTGCGCCGTGGCCAGAATGTTCCATTCCCGGATGGCCCTTTCCATGGAAAGATCATAGCAGTATTTTTTTACATGTCAGCTTCGGAATATTTTTTCATGGCGATGTTTGATGGAACTCTTGTGAGCCTGTCTGAGATAAGAGAGCTTCGCTCCGCGAATAAACTTGCATTATCAATTCCTCCAAATGATTCATTTTTTGTGCGGGATTTCCGCTTCTTTTTCTTTAAAGTCGATTCCACCGCAATGACATTCCTTCAGCGGTTCCTTTTCCGTATTCAGCTTTTGTTCTGCCCCGCATTCAAGACATACGTAAATGCCCTTACCCGGCTTCTCTCCCTTTTGCAGCATCTTCACACCTCTCTTGATTTTATATGGCACTGGAAAGCCATCGCCCGGATGTCCGCTCTACACGTAACTTCTATCATCTCTAAAGAAGATCTAAACAAATTGTTCCTTTTTCATGCGGGTTCCCCTGCTTTTTCGGGACTTTCTTCTTCTAATGGCAAGCCCTGCCCGGAGGAGTGCGGATTCAAGGTCAGCGAAATCCGCCGTACTTCTTCCCTCTTTTCGCCATAGATCAAGAAGCTGCTCCAGTATCCTCCTTCCGTCACCGGAACTTGCCGGGATGATTCCAAGGTCTTTCGCCGCCGAAATGACGAGTTCCTGAGGCAAGGGATCTGCTTTAAGCCATAACCCTCTCATCTCGCGCAGGAATATATTTGCAGTTACATTTCCGATGCCTTTTGAGAGAGACTTGATCCTTGCCTCCAATTCCGTGCTGTCCGCGGAACAGAGATGCAATGCGTTGAGGTCACTACCGTATTCATCCAGAAGGGACCTGCTCATATCAAGGAGTTTCGTTGCGGTCTTGAAGTCATATCTGGCATAACCGCCGCGGTCAAGTATCTCTACCAGCCTGTCCCAACCCGTCTTGAGGATGGCTTGCGGGGTCGTAACTTTCTTTTTTTCGAACTCCTTGTAAGTCTTTTTGGCAATGGCCTGCGATATCCGCGCACCGAAAAGGACTGAAGCAAGCAGCCACTTGAAGATCTCGCCGGTATCGAGCTTGGAAAGAGTGATGCCAAGCTCACTGGAGAACCTTCCTCCAAACTGTTTGACCAGCTCCGTTAATGTCATTTTTATGCAGTCCCTTGAATACGTTCAGGAGCTATGATGAAACTCGTTTGCTTCGAGTTCCGATAAGATCTCCTTGATCGTCTTGCTTTTAATGCTGATGCCATACCTGCTTTTAAGCTCACTGTAAATGCTTTGCCAGGATCGGATGCCCTCAGCTTCCATGCCCTGGATAAAACCCGTGAGGTCTTCCCTGATGTGCCAGGGGAAAATAACCCAGCGCCATTTTATTATCTTCCTGACATAGTAGTCAGGTTGAAACCTGGAAGTGGCCTTGTGCACCAGCACCGCCGTCCTGATTTCCTTGGGTGCGAATCCTTTTAGATACTCAAGCGATATCCTCAGAGTCTCACCGGTGTCCGTAATGTCATCAACAAGCAAAACCCGCTTGGCTTTAATATCCGCACATAACGGAAACTTTATGACCGCTTTTTTTCTTGGTTTTGCGACTCCCCAGTGTTCAACTTTTATGCTGGTCATATCCCTTAAAAGAAGATGATCACACAATATTCTTGCCGGGACAAATCCTCCCCTGCCTATTGCTACAAGGATGCCGGGTCTGTATCTTGAATGTTTGATCAAATACGAAAGTTTTTCGCTATCTCTGATAACGCTCATCCAGGAAGGCATTTCACAGCGAAAATGCGTTTCGGGCTGCATATTTATCATGTGCCAATATGATGGATGTTTTTACAAGGACCAGGCGTTTCTCGCATGATCCCGGATTCAGATCTGCTCCTTAGGAATTCTTTCCGGCCTGTAAGCCGTAAAATATTTGATGCCAAATTTCCTGAGCCTTTCCTCAACGGCGGGATAAAGGATCAGCTCCTCTTTCTCAAAGTCCTCAAGATCAGGGTGTATCGCCCTGAGTCTCCTCCCGAGCCTCATGACATTTTCCGGAGGGCTGAAGCTCACCATGCACGCCGGCCCGGTTTTGACTCCATGCCGCATCAGGTTTTCGATCGCACTTAGCTGTAGTTGGAAGCCTTCCGGGACGGAGCCTGTCAGCCGCGAGAATTCCTCTTCGCATGTCCCCTTAAGGCTTATCCTCACATGAACATTTAAAAACCTTGAGAGGTCCTTTGCATATGACGGGTCGCTGCCGATAAGTATTCCATTGGTCTCAAGGATGAAAAGAGCGTCCTCCGGTATAAGTTCGAGAACACTTATCAGATGTTCCCTGCAGATAGTCGGCTCGTTTCCGCTGATCCTCATTTGTCTTAAATTTTTTCTTTTTGCTATGGAGGCAAGCCTTCCAGCAACATCAGCGGGCGCATGGAAGCTTCCATGGATATCAGGTTTCGCGGCTTCCTTCCAGGCCCAGCAGAAAACGCATTTGAGACAGCACCCAACGCAATCGGCTGTTGATATGCCCCCGTAAAACCGCGAAGGTCTGAAACGATAGTACTTTCTTGAATTGTCCCTGCATACGATTTCACTCGCAAAACCGGCCGTTTGGACTGGTTCGTACATAGTTTGATTTTATCATGCAGGCCTATCCTGAACCTGGGCCCCTGCGAATCCTGGAGAGTTCTGCTCAGAAATGATCTTTGTTTCTTCTGCTGCCCTCTGATTTCGATCTTTTCGCAGTAAGTATCGGACCCGGCCGGCGGCTCAGACTTCAGTCTCCGTATTTCTTGACATACCAGACTTTCACTATCTGCGTTAAAGCGACATACCCAATGAGCATGGCGGCAAGAAACGCCCAATATCGCCCGGGCAATGGCACGAACCCCAATGGACGGCCGATATGGGAAAAAGGCAAAAGGCCCGCGGCCGCGACAATGGCAAGAGAGGTAAGGGCAAGGGGCAGACTGGCCCTGCTCTGGACGAAGGGTATCCTGTTCGTCCTTATGACGTGTATTATGAGAGTCTGGGTGAAGCAGGACTCCACGAACCAGCCGGTCTGAAAGAGTGCCGGGTCTTTCCATGTGTGAAACACGTAGAGCATTATGAAAAACGTCGCATAATCGAAGATAGAGCTTATTGGGCCTATCAGGATTATGAACCTGCGTATGTCTTTTATGGACCACCTCCGGGGCTTTTGGGTCCATTCCCGGTCAACTGAATCCGTTGGTATCGCGGTCTGGGAGAAATCATAGAGCAGATTATTGGTGAGCACCTGTATGGGCAGCATGGGCAGGAACGGCAAAAAGACGCTGGCACCCAAAACGCTGAACATATTGCCGAAATTGGAGCTGGCTGCCATCTTGATGTATTTGATGATGTTGCCGAAAACCTTTCTGCCTTCTAGGACGCCTTCCTGAAGAACGGTCAGGCTGTGCTCAAGGAGGATAATGTCCGAGGATTCTTTAGCTATGTCAACCGCCGTGTCCACTGATATGCCGACATCGGAGCCTTTAAGCGCGGGGGCGTCATTGATCCCGTCGCCAAGGAAGCCCACTACGTGCCCCTTTTGCCGCAAGGCCTCGATTATGCGCTCCTTGTCGGCCGGCGAAAGTTTTGCAAAGATAGTGGTATGCTCGACCGCCTTTTCAAGGTCCGAATCGCTCATTTTTTCAATCGCACCTCCGACGAGGATGCCTTCAACAGGAAGGTCCACCTGGCGGCATATGCTTTTGGTGACGACCTCGTTGTCGCCGGTCAGTATCTTCACCTGGATACTGCTCTCATGCAATTCCCGCAAGGCAGAGGCCGCCGTCTCCTTTGGGGGATCGAGGAAAGCGAGAAACCCCAAAAGGTTCAGATCCGATTCGTCTGCGACCGTATATTCCCTTGATTTTTCCGGTACTTTCTTGTAGGCCAGGGCGATGACCCGGAAACCCTGCTCATTGAATCTGTTTACAAGCAGTTCAGCCTTGCGGTTATGGTGCGAGGCATCAAGCGCAAGCACCCGGTCCTTCAGTTCGACACGCGCGCATACCGCGAATATTTCCTCCACTGCGCCCTTGCAGATCATTATGTGTTCGCCGCCGGCATCTTCCACGACAATGGACATCCTGCGCCGCACAAAATCGAAGGGTATTTCGTCCACTTTATGGAAACCGCCTCCGCCGGTTAGGGAGCCTTCCAGGTGCTCGTGTTCCAGTATGGCGGTATCCATTAGGTTTTTGAGTCCCGTCTGGTAGTAACTGTTCAGGTAGGCGTACTCCAGTACACGGCGATTTTCCTCGCCCTCAAGGTCTACATGTTTTTCAAGGACGATCCTGCCCATTGTCAGCGTGCCGGTCTTGTCGGTGCATAGGACGTCCATTGCGCCAAAATTCTGTATGGAATTAAGACGCTTGACGATGACTTTCTTTCGCGACATGACGATGGCGCCCTTTGACAGGTTTACGGAGACGATCATTGGAAGCATTTCCGGAGTAAGGCCCACTCCCACTGAAAGCGCGAAAAGGAAGGCTTCTGCCCAGTTACCCTTGAATATGCCGTTGAGCAGGAAAACCAACGGCACCATCACCGTTATGAACCTGATCATAAGCCACGAAAACCTGTTCACGCCCTTGTCGAAGCTGGTGAGGATGCGCTGGCCGACAATGCTTATTGCGAGTCTTCCAAAATAGGTGCTTCCGCCCGTGTAAACAGCCACTGCCGTAGCATATCCTATTTCCACATTGGAACCAAGGAAGCAGACATTGGACAGTTCGAAGAGGTTTCGACAGGAGGTCCGGCAGCGCTCCGCGTTCTTTTCGACCGGTACTGCCTCTCCGGTGAGTGTGGCTTGGTTTACGTGCAGGTCTTTTGCCGAAATGAGGCGCACATCTGCGGGGATCATGTCTCCGGCTGACAAAATAACGATGTCTCCAGGCACTATTTCCCTTAGAGGGATTTCCTTTTTTATCCCGCTGCGAAGCACAGTGGCAGTTGTACTTACCATGGCCTTCAATTTTGTGGCAGCCTGGTCCGACCGCATCTCCTGCACGAATCTTAAAGAGATGCCAAGTATAACCATCAGAAAGATGACGCTGGTTGCGCGCATGTCGCCTGTAAACCAGGAGACAAGTCCAAGTACCGCAAGGAGCACGACCAAGGGGTTCTTTACGTTGCCGGCGAGGCGGAATATCGCCGACTTTCTTTCTTCCTTTACCGCGACATTCGGCCCGTATTTTTCCAGGAGAGATTCGGCTTCATCGTCGCTGAGTCCCCCGGTCCTGCTCCCCAGGCTGGCCAAGGTTTCATCCGTCTCTTTCCGCGCAGTCTCGATCAGATCATCAAATAAGGCAATATCGTAACCGTGCTTGTGTTCGGAGGGATGAGACGGCCTTCCAAATATTTTTAAAAGTACGTTTATGTTGTTCTCCTTTTAAGAAACTTGGCCACGTTATTCCGTTTTTTCCGTTCCTTCCCAAGCTTATGCTCTTGACCGGGCGTGTCAAGCTGCTTTTTATCCGTAGAGCAATAAAGAAACGGATAAAATTCGCGGAGAGAGGCAGCCATTTAACATCGGCTCATACATTGAAAGAAACGCCTGTGACGCCGGAGGGCCTTCTTTATAGTTTTCAAGGTTGAATTTTATCCGGTTGGTGATAGCCTTTAACCAAAAGACTAGGGGCTGCATCCTGGCGGCCGTGAGTTCTTAATTGTGGTAAGGACGTGGCCGATGAGACAATACAAGATCTTATGCAGCATTCTTACAATGATTTTAGCAGGCTGCTCATTTATACCTTCCTACAAGAGGCCTGCTTTGCCCACGTCCGCATCATATCCGGGAGTGACCGGAAAACAGGTCTCTGTGAATATCGGGCGGCTTGGCTGGCGCGACTTTTTCACGGACCCGCGCCTCCAGGGGCTGATCAGCCAGGCGATCGAAAACAACCGGGATCTGCAAATAGCGATACAGAGGGTGGAAGAGGCCCGCGCCCAATATGGCATCCAGCGCTCCGAGCTGCTGCCCAGCATCAGCGCCGGCGCGCTTTACGACCGGTCGCGGACTCCGGCCGATCTGTCGTTCACCGGCGCCCCGATGAACATCTCCACATACGCGGCTACCCTTAATCTCAGCACTTGGGAGCTGGACTTCTGGGGCCGGATTCGCAGTCTGAAAAAGGCGGCGTTGGAATCATATTTTTCCACTGAGGAGGCCAGACGCGCTGCCGTTGTCAGTCTCGTGGCCCAGGTCGCCAATACTTATCTCTTGGAGTGCGCATTGGATGAACGCATTGCCATTGCGAGGAAAACGATTGCCGACCGGAAGGAGTCGTATCGCATTACCAGGAGACGCTATGAGGTGGGTGCGGCGCCAAAACTGGATGCCGTTCAGGCAGAATCGCTCCTGAATCAGGCTCGTGCCGACTTGGCCGGTCTACAGCGCCAGCGCGATCTGAACCTGAACGCGCTGACGCTTCTGGTCGGCGCGCCAGTTACGCCTTCTGTTCAATTGCTGTCGCAGGTCGCGCCCTATTTTGCGCGGCAGATTCCGGCGGGACTGCCTTCAGACCTGCTGTTTAACCGTCCGGATGTGATCGCAGCCGAGGATCAGCTGAAGGCGGAAAACGCAAATATCGGGGCCGCCCGCGCCGACTTTTTCCCGAGCATTACGCTGACAGGGGACCTGGGCACCGCCAGCACGGAGCTGAAACATCTGTTCGGATGGAGCAGCCGTGTCTGGAGTTTTACGCCAAGCATATCACTGCCTATTTTCACCGGCGGCCGGCTGCGGGCCAACCTCGCCTTATCAGAAGCGCTTCGCAATGAAGCTGTAGCCAGCTATGAAAAAACCATTCAGACTGCCTTCCGCGAGGTCGCTGACGCGCTGGCAGAACGCCGCTGGCTTGCACAGCAGGTTGTCGCCCAACAGGCCACGCTGGCGGACGAGAACGAACGTGTGCGGCTCGCGTGGTTGCGATACCAGAATGGAGCGGCGTCATATCTTGAGGTGCTCGATGCCCAGCGGGACCAATACGCTGCCGAGCAGGCGCTGGTGCAGGAGCGTCAGGCGCTGCTTGCCAGCAATGTCAATTTATACTCTGCTCTGGGAGGCGGCGCGGTAGATAGAGCACAGCCCAATCCCGAATCATCCTCCGCTAAAGAAATGGAGAAAGGGCAATGACCATGCAGAAGAAAAAATGGTTGATCAGGACCGCGGCGGCATTCGTTATCGGCGTCCTGGCCTTTGCCGCCTGGCAATTAATTGCTGGGAAAAGAAAGAATGCGTGGATAGCCAGTTGCAACGGCCGTCTCGAGGCTACCGAGATAAACGTTGCCGCCAAAATGGCCGGGCGCATCAAAACGATACTTGTGGACGAAGGCGACTTCGTCAAGGCCGGGCAAGTGGTGGCGATAATGGACACTGACGTCCTCGAAGCCCAGCGCAGGGTGGCCGAGGCCAATTGGCATCAGGCGATGTACGATGCTGCGACAGCCCGGGGCGAACTGGCGCAGCGGGAAAGCGAAAAAGCGGCTGATCTGGCGATAGTCGCGCAGCGCGAGGCTGAGCTCGATGTGGCCAAGAAGAGCTTCAATCGCTCTTCCATATTGGCGGTGGAGGGAGCCACTTCGCAGCAGAAGGAAGACGATGATCGCGCACAGATGCTGAGCGCAGCCGCTTCGCTGAAAGCCGCGCATGCACAGGTTGACGCCGCCCAGGCCGCTATCGTGACTGCGCGTGAACAGATCGCCGCCAAGGAGTCGGCCGTCAAGGCCGCTCAGGCCACCATAGAACGTGTCCAGGCAAATATAAATGAGAGCGTCCTGAAATCGCCTCGTGACGGGCGTGTTGAGTACCGGGTCGCCCAGCCAGGCGAAGTGGTCAGCAACGGGGGCACGGTGCTGACCCTGGTTGATCTGACCGATGTGTACATGACTTTCTTCCTTCCGACAGATGTGGCCGGGGAAGTCCCGCTTGGCACAGAAGTCCACCTGGTGTTCGACGCCGCCCCGCAGTGGGTTATACCGGCCTATGTGACATTCGTGTCCGCAGAGGCCCAGTTTACACCCAAGTACGTGGAAACAAAGGAAGAACGCCAGAAGCTGATGTTCCGGTTCAAGGCTCACATTCCCCCTGCGGGGCTCAGAAAGTATATTACCAGAATCAAGACCGGAGTGCGGGGCGTGGCCTATATCCGCCTTGATCCCAAAAAACCGTGGCCGCCCAACCTTCAGGTAAAAATACCGCCGCTATGAACGAGCATGTCCAAATAAATGGCGCCGCATCCGCAGGGCAGGCCGTGGCCAGATTGCAGGGGGTCCGCCTGCGATATCGTAAAACATTGGCTTTAGACGATATAAATCTGGAGCTTCCCTCCGGATGCATGGTTGGCTTTATCGGCCCGGACGGCGTGGGCAAATCGAGCCTGTTTTCTCTGCTTGCCGGTGCACGCCGGATCCAGGACGGGACGGTCGAAGTGTTGGGCGGCAGCATGGCCGATCCGGGACACCGCCGCAGGGTTTGCCCCCGGATAGCGTACATGCCGCAAGGGCTCGGGAAAAACCTGTATCCGACACTCTCCGTATTTGAAAATGTAGAGTTCTTCGCAAGGCTGTTCGGGCAGGGGGGTGTCGAGCGCCAGCGGAGGATAACTGACCTTCTGGAGTCCACAGGACTGGCCCCTTTCCCGGACCGGCCC